>JAFMMH010000005.1 GCA_017851655.1 Flavobacteriaceae bacterium
ACAGACTCCATGTATTTTGGGGTATAGGTAAGATAAGGGTCGTCCATGTCCACCCAATAGCCTATTCGTTCTGTGAGGGAATTCCAAACATCGGTATAGCGCATGACTGCTTTTTTACAAGCAGCATTGTATTCTTCAACCGAAATGCTATTTCCTATAGCATCCTTTGAAATACCAAGTTCTTTTTCAACACCAAGTTCAACAGGTAGTCCATGGGTATCCCATCCGGCTTTACGATTTACTTGAAAGCCTTTTTGAGTTTTATACCGGCAAAAGATATCTTTAATTGTTCTCGCCATAACATGGTGAATCCCAGGCATTCCGTTTGCCGAAGGCGGTCCTTCATAAAAAATAAACGGTGGCTTTCCTTCTCGGGTGCTTATACTTTTTGAAAAGGTGTCGTTTTTTTTCCACTCCTCTAGAATTTCTCTTGAGAGTTGAGGTAAATCAAGATTTTTATATTCTTTAAACTTCACCTTGCTTGGTTTTTGAAAGTTATTTGTAAATGAATATAGAGTGGAGCTCTAAATCATGCACATATTAATGTGCGAAAGTAATTAATTTCGGGCAAATATCGTAACGAAAAATTTGACTTCCTATTTGATATGAACTCCTTTTAAAATGAATAGTTAAGCCCGATTTTTAAGTTTCTACCAGGAGCAGATATGCCAGAAGCAAATTCGCGATAGTGAATGTCAAAAATATTATCTAGAGCAATACGTATCAAAGTATTTTCTTTCAAACGGTATTGGCTAAGAAAAGAGACCTCACTCCAAGCGGGAGTTCCGGCATAACGTTCTGGAGTTTCAGAGATTAAGGGAGTTTCTTCCAAACCATCTTCTCCCCCTAAGCTATAGTCAGATACTTTTTTCTTTGCACTAAACTGAAAAGCGAGATGGGTTAGCCATTTAGTTTTTTGATAAAGCAAAAAAACACGCCCAAATGCAGGGGAAATAGAAGGTAGTGGGCCGTATTTTTTAGATTCCGCAGCATCTATGATGGAGAGGTTTCCACGAAGAGAAAGCGGCTCTAGTATTGAGAGATAGCCATCAATTGAAGCCCCAAGGAGATATCGATCCCCTAAATTATTATTAGCAAATGTTTCAACTTCTTCGTTATTATATATTATTGTAAACTCATCAGATGTAGTGGTATCTGCAAAGATGGAATATTGATTACGGCCAATATGCCTGGAAATAATTGTAGAAAACCCTCTAACAGAAATGTAGTTTTTTGGCTGTTCAAAATATTTAGTGACTCCTAACTCAAAATTATAGGCATATTCGGGAAATAGAGAAGGATTTGGCACGATTAAGGTTCCCTTACTTTCTCTAATTTTTCCTACATCATCAATATTTGGATTTCGAAAACCATTTGAGATAATGGCGTTCCATTGAATCTTTTCTGATGGTCTGTATGTAAGAGCGAGTGTTTCAGTTAAAGCAGTAGCATCAAGGTTTACCATACTTAAGAGCGCATTGATGTTATAATACTCTTTCCATTTTGCAAGAAGATTTGTACTAGTAAGTCGAATTCCAAGATTCAGGGTCAATTTAGGATTGAAATCCCATATCCAATTCACAAACCCTGCAAAACTAGTATATGAACTTCCTTTGCTGGGATAGCGAGTTGGGATAGGAAGTTTAGGAGAGTAACCAATGATTTGATTTTGTTGCAATTCTAAATCTTTTTTAGATGCGATTGAGGAAACATCATTATAAGTGGCTTCAAAACCATAGGAAAAAGAATGCAGTTTGGTGTAATTAAATTCAAAATCACCATTTAAACTCCACAGATTAACATTTTCTTTTTGCGTATTTCGAGTTAAACTTCCAAAGGACCTATAGTTTCTAGACTCCTCTATTGCTTGGTAGGCCACAGTGATTTTCCCAGAATTTAAAAATTTCTTTTGAGGAAACAGTTTTAATTGAGGTGCTACAAGTAGTCTTTTTTGAGGTCCGTAATACCATTCAGCATATCTGAGCGTTCCGTTTCTTTCTTCAGTGAGCTTATCATATCTAGAAATATCAGAAGAATTTGAATATTGTATGTTGAGTTGAAATTGATTTTGATCATCTATTTGAACTAAAAATTTTTGAAAAAGATCCAACTGGTTGTAAGAGGTGTTTTTCTGAATCAAGGGATTTTCATTTTGTAGTGGAGATGGACTGAAAGATGTTCTAGAATTTGATGAGTAAAAGGGTGTTAGCCCCCATTGGTCATATCCATGAGATCTGTTTTTCCCCATTCGAATATCTCCAAATCCAGAATAACTTATACTGGTTAAACTTGCCCATTTTTTAAAGCTCAATTCAGTTGAAATAGAATTAATTGTGGCGTTGTTTGCTGAAGAAAAATCTGTAGAAAACGAAGAGATATTTTTCTTTTCGCTATTGATTAAAGGACTTTTGGTATAGTAGTGAATTACTCCTCCTAAGGCGTCAGAACCATAGGCAACGGATGAGGATCCATAGATGACTTCAACTCGTTCTACAATATTTGGATTTACTGTTATCGCATTTTGAAGGTGTCCGCTTCTATAAATTGCGTTGTTCATTCTGACACCATCAACAACCATCAAAATTCGATTAGCTTCAAACCCCCTGATGACAGGGCTTCCACCACCACCTTGAGATTTTTGAATCCGAACTCCAGGGCTTAAACTTACTAATTCTGCGCCTGTAGCTGGACGTTGTAAAGTAATGGTTTGAGCATCAATCACAGCAACTTTTTCTGCGATTTGTTTTCGGGCAGTTGGGTTTCTTCCTACAGAGAGAATGACTTCATCCAGAGTTTGGTCTTTGGGCTGTAAAAGTATAGTTAAGCCATTATTTAATTCATCTGCACTCAGTAATAGCTTTAGGGTCTCAAAACCATAAAACTGAACCATTATTGTATCTGTATCAGAAAAATTATTCAGAGGCGCCTTTCCCTCTACATCGGTTAAAATGGATTTTGTTTTAGATGTATTATACAATGCAACTCCCTCTAGAGGAAAATCAGAAACTCCATCTAAAACAAGGACTTCTTGCCCCAGTATCATTAGTGGTGCAATAAGCAATAAAAGGCTACTATGAAACTTTAAATAGCTCATTCAATATTTCTGTTGATTTTGGTGGTCTGAATTGTTGTAAATGTAATTTGAAATAACTAATTAAATATTCCAAAAGAGTAGCTTTTTCTTTTCTATTAATTTTTATTTTTTCTATGTCTTCAAATTTCGTGCCTAAAACGTTAATCCATAAATCCTTCAAATTTCCTTCAATATAATGTGTCGTAGGTTTACTATTTGTTAAACAGCCTGTTTCCAGATCAAAATAGGAGGCATCACGATTCGATAGATTAGGAGAGAATCCCATAAAGCTAGTCAGGTCAAGCATTGTTTTAACATGAAAGAGTCCAATTTCATCATGTTGGTCGAGCCAAAGCAAGTTATTTTCAATATAATCAAATAAAGCTGGATTGGCTTGTTCTTCTTCTTTTACCACTTGTTGAATGACTTCTGCCAAAAAAAATACGATGGCTTTTTTTCTAAGGTCGAATGGGATTGAAATAAAAGGGTGTAATAAATTAGCCTCTTGAAGATATCCCAAACTATTGTCTCTATTTTTTTTTGCTTGAAATTCTAGAAGATTAAGAGGTTCGAAGTAAGATTTTGAAATTTTTTTTTTGCGTCTTGCTGAGAGTATTCCTTTCAACATATATGACTGAAGTCCATGCTGTTTTGTATAACAGGACACAATAAGACTGGAATCTCCATAGCGTAATGTTCCCAAAACTACAGCCTGAATAGAATCATTCATCTTAAATGATTGATTTAAACTACACCTTGAGCAAGCATGGCATCAGCAATTTTGACAAAGCCAGCAATATTTGCACCTTTTACGTAATTCACATGATCTCCCTCCGCTCCAAATTGAACACAAGATTTGTGAATATCATTCATTATGGTTTGTAAACGTTGATCTACTTCTTCTCTGGACCAGCTGTATCTTAGTGAATTTTGTGCCATTTCAAGTCCAGAAACTGCAACACCTCCGGCATTTGAAGCTTTTCCTGGAGCAAAGAGGACTTTGTGATTAGCAAATTGTTCTATGGCTTCTGGAGTACTTGGCATATTTGCACCCTCGCTCACACAAAGACATCCATTTTTGATTAATAGAGCAGCAGCTTTTCCATCCAATTCATTCTGTGTAGCACAGGGCAAAGCAACCTTACAGGGAACTTCCCATGGTGTTTTTCCAGCATGAAAAGTAGCCTTGGGATACTTGGTCACATAGTGATGAATCCGATCGCGTTTTACGTTTTTTAAATTCATGACATAGGATAATTTTTCTTCATCTATACCATCCGCATCATAGATATAGCCAGAAGAATCTGACAAAGTCAATACGGTTCCACCCAATTGGATGATTTTTTCAGCAGCAAATTGAGCCACATTACCAGAACCTGAAATAACGACTGTTTTTCCTTCTAAACCTTCGTTTTGGTGTGCTAACATTTGACGAGCAAAATAAACTACACCATAACCAGTTGCTTCTGGGCGGATTAAAGATCCTCCCCAAGAAACGCCTTTGCCAGTCAATACACCGGTAAATTCATTTTTCAAGCGTTTGTACTGTCCGAATAAGTAACCAATTTCTCTACTACCTACTCCAATATCTCCAGCAGGAATATCCCTGTTGGGTCCAATATGTCTGAAAAGTTCCGTCATAAAACTTTGGCAAAAACGCATTACTTCAGTATCTGACTTTCCTTTTGGATCAAAATCGGATCCTCCTTTTCCTCCTCCCATAGGGAGCGTAGTAAGGCTATTTTTAAATATTTGTTCGAAGGCTAGAAACTTAAGGATACTTAGATTTACACTAGGATGAAATCGGAGCCCCCCTTTGTATGGTCCTATTGCTGAATTCATCTCAATTCTATAACCTCTGTTTACTTGAATCTCTTCATTGTCATCGATCCAGGCGACTCGAAAAGAAACAACACGTTCGGGCTCTACCATTCTAAGTAAAATATTCTGCCCATAGTAAATATCTTGTTTGACGATATAAGGAATTACAGTTTCAGCCACTTCAGTGACGGCTTGCATGAATTCGGGTTCGTTTTGGTTACGGGCATTAACTTGTGCCAAAAATTGAGAGACAATTTTATCCATCTTTAGTCAGAGATTAGTTCAATCGAAGATACTCGGTTTTCGTTAATTTTTTAATTTTTAAAACAAGAAATCTGTAAGGGATTCTACCTTTGTGAAAAATAGAGGCTTGATTGTTTTTGGGTCAGATCCCAATTTGGAGAATTTAGAAAGCGCAATATTTTCAAAGCCTAATTTTTCAGCTTCTTGTACTCTTAATTCTGCTTTTGCTACAGGGCGGATTTCTCCAGAAAGTCCAATTTCCGCAGCAAAACAAACATGTTGTGAAATAGGAGTATCGTGATAACTAGAGAGTAAAGCTGCTATTACGGCTAAGTCTAATGCAGGATCTTCGATATTAATTCCTCCAGTAATATTGATAAAGACATCTTTACTTCCCAGTGCGAAGCCAGCTCTTTTTTCAAGTACAGCTAAAAGCATATTCAGTCTTTTTGCATTGAATCCAGTACAACTGCGTTGTGGCGTGCCATAAACAGCGGTACTGACTAAAGCTTGAACCTCGATCATCATTGGGCGTAAGCCTTCTACTGTTGCTGCAATAGCATGCCCACTCAAGACTTCATCTTTTGGAGAAATAAGCATTTCACTTGGATTATGAACTTGACGTAATCCTTGAGTTTGCATTTCGTATATCCCAATTTCAGAGGTGGCTCCAAAACGATTTTTTTGAGCTCGTAAAATACGGTACACATGGTTTCGATCACCTTCAAACTGAAGGACGGTATCTACCATATGTTCAAGTATTTTGGGCCCAGCAATGGCACCGTCTTTTGTAATATGTCCTACCAATATTACAGGAGTATGGGTGGCTTTAGCATATTGTATGAGTTCTGCTGCTGTAGCTTTTATTTGAGAAACACTACCAGCTCCACTTTCTATATGAGGGGTGTGAAGGGTCTGAATAGAATCTATAATGAGTAATTCAGGACTCAGTTTTGGAAACTGTTCAAAAATCTTTTGGGTATCAGTTTGACTAAGAAGAAAGCAGGAATCCGAACTCAACCCCATTCGGTCTGCACGAAGTTTGATTTGTTGTTGACTTTCTTCTCCTGAAACATAAAGAACCTTTTTATCAATACTTAAGGATAACTGAAGCAGTAGTGTAGATTTTCCAATTCCTGGCTCTCCGCCCAAAAGAATGACTGATCCTGGTACGAATCCTCCTCCCAAAACACGATTTAATTCTTGGTCTGTTGTTTTAATCCTTGGTATTTCCCCAGTTGCGACTTCGCTCAGGGGGATAGGTTTTGATGTACTAGTTTTGGGATCTGTATTCCAGTTTGGCACCTTTTCTTTTTCGATAATTTCTTCAACCAGGGTATTCCAAGCACGACACGCATTGCATTGACCTTGCCATTGTGCATGTTGCGTACCACAACTTTGACAGAAATAAGCTTTTTTCAGTTTAGCCATCTAGGAAGATTCACTCTTTTTTTGTCGATTAACTAAAGGTAGCACAAAAAAAGAAAGACTACCAAAGATGATAATCATCATGGTCTGAGAGGTCCACATTATCCATCCAAAAGCCAATCCTGACTCATTAGAAACGCCGAAAGTAGCTAAAACTAGAGCAACCGAAAAGGGATAAATTCCAATTCCTCCATTGGTAGCTGAAATTGCCAGCCCTCCAATGACAAATGCAGGAAGAATAGCATTCAGACCTAGGGAGGCCGTTTCTGGAACAGTCCATTTTATAACATAAAACATAGCCAAATACATTGACCAAATAAATAATGTGTGGAAGATAAAGGCTCCTTTTTTCGGCATGGTTTGAAGACTCATTATACCTTCTGCGAGTCCAGAAATAAAATTTTTAATTTTTAAAACTAAGGCGTTTTCACTTTTAGCAAAGCGATTTTTTAAGACAAAATAGCTTAATATTAGAGCGGCTATTCCAATACCTAATTCATTTAAAGAAATACTTTTCTCTTGGAGAATACCCCAAAAAAGATCGAACTGAAGACTTAAGGCGATCAATATAAAAGCCAATAATATCATGAGATCTACCAATCGCTCTGCTACGATGGTACCAAATGCTTTTTCAAAAGGGATATCTTCATAGGTGCTAAGAGAGGTTGCTCTAAAGATTTCCCCAGAACGTGGTATTCCAAGATTGGATATATAAGCTATCAGAACCGCTAAAATGGAGTTTATTAGGCGAGGCTTATAGCCTAAAGGAGCAAGCAAAAACTTCCATCTGTAAGCTCTGGATAAATGACTTAGAATCCCAAAAAAAACAGAAATCAAAATAATTTTTGAATCGGCTTTTTGAATGTATTCAAGAATTAGTTTTCGCTCTTCATCAGAGGTTGAGTTGTATGTGAGATAAATAAAAAATACCCCAACACCCAAGGGAATGGTAATCTTGAGAAAGGATTTGATTGTTTTCAAAAGCTACTGAAGTAAATTATTTGTTTCGTTTGGAAAAATAAGTGTAGGTTTAAATGCTTTGGCGGCTTCGAGCTCCATTTGGGCATAACTAATTATGATGATGACATCACCCTTTTGAACTTTTCTAGCTGCGGGACCGTTTAAGGTCACTTCTCCAGAACCAGACTCCCCTTCAATAACATAAGTTTCGAGCCGTTCACCATTGTTTATATTCACAACTTGAACTTTCTCTCCTACGATCAGATTTGCTGCATCGATTAGCACTTTGTCTAATGTAATACTTCCAATATAGTTTAGGTCTGCATCCGTGACTGTAACTCTATGGATTTTTGATTTTAAGACTTCAATAAGCATGGATCAAAGGTATTATTTTCTCTTCAATTCTACGGTATCTATCAACCTCGTTTTTCCAGCATAAACTGCAACAAAAATCCTGTACATTTTGTGTTGTTCTATGTGATCTACTGGAATTAAATCCGACGGTGATGCTACAGAAAAGTATTCAACTTTAAAGCCTTTAAGATTTTCAACTTCGGCTATGAAAAATTGTTTCATTTGGTGTGGAGTCCATTTTTCAGCGTGTTTAAGAATTGCTTCAAGGCTTTTAAAAATGACTTTGGCTTCTTCTCGGTCTTTAGGAGATAAGAGTTGGTTTCTTGAACTCATTGCTAAACCGTTTTTTTCGCGTATTATCGGACAACTAATGATTTCTACCCCCAATTTAAGTTGCTTGTTTAGTTCCTTAATAATAGTCAGTTGTTGAAAATCTTTTTCACCAAAATAAGCTCTTGTTGGGGTTGTATTTTTTAAAAGCGCCTCTACTACTGTTGCTACACCATCAAAGTGTCCGGGCCTTGAAAATCCTTCCATATGTAGAGCGAGACTTCCAAAATCAAAATTTTTAGGCACCATACCGTCTGGATATATATCATCATTTTCTGGTGCATAAAGAATGATGTTTTCTGATGATGATTGAAGCAATTCTAGATCTTGATCTAAGTTTTTCGGATAATTTTCTAAATCTTTTTTATCGTTAAATTGTGTAGGGTTTACATAAATACTCACAATTACCAACTGATTTTCTTCTGAAGCTCGTTTTACAAGGGACAGGTGACCAGTGTGCAAGGCACCCATTGTTGGCACAAGTCCGACAGATGTTTTTTTAAGCTGAATTTGTTTTCTAAGCTCTCTAGCAGTGTGAATGACGATCATTTAGTAAATGATTAACAGTGCTAAAGTAGGCAGTTTTTAAGTATATGTGCATTAATTTTGTACTTTTGCAAAGCTTTTCTGCACGGACATCACAATATATGAAGGATAAAAGAGTATTAATCATTTCCTCAGAGGTAGTACCTTATCTACCTCAAACCGAACAAGCCGTTAATTCATTTCAGATACCCAAGGCTATTAATGAGCACGGTGGTCAGACAAGAATATTTATGCCTAGGTATGGATTGATCAATGAAAGAAGGCATCAATTACATGAGGTTATACGCCTTTCTGGAATGAATCTCGTTATTAATGATATGGATATGCCCTTAATCATTAAAGTAGCATCCATTCCTAAAGAGCGAATGCAAGTTTATTTTATTGACAACGAAGAATATTTTAAACGTCGTGCCATCTTGCATGATGAAAAGGGGAATTGTTTTAAAGACAATGACGAAAGAATGATTTTCTTTACAAAAGGAGTAGTAGAAACGGTCAAAAAACTTAATTGGGCTCCAGATGTAATTCATCTTCATGGGTGGTTTACCGCGCTTTTCCCTTTATACCTCAAGACCTATTTTGGTGATGAACCTTTATTTGCAGACAGTAAAATCATAAGTTCCATTTATGAATCTAATTTTGAGGGAGTTTTTTCTGAGAAGTTTCAAGAAAAAGTAACTTTTGATAAAATCGATGAAAAACTTTCAGAGGTGCTGAAAACAGCAAACTATGAGGCTTTGACTAAGTTGGCTATTGCTCACTCTGATGGTTTAATTATGGCTTCAGAAAACATTCCAGATGATCTAATTGAAGAGATTAAAAAAAGCAATAAACCTCATCTAAATTTTGATGAATCAAAAGATGAAGATGTTTATATTAAATTTTATTCTAAAAAGTTTTAATTACCATCACCTTTGTATGCGAATCACAGTTAGACTTTTTTTAAGTTTTTGCCTTGGATTATCTTTATGGTCATGTAATAAAGACTTTTATCCTGTAGGCGTATCTCTTTTACAAGATCAAACACTCGAATTAACTACCAATAGATTTGATGTTTTCACTTTTCAAGAAGGGCTTGATAAAGTTCAATCAAATAATTTGCCGCTTATCCAACTTGGAAGTATCGAGCATCCAGTTTTCGGAAAATCTCAAGCAAGTTTTGTAAGTCAACTTGTCCTTTCAGAATCGACAACCTTTGGAAATTATAGTCAGGAGTTAGAGGACGAACAAAATCAAGACCAAATTTCAATTATACCTGAAAATGAAACAGTGACAGCTGTTTATTTAGAAATCCCATTTTTTAATAATCTAAACGATAGAGATAACGATGGTGTAATTGATTCTTTGGATGCCGATCCCGACGATCCTCAAAGTAATTCTGATTCAGATGAACTTTCCGACCTTTTGGAGACTCAAGCTGGGCTTAATCCTCTAAGTTCTGACAGTGATGGAGATGGTATATTGGACCATAACGATGATGAGAATGATGCATATGAGGAAGAAAATAAAGTATATCAAATTGATTCCATCTATGGAAACCCAAATGCTAGTTTTGATTTGAAAGTTTATGAATCAACATACTACTTAAACGCATTAGACCCTACTAAAAATTTTGAATCAAGACAAGTTTATTATTCTTCTGATGATTATTTTGAAAAAGGTTTTTATAATGAAGTTTTATTTGAAGATCGGATCAACTTGAATTTTGAGGAGCTTCGATTCAATTATAAGGAAGATGATCCTGATACGGAAGATATAGATGAAACAACTCGGGTTGAGACTCGATTATCTCCAAGAATCAGAGTTGCTCTGGATACAGATTTTTTCCAAAGGCGTTTGATTGATATGGAGGGGTCACCATCTCTTGCATCAAGTGCAGCTTTTCAAGAAGCCATGCGTGGGATCATTGTCCGTACGGAAAACTTCTCAGATGACATTTATATGCTTTTGGATATTCAAAATGCAGTTGTTAAAGTGGAATATGAATTTGATCAATACAGCACCAACGGGACTTCAGATGAGATCGCAGACGACAGAATTGATAAGATACAAAGAGAGTATACGCTTGGGCTTTCTGGAATTCGTATAAATACCCTCAAAAATGAAGGATTTAATGCATCTATTCAAGAAGGAATAATTTCATCAAATCAGAATTTACCTTCTGATAGGCTCTACATTAAAAGCGGAAAATACCATGGTAAAATCCGTTTATTTTCAAATGAAAATAGTGAAGGCACAGAAGTGCTAAATAATTTGAGACAACAAAATTGGTTAATCAGCAAAGCAAAACTTGAGTTCTATCTTGATTCGGATCAAACCGAGATTTCCGCAGAACTTTTAGCGCAAAGATTGTATTTATACGAATACGAATCCGGCTCTCCACTTTTAGATTATTTTGGAGATAACAGCATTTCATCTTCTGGAACCAATAGGAATAAAAATATTTTTGGTGGACTTTTGGAATACGATGAAAGTAATAAGCCCTACAAATATTCATTCAACCTTACCAAACATATCTCAAACATTATAAGAAACGACTCTTTAAATCTTGATTTGGGGCTTGTAGTTTCAGCCAATATAGAAGATAATTCAATCATAGAAGGAATTAAGAATTTTTCTGATGACCCCATTATAAAGTATCCTCGCGCAGCAACACTCAATCCGATTGGAAGTGTTTTGGTAGGCTCTCATCCAGCAGATGAATTGTCTGACAAAAAAGTTGTTTTAGAGATTACGTATTCTTCTTATTAAAATACGTTCCAAATCCAATATCCTGCCCATACTACTAATAGACCGACTCCACCTTGAATTAGGGTTCCCATTGTATGCGTTTTATAAGCTGTTTTTACATCCATGCCACTCATTTGAGCTACAATCCAAAAATAGGAATCGTTAGCGTGTGAGACCGTCATTGAACCTACTCCTAAGGACATAATTGCCCACACCTTACCCATTTCACTATCTAAACCTAAGAGAGGGAGTAAAGGAAAAATCAGTGAAGAAGTTGTAATAATTGCGACTGTTGAAGATCCTTGAGCTGACTTTAACAATGCAGCGATAAGAAACGGAATCAGAATTCCTAAATTGTCAAAAGAAGCAATAGAGGCTGCATAGGTTTTTAAAGGAATTGTTTGTATTATCGTTCCTAATGCGCCACCCATTCCCGTAATTATAAGGATAGGTGCTGCTTGTTCGATCCCTTTTTTTATTGAGTTGTTGAGAAATTCTTTTCTGTTGAATTGTGTGAGTCTAAAAGCAAAAAGCATTCCAATTCCTAAGGAGGTTGTTGGTAGGGTCAAAAACCTTAGATATAATAATCCAGGAATATTCTCTGGGAGAAATTTAAGCAGGGTCCCAAAGCACATTAATACGATGGGTGCAAGAATAGGAAGCACAGCTTTCATAAATGGAGGAAGTGCTATTTCTGATTTTGTATTTTCTTCACTGGGTATTTCTTCAATAAATTTATTTTTTTTGTTAAGGTAATTCCCATACGCTCCTCCAACCAGTATAAGTATAAAAGCGATTAAGGCACCCATTGCAATAAGTAGCAATAAA
This sequence comes from Flavobacteriaceae bacterium, assembly GCA_017851655.1. GTDB lineage: Bacteria > Bacteroidota > Bacteroidia > Flavobacteriales > Flavobacteriaceae > MS024-2A. The sequence continues at coordinate 12,314 of JAFMMH010000005.1, forward strand.
TTTTCTAGCTCCAAATTTGCAGCAGCAGCAAGGGGCCCGGGTGTTGGAGGAACCAAAACATGAGGAGCAAATAATCCCGTTGACAAAGCTACTGTTAGTCCTACCAGAGGAGTCTTAGTTTGTTGGGACAAGGTTTTATTTAAATGAGATAGGATGACAAATGCAGCATCGCAGAATACGGGAATTGAGACCAAATACCCAATACAACTTATAGCATAAGGGAGAGGAAGTCGATTCATTATTTTTAAAATTCCCTTAGCAAGGGCAAGTGTTGCATTAGATTTCTCCATTGCAACTCCAATTACGGTTCCGAAGAGAATCAACAATCCAATTTTCTCAATAATCTGACCGAATCCGCCTTGTATAAGGTTTAGGGTTTCTATAGGTGAAATCCCCAGTAGAAAGGCTAAAAGTAAGGCTGCTGAGAAGAGTACCAGAAACGGGTGTATTTTTGTAACCGAAGTGCCAAGAATAATCCATAAAATTGAAATAAGGATACTGACAAATGAAAATAGCATAGAATACTTTTAGTTAGTTATCGATTGTAGCCCTCCTAAAAGCGCTTGTTCCAAATTTTGAGCAGCGTTCGCCATAGCAATATCTAGTGTCATTCCTGCAGGGGTACAGTCTATAATTTTGCAATTTGGGAGCTGTTTTAATTCGTTTATTTTTGCTTTTCCTGTCAAAATAAATACAGGAATTTTGTTCTCGTGCGCTAAAGTCGCTACCTGAATGGGCAATTTACCATAAAGGCTTTGTTCGTCAAAACTTCCTTCACCTGTTAGGATTAGATCCATAGAAGGAATGATATTAGATAAGCCCGTTAGAGATGCTAATAAATCAAATCCCTTTTCTAATGAAGCCCCCAGAAGTCCCATTAATCCAGCACCAACTCCGCCAGCTGCTCCACCTCCTTTTATATTGCTTACATCAATTCCAAATTGTCTCTGAACAATTTCTGCAAAGCGGATACCACCTTTCTCTAATTGCTCTATATCGTTATTTGAAGCTCCTTTTTGCTTTGCATAAGTATACGCAGTTCCATTTTTCCCAATTAGCGTATTCTGTACATCACAGGCAATAATCCATTTACATTTAAGTGCTTGAGGATGTAGTCCGCTTAGATCAATTTTATTTAGCCGATACAATTCTCCACCACCTGAAGATAATTCATTGCCCTTTATATCTAAAAAGAGGCCTCCTAATGCCTGTATTATTCCTGTACCTATGTCTTGAGTTGCACTACCTCCAATACCTAAATAAATTGTCTCACAACCTTGTTCTAGCGCTTCAAGGATCATCAATCCTGTCCCCCAAGTAGATGTTATTAGTGGATTTCGTTCTTCTTTTTTCAGTTGGGTGAGCCCGGCTGTTTGGGAAAGCTCTATCCAAGCAGTTTTTTGATCTTTAAAGATAAAATAAGGGGCGCTAATTGGTCTTTTTAGAGCATCGGTAGTTTTACTTTTTATTAAGCTACCGTCTGCATTTGATTTTAAAGTAAATAAGGCACCTTCACCTCCATCAGAAAAAGGCATACTCATGCATTTACTTTTTGGAAAAACTTTCAAGACAGTTTTCTCCATAATTCCAGCAACTTCTGCGGCACTGAGACTTCCTTTAAATGAGTCAGGAATAATTAATACGTTCACTTTGATATTTTATCAAATTTACGAAAACACTAATTGAAATACTTTTCTTTTCATGAAAAGTCTATTTCTTTGAGATAGAGTCTAAAATTTTAATTGCGTGAACTCTGGAGTTTTCAATAAACCATTTGTTGGTTTTATAACCACCACAAACTACTCCGGCTAGATAGACTCCTTTTACATTACTCTCCATGCTCTGTGGATCATAGATTGGAGTTTTAAATTCGTCTTGATGAAAGTTTACTCCAAGCTGTTCAAGCATTTCAAAATTTGGTTCATAACCAGTCATAGCCAAAACAAAGTCATTTTCAATAACATGCTTACCGTCTGCATCTTTAAAATGAACTTCATTTGGAGTAATTTTATCTATCTCTGCTTGAAAATAAGCTTTGATTGTTCCCTCTTTTATTCGGTTTACGATATCCGGTCTTGCCCAATATTTCACGTTTTCTCCAATTTCATTTTCCCGAATAATCATGGTTACACTTTTAGCTCCTTTTCTATACGTTTCTAGTGCAACGTCTACAGCTGAATTAGCAGCACCAACAACAACGAGATTCATGCCAAAATAGGGGTGTGGTTCGGTGTAGTAGTGTTTGACTTTGGAGAGGGTTTCTCCGGGGACACCCAACAAAAATGGGCGGTCATAAAACCCTGTTGCAATAATAAGATTTGGTGAGCTATAGGTTCTTTTTGAAGACCGGATCTCATATCCACCTGCTTTGACATCAATAGTATTTATCTCCTCATACAGGTTCAGTTTTAAATTCCAATGAGAAGCTACTCTTCTGTAATACTCAAGAGCTTCGGATCGGGTTGGTTTTGAGTTGTGAGAAATAAATGGAATTTCACCAATTTCTAGCTTGTCTGAAGTCGAAAAAAAGGTCATGTTCATCGGATAATGGTAAAGAGAATTAACTAAAGTTCCCTTGTCCAATATCAAATATTTAAGTCCTTTTTTTTCTGTTTCAATTCCACATGCCAGCCCGATGGGGCCCGCTCCAATGATTATAATATCATACATTTTGTAAAGTTACGAATCTAACAACAAAACAAACTACATAATATTTAATTATGAAAAAAATATAAATAATAAGAATAAATTATAATATTATAATTTGATACAGTTTTACAGTGGAGTTATGAGCTAACTATAAGAAATTTCTATTGATAATATATTTATAATAACAAAATTCTTTGTCTTAGGAAAGCGCTAAAAATACAAATCAGAAGATACCACATCATCACAGTGTTTCCAAAGACATAAGCAATTGACATGCTACTCACGAACCACCACAATGGGAAGAAAAAAACACCCATTGCATATTTTAATGAGCTAATAAAAACAAGATCCTCAAATTTTGAAATTACTTTTCTAGTTATCCATAATGGAATCAGGTTAGGAATACTGAGTAAAAAGGCAATAAATCGGGTAAAAGCTGTTTTTTCATCTTGATCAGGAAGTCTTGAAGGGTTATTTTTTAAAAGCGTTTTGAGATCTTCGAATGGAAGTTGCGTTGAGTGCTGATTGATTTTTTGCTTTAAAAGCGCGTAGTTTTCAGATTTTTCTGGTAACCAAAGGCATTTTTTCATTTGCTTCTCAAGCTGTATTTTTAAGTTGTTAATGTTTTCTGCTTCACTAAGACTAGGGTCCAAAGAGGTACCAACCTCAATGGGCTTTTCGAAAACCAGGTGTAAGGTACATCGGGGTTGCCGGTGGTGTCCATAGTTTATTCCTACTGGTTGTAAATAAATTTTTTTATTGGGAAACTTCATAAAAGCTTGATAAACTAAACGACTACTTCCTTTAGAAAGGTTTTGTAAAAAATATTCATCGTGGTGACCACCTTCTGAAAACATGAGCATGAATTTCCCTTCGCTTAGCAATTGAAAGCATTTATCAAATGTCAAATCGTTTTTTTTCAAATTACTATACCCATTTCGAATCCGGTATACTGGGAGCATTTTGGAAGCATCTAAAAACCATTGAAATGGTCCACCAAAAACATCACTTCTGGTTAGTGATGTCATTTGATCAGGGGTCATAGAGGCAACAATCAGTGGGTCTAGGAAGGCTCCTTGATGATTTGGAGAAAATAAAACCCCTCCATCTTGAGGGATATTTTCATATCCATAGATTTCAACTTTTCTGAAATAGACGTGGTTGTAATAGCGTAAAAGTTGTTTGACTAAAAAATAAAATAGACGTTTCAAATGGAATAAATTGGATTTCTAAAATAAGTCATCCCGCTCAGTTTACCTAATCATTTTTTTGGCATGAATTTTACAGAAGTCACTTTCTTATAGTTTCTGTTTGTTCAAAACAAATTCTTCTTGTAGCGTCTTAAATTTTAAAAAATCGAAAGCCTATTCCAAAAATGTAGTAACTTAGAAGCCATTAAATAAATTTAAATCAAAAAACTCATTTTACCAAACTGATTAATCTATAGAAGTTCTAAAGAAACTGAAAACAAAAAATATGAAAACAAAAAATGTATTAAAAAACGGACTGTTCGCACTCCTATTAATTTTTGCAAACACAGTTCACGCTCAGACATCAATTTCAGGTACTGTTGTTGATTCTGAGAATCAGGAAGCCATCCCTGGAGCCAATATTATCGTTTTAGGTTCAAACACAGGTGCTGTGGCTGATTTTGACGGGAACTTCATTTTGAATTCTTCAGCTGAATTACCACTGACTATAGAAATTAGTTATATTGGATTTAGTTCTCAAAGGGTAGAAGTAACCTCTGCAGATCAAACTATTCTAGTAGCTCTAGATTACGGACAAAACTTAAATGAGGTAGTAATCTCTGCTTCAAGAAGATCAGAAAAGATTTTAGATGCACCTGCATCCGTTTCAATCATTTCATCACAAGATCTTGAAAACTCTGCCAATGTTAATGATCCCATAAGAAGTTTAATTAATGTTCCTGGGATTCAATTTCAACAACAATCTGCGAATTCAGTAAATTTTGAAATGAGAGCAGGTTCAGGAGTTTTTGGAACCAGAGTTTTTCCTATTTTGGATTATCGTTTTTTACAATCTCCAGCTTCAGGATCCTTTTTTGCTTTTCAATCAGGTTTATCTAACCTCGATTTAGAAAGAGTTGAGGTAGTACGTGGTGCAGCATCTGCTTTATATGGTCCCGGAGTAGAATCAGGAGTTGTCCACTTTTTCTCTAAAAAGGCTATTGATAGACCCGGAACCTCAGTTGAGTTAATTGGCGGAAACCTTAGTACTATATCTGGTGCAATCCGACATGCTTATGCAAATGAGAAAAAGACGTTTGGATTTAAAGTAAATGCACAATACAAGAAGGGAGATGAGTTTACTTTGGACCCTGTTGAAGATGCTGATTTTCTTGCACAAATAAATGGGGCTACCAGAAATGGTATCTTTCAGCCTATTGTAAAAAACAATAGAATTGATCCTTCTCAAGTGCCTTCTACTCCAATACTTACAAGATCTGAAATAGATCCCGATGGAGATGGTAACGCCTACATGAATGAATACGAAACTTTTATGGCGAATGCTCACTTAGAGTTTAGACCAAATGATAATACTGATGTTGTAGTGTCTGGTGGTATCAATTCTGGTAATGGATTGATAAACCAAGCACAAGGTCCTGGTTATGCAGCTGGAAATGATTATTGGACTCAGGCTAGGATTAAATCTGGCGGGTTTTTTGGACAAGTATCTTATAACTTCAACGATGGTGGAGACGAAAATTCTCCCTTTTATCTTTATTTGACTGCCCAAAGAATAATTACGAAAAGATCTGCATTAGACGCTCAGTTACAATATAACTTTGATGCTGTTAATTTCTTAGACTCTAATTTTACTTTCGGTCTTGACTATAGAGACATTGGGACTGATTCAGAAAACACACTTTTTGGAGCAAATGATGGGAATAATGATTACATCAATTATGGACTTTACGGTCAAGGAACTTCTCGTTTTGGTGAGAAGCTTGATTTAACTTATGCATTGAGATACGACAAATTAAATTTTGTTGATAAAGGAAAAATTGCACCTCGAATTGCCTTAGTTTATAAAGCTAATAGTAAAAACAGTTTCAGATTAACGTACAATCAAGCTGTTTTTGGACCTAGTGCATTAGAAACTTATGTAGATTTCCCAGTACAAATCCAATCACCTGGAGTATTAGATGTATGGTTATCTGGACAGACTACTGCTCAGGACTTTGATCCAAATGCTCCTATAGAAATTGTTGGAGGAGGAGGAGCGACACTTCCTGCGAACGTCACAAATTGGCCACTTGCTATTCCTTATGGAGCTGTTGCCAGTCAGGTATTACCTCCATTATATGCTGGGGTAGGAGCCAATCCAGCTTATGCACCTCTATTACCTTTAGTACAAAACTTTTTTAGCACATATGTTCCTGGCGGAGCTTCTGGTTCTATAGAGGGATACAATGCATTCAATGGAAGTGCTATGCCACAAGCTGTAGGCACACCTTCAGCCCTTTTAGGAACAACAACTTCTTGGGAGGTAGGATATAAAGGACTTCTAGGAGATAAGTTTGCGATAGGTATAGATGTATACACATTTGCAAGATCTGGTTCTACTCAATTTACAGCAATCGGCCCAACATTTAGATTAAATAATTATGAAGGGATTCCTACAGATCTTGGAGCTCAAGTTGCTTCAGATTTTGCGGCAGATCCAATAATAAGTGCTGCAATTGCTCAGGCAGTTACTGCTGGTGTAAATGCACAAGTTCAAGCAGGTGTTGAAGCTCAATATACTGCAAGTGGAATACCCGAAGCTATTTGGGCTACTGGAGCCCCTGCTGGTGCCTTATTCCCAGGATCACCTGCAATAGCACCAGTATCTGATGCAGTAGCTGCTACTGCCGCTGGTTTAATTGGTCCAGCGATAGCTCAAACATCAGCACAAGTTGCTGGGCTTATCGGAGGTGCTTTTGTTCAAGGAGGTCAGGGATATGTAGATGTTATGAAGCCCACTTCTGAAGGGGGTCAAGGTGCTGCAGGTGCTGTTGGAGTTATAGAGTCTCAGAGAGTACCTCAGAATGATGGTATCTCCCACATTTCTGCTGGGTACAGAATCTTTGATGACGTAACACGTTCTCACTGGGGATCAGACCTTTCTATGGAGTATTATGCAACAGACAAGTTAACTTTTTGGGGGAATGCCTCATGGTTGAGTCAGAATGAGTGGAATCCAGGAGAAGACAATGATGATGGTTTACCCTTCCAAGATTTCTTAAATGCACCTCGATTTAAATATCGTTTAGGAGCAAATTATTTCACTAAAGATGGTATCCAAGCATCTTTGTCATTTCAACATGATGATGAGTTTAATTCGAACCAAGGATTCTACGCTGGTACAGTTCAAGCGAAAAATTTGGTTGATGCAAGTATTGGGTATAAACTTTCGAACGGAGTTAAATTAGATTTATCTTCTACAAATCTGTTTAACCAGCAATATCGTGCATTCCCAAGAATGCCCGTAATTGGAAGAAGAGTTAATTTGAGAGCTACATTTAGTCTCTAATTAGTATTTTATTTTGATATAAAAAAGGCAACATTTAATGTTGCCTTTTTTTGTTGAAATTTTTCGTGAAAAAAAAGGTCCCCTTTCTTGATTTAACGAGTAACATCGTATATTTGCCACTTAAAATATTTTAGAAAACATTAAGTAGTTAAAAATGGCTCAAAGTATAGGTAAAGTTTCTCAAATTATTGGACCCGTTGTAGATGTAGATTTCAGTGGAGAAAACAATCCACTACCGCGTATTTATGACGCATTAGAAATCGAAAATCCTGATGGAACAAAATTAATTCTCGAAGTTCAATCTCACATTGGTGAAGAAACCGTTAGAACGGTATCTATGGACTCTACAGATGGTCTCAGTCGAGGAACTAATGCCAAAGCTATTGGGAGTCCTATTCAAATGCCTATCGGCGAAAATGTATACGGACGCCTCTTTAATGTAATTGGGGATGCTATTGACGGAATGGAAAACCTTCCAAAGGATAATGAAAACGGACTTCCTATTCACAGAGATGCCCCTGCATTTGAAGACTTATCTACTTCTACTGAAGTCTTATTTACTGGAATTAAAGTAATCGACTTGATTGAACCTTATGCTAAAGGTGGAAAAATTGGTTTATTTGGAGGAGCTGGTGTAGGAAAAACGGTTTTAATCCAAGAGCTTATTAACAATATTGCAAAAGGGCATGGAGGACTTTCTGTATTTGCAGGAGTAGGAGAACGAACCCGTGAAGGGAACGATTTACTTCGTGAAATGTTGGAATCAGGAATTATCAAGTATGGTGATGAATTCATGCACTCTATGGAAGAAGGTGGTTGGGATTTGACTAAAGTGGACAAAAACGCTATGAAAGATTCTAAGGCAACCTTTGTATTTGGACAAATGAATGAGCCTCCAGGAGCACGAGCACGAGTGGCATTGTCTGGATTAACTATTGCAGAATACTTTCGAGATGGAGCAGGTGATGGTCAAGGAAAAGATGTACTATTCTTTGTTGACAATATTTTCCGTTTTACTCAAGCTGGTTCAGAGGTATCAGCACTTTTAGGAAGAATGCCCTCAGCAGTAGGGTACCAACCTACATTGGCTACAGAAATGGGTGCTATGCAAGAACGAATTACTTCAACTAAAAAAGGATCAATTACTTCTGTTCAGGCAGTTTATGTCCCCGCGGATGACCTTACTGACCCCGCACCTGCAACAACCTTTGCACACTTAGACGCGACAACAGTTTTGTCTAGAAAGATTGCTGAGCTTGGAATTTATCCCGCAGTAGATCCATTGGATTCTACATCGCGAATTTTGACAGCTGACATCCTAGGAGATGAGCATTACAATTGTGCTCAGCGTGTAAAAGAACTTTTACAGCGTTACAAAGAATTACAAGATATCATTGCAATCCTTGGAATGGATGAATTATCGGAAGAAGATAAATTAGCTGTGTCTAGAGCAAGACGAGTACAGCGTTTCTTGTCGCAACCATTCCATGTTGCTGAACAATTTACGGGAATCCCTGGTGTATTGGTAGATATCAAAGAAACCATCAAAGGATTTAACATGATCATGGATGGGGAATTAGATCATCTTCCTGAAGCTGCCTTTAACCTTAAGGGAACTATTGAAGAGGCAATCGAGGCAGGTGAAAAAATGTTAGCTGAAGTATAAATTATGCAACTTGAAATCGTTTCACCCGAAGCTCAACTTTTTAGTGGCGAAGTAGTTAGTTTAACCGTGCCAGGTGCATCAGGTTCTTTCCAGATCTTGAATAATCACGCACCTATTGTTTCAACCCTAGTAGAGGGTCGTGTTAAAATTCAAGGGAAAGTCATCATTAATGAAAACAACCGTTCTAAATTTATTCAAGAAGGGGAATTCACTTTTTTAGATATACAATCCGGAGCTATTGAATTAAGTGACAACAAAGTCATCCTTCTTACAGATTAGCCTCCATTTAGTCATCCTACTTCAAGATTACCCCAAACATTTTTTACTACACGATTTCCTAAGTTTAGGTTTATGATAAAATCACTGTTTAGTTCACTTTTCTTCGTATTCGGAACTTTTCTGTATTCTCAGTCTTCTGTAGATAGTCTCCCAAAAACACAGCAACTTTCAGAAGTTGTAATTTCATCTTCAAGAATAGAAATTCCTCTAAAAGAATCCTCTAGAACAATACAAATCATTAGCTCGGAACAATTGAAATCTAGTGGTGTTATTACAGCAGTTGAAGCATTACAGTTTGTTTCAGGGATTGATATCCGTCAGCGTGGAGTAACCGGAATGCAAGCAGATCTTTATATCCGAGGAGGGAGCTTCGATCAAACTCTATTATTAATTGATGGAATAAAACTGGATGATGCCCAGACAGGACATCATACACTAAACTTCCTTCCACCACTTGAAATGATTGAGCGGATAGAGGTTTTAAAAGGGCCTGCAGCTCGTATTTTCGGTCAAAATGCATTTACTGGAGCAATCAACATTGTGACCAAAAAAGGCACTGATAAGGGAGGTAAAATAGCAATTCGCTCAGGATCTTTTGCCCAACTTCAAGGTGAAATATCTTATCAAAATGGGTCAGATAAAAATAATTATTTTGCTCATTACTCAAGAAATTCCTCTGATGGTTACCGTTATAATACCGATTTTGAAAATCACACTTTTTTTATGAAAGTAGGTTTATTTGAAGATAAAAAAGTGCCTTTAGAATTTCTAACAAATTACTCTGGGAGAAAATTTGGTGCAAATGGATTTTATGCTTCTCCTGATGCAAAGGATCAATACGAAGAAACGGAAGCCAGTCTGCTAGCTTTACAAACAAAAATTCAAAAAGGGAATTGGGTGCTCAAGCCCAGAATCTATTGGCGAAGAGGACAAGATCATTATCTCTATATCAGAGATCGTCCTGAAATTTATGAAAACTGGCACATAACGCATAAGGTTGGAGCCTCTATGGACGCTAGTTTCTCAAGTAATTTGGGAATTACAGGGATGGGAATTGATTTTTCTAGGGTATCTATTGCTAGTAATAACTTAGGTTACCACTCTAGACAATTAGCAACCTTATTTTTTGAACAACGTTTTAGCTTTTGGAATCAACTGCTTGATATTACCCCTGGAATTGCGATCAACATTTATTCGGACTTTGGTTCCTATACTTATCCAGGAGTGGACTTAGGACTTACTCTAAACCCCAATTGGCGTTTGTATGGAAACCTCGGTTATACTTATCGAATACCGACCTATACAGACCTCTATTATGAAGACCGAACTACAAGAGGAAATGAAGACCTTAAGCCAGAAGAGGCTTTTTCAAAGGAAATAGGTATTCGATATACAGGAGATACTTTCAGTTTTTATGCTGCCTATTTTGACCGTACAGCAGAAAATTTGATTGACTATACCAAGGCTACAGAAGCGTCTTTTTGGGAGGCTACAAACATTCAAACGGTTTGGACATCAGGGTTTGAAACAGAGATGCGTTATTCCTTTAATTTGGGAGTGCGAAAACAAAATGTGCGAATGGGGTACACCTATTTAGTTGATGATTTGGAAGAAGCAAAAGTTAATTTTTCACGTTATAGTATCAACTCATTAAAGCATCATTTTACCTTCAATTATACGTCCCAAATTTCGGAAAAAATAGGGGCTTTTTTGGGAATTAAACATGCCCAAAGAGATGGAGTAAAATCATACACGGTAGTGGACGGATCGGTAAATTGGCAAATGAATGCATTTTTAATTAGGGGAACGGTTAACAATATTTTGAACTCCATTTATAGTGAGACAAATTTGGTTCCTATGCCCGGAAGAAATGGGCTTTTATCAATCAGTTATCAGTTTTGATTTAGAGGTCATTTAAAGCCTCATAGATCAATTGTGTTTCCCAGCCTCGATAAACCATATAACTTAAAATTTTCTTTTTTTGTAAGTGAATCTCTTGTCCTTTTACTGCATCTTTTCGTTTTTCAAATAATGTCCAGAAAGTTGTTTTGTATTCAGAATCTGTTATTTCTTTCATTCCTAATTTAATGTTGTATTCGGAAATTTGACGGGCTTTCAATTCTTTTTTGATACGCACTTTACCCCATTTTTTGATTCGAAACTTTCCTCTTGCAAAACTTTGGGCAAATCGTGACTCATTTAGATAATTTTCATTAATTAAATACGACATAATGAAATCAATTGTAGAAGGAATCATTCCCAGTGACTTTAATTTTGTTTCTACTTCTTTGTGACACCGTTCTTGATAACTGCAGTAGTGTTCTAATTTTTGCTGGGCTTCAGCTACAGTGAACGTTTGTTTTTTTTGCATAATGGAATATAAAAAACTTAAGGATAATTTTTGAAACAAATGGATCAAAAAAAAACCACCCTTTTATAAAAAGGGTGGTTTTCGTATTAAGGGTGGAGTCTTCTTCTTTCTTTATTTAAAAATCGAAACTCCAAATATTGATAAGCATGGCGTGGAACAATTCGAATCCACTTTTTATATTCAAAATACCATTTTAAACGTTGGGATGGAGTCCCGTTTAAAAGGTAAGCGGCTACAAAAGGATGAACATGTAAAAATAGTTTTTCCTTTTGATTACGCTTGTTCTTAGTAATCTTACTAAGCTCTGTGTTGATTTTGTCAATTAATACTATTGGAGCTTCCACTTCCCCATTGACATTGGGATTGGGCTCTTTTGTTTTGATATTCATTTCAGGTCTAACACGCTGACGTGTTATCTGAATGAGACCAAATCTACTAGGTGGCAGAATCTTGTGTTTAGTTCTGTCGGTACTCATTTCTTCACAAAGGTGTTCAAATAGTTTTTTTCGGTTTGAGTTAGAATTTAAATCAATGAAATCTACTACTATAATTCCACCCATGTCGCGCAATCGTAACTGTCTTGCAATTTCTGTTGCAGCAATCATATTCACCTCCATTGCGGTATCTTCTTGGCTTTTAGAACGATTGGAACGGTTTCCACTATTGACATCAATAACGTGTAGCGCTTCTGTATGTTCTATGACCAAATAGGCTCCTTTTTGCATGGAAACAGTTGTTCCAAATGCAGATTTTATTTGCCTTTCGATTCCAAATTTCTCAAAAATTGGAAGGTGATGTTCATATAATTTTACGATCCCTGTTTTATCAGGAGCAATGGTTTCAATATAATCCTTGATTTCACTTTCCATAGCAGCATCATCTACATGAATACCGGTGAAATGATCGTCAAAAATATCACGTAAGATACTGGAGGAACGATTTATTTCGCTTAACACTTTTGTTGGGTATTTGTCAATTTGCTTTAGTTTGCTCGATAAATTTTTCCATCGAGTAAGCAATTGCTGAATATCCGCATCTAATGCAGCTACTTTTTGTCCTTCCGCAACTGTACGGATAATTAGACCAAAACCTTTGGGTCGAATACTTTGAACCAGTTTTTTAAGACGATTTTTTTCTGCCCGATCTTCAATTTTTTGTGAAATTGAGACACGATCAGAAAAAGGCATTAGTACCATAAAGCGACCAGCTAGAGAAATTTCTGAGCTTAGCCTAGGGCCTTTGGTAGAAATTGGTTCTTTTACAACTTGAACTAAAACAGTTTGTTTAGGTGAAATAGCGTCACCTACATTCCCGTCTTTTTCAATGTCATTTTCGTATCGAAATTGTTTTAAAAGATAATCTTTGTTTTTACCTGTGCTTATCTGTTTAATATACTTAACTAGCGAAGGGAATTTTGGGCCGAGGTCATGATAGTGTAAAAAACCATCTTTTTCATGTCCTACATCTACAAATGCAGCATTTAACCCAGGCATTGCTTTTCTGACTTTACCGACAAAAATGTCGCCTACAGAAAAGTTATTGTCTTCTACTTCTTTATTTAGCTCAATTAATTTTCCATCCTTGAGCAGTGCAAAATCAACAGCAGAGGAATGCGAACGTATTATTAATTCTTTATTCACTCTGAATTATTTTGTGCAACTATGAGATATCTCATAGTAACGGATTAAACAATATTTTCAGGATTTTCCTGAGGCAGGATCCAAATTTTTTGGGTACTGCCTTTTCAATGAACTTTTGGTAAATATTTTAAGTGCATTAACCTACACTATTTTTTCTTGTGACGATTCGCTCTTCTTCGTTTCTTTCGCTTGTGCGTCGCCACCTTGTGTCTTTTACGTTTTTTACCACTAGGCATATAGAGATTGGTATTAAAGGGTTATAAATTTATTTTGATACGGGAACTTTAGATTTCACTCCCTGTACAAAAATCTTTGCAGGTTTGAAAGAAGGGATGTTGTGGGCTGGAATTTTGATGGCAACATTTTTTGAAATATTTCTACCTGTTTTTTCAGCACGAGTTTTAATAATAAAGCTCCCAAAACCTCTTAAGTATACATTTTCTCCTTTCTCAAGAGAAACTTTCACTTCTTTCATAAATTTTTCAACAGTTGCCTGAACATCAGCCCGATCTAATCCAAGCTGGTCACTAATGTTTGATACAATATCTGCTTTTGTCATATTTTTTTGTTGTTATATTACTCAAAATTTAAGGCTCGCAAATATATAAATTTTAATTATAATATGCTCTGTACAAAGTTTTTATATTCTCTTTCTTTCTCTATTTTTAACCACATGTTTATACTACTCTTATTTTGAATTGGACTCGTAAGTTACTTTTATGGTATGCTGAAAACAAACGTTCTTTTTTGTGGAGAGATAACCGAGAGCCCTATAATATATGGCTATCTGAAGTGATTCTCCAACAAACTCGAACAGATCAAGGCCTCCCTTATTTTGAACGTTTTTTGACTGCATTTCCAACTATTGAGGCCTTAGCAATGGCGAAGGAAGATGAAGTATTAAAATTATGGCAAGGATTAGGATATTACTCCAGAGCTAGAAATCTTCATTTTACTGCGCAGTATATACACAACGAACTTGATGGTGTTTTTCCTAAAACATTTGAATCTTTATTAGAACTTAAAGGTGTAGGTGATTACACCGCTAGTGCTATAGCTTCCATTTGTTTTGATATTCCTCAAGCCGTCGTTGATGGGAATGTTTTTCGGTTTTTATCTCGATATTTTGGCATTTTAACTCCAATTAATTCTAGTAGTGCACATAAAGAGTTTAAAAATAAAGCGATGGAGCTGATGGGGCAAAATCATCCAGGGACTTTTAATCAAGCTTTAATGGAGTTTGGATCTTTGCATTGTACTCCAAAGAAGCCAAAATGTCCTTCTTGTCCATTTGCAAAAAACTGTATTGCATTTAACCAAGATAAAATCAATCTGTTGCCGGTAAAAACCAGTAAAATCAAAATTAAGAAACGCTATTTTAATTATTTGGTTGTTTCGGATCCAAAGCATCAATTTATGATGCAAAAAAGAACTCAGAAAGGTATTTGGCAAAATTTATATGAGTTTCCTCTAGTCGAATCCTCAAAAACGATTAACTCAGTAGATGAACTAACCTCACAAGTTAATTTTCCCCAAAAACTAAAATTATTATCACCTCAGATCAAATTATGGAACCAAAAACCTATAATACATAAGTTGAGTCATCAAAGTCTTTTGATTAATTTTTGGGAAATTAATATTGAAAAATCTTTTTCTGATGGATATAATCAAGATGCACTTATGGGGCTTGCTGTACCTGTTGTAATTCAAAATTTCATAAGAAAATTCTTTTCCATTGATCTTTGATTGTTTAAATTTACCATTACATCTAACTCAAAATCTTTTCAACTATGAGCGGAACATTAAATAAAGTCATGTTAATCGGACACCTTGGCGACGATGTTAAAATGCATTATTTCGACGGGGGAGGTTCTTTAGGCCGATTTCCACTTGCAACAAACGAATCTTATGTAAATAAAAGTACAGGAGAAAAAGTAAGTAATACTGAATGGCATAATATTGTTGTTCGAAATAAAGCAGCAGAAATTTGTGAAAAATACCTGAGTAAGGGAGATAAAATCTACATAGAAGGGCGAATTAAAACCCGAAAATGGACAGGTGAAGATGGAAATGATCGCTATTCTACAGAGATCAATGTGAATGAATTTACCTTTCTATCCACTAAGAAAGAAAGTGCTTCGGGGGAAAGTCCTGATGCATCTTCTTCAAATACGGCAGATACACCTCCAGTTCAAGAAGATGATTTACCATTTTAAAGCTTAAAATTTTTTGGATCCAGACCCTTTGCCATTTTTGATGATGTCCCTATTAGTTTCGAATCTAATTTGGATTCAATGGATCGTAGTTATTTTATTACTAGTGGGCTCGGCACTAATCTCTGGAGCTGAAGTTGCGTTTTTTTCACTTCAACTAAAAGCAGTTGAAGAGCTTGATGAAAACAATACTGATCCTAGACTTCAACGTGTAATAGCATTGCTTAAAAGACCCAAGCGACTTTTAGCTACAATATTGGTAGCAAATAATTTTATCAATATTGCTATCGTTCTTGTGTTTTCTGTATTGAGCCATTCTTTTCTATCAGGAATTGAAAATCCAATAGTGGTACTCATTATTGAAATTGGGATTATTACATCCATTATTTTAATTTTTGGCGAAATACTTCCTAAAGTTTATGCAAATAGAAATGCCTTACATTTTTCTAAGCGTATGGCACTTTTAATTTCTTTTTTAGATCGTTATATACTTTTTTGGATCACTTACCCGATGAGCCAAACAACAAGTTTTTTAGAAAAACGATTGGGGGATCAAAAAAATCAATTTTCAGTAGATAAACTGTCTCAAGCTCTTGAACTCACGGGAGATGACGAAACAACTTCTGATGAACAACGTATATTAGAAGGAATAGTTAATTTTGGGAATACAGATACACGGGAGGTAATGTGTCCTAGAATGGACATGTTTGCGCTTTCTGATGAATTAACTCTTGATGAAATTATTCCCATTATTTTGGAGCAAGGTTTTTCAAGAATTCCTGTTTTTCATGAGAAAAAAGATAATATAAAAGGAATACTCTACACTAAAGATCTATTGCCGAATCTCAACAATCCAAATTTTGCTTGGCAAGGGGTTTTGAAACCTCCTATTTATGTTCCTGAAAACAAAAAACTGGATGACTTACTTAAAGAGTTTCAGCAGAAAAAAATTCATTTAGCTATTGTAGTAGATGAGTATGGGGGGACCTCAGGCTTGATAACTCTTGAAGATATCATGGAAGAAATAGTAGGAGACATTAGTGATGAATTCGACGATCACGATTTAAGCTATTCAAGAATTGATGACTTTACCTATGTTTTTGAGGCAAAGATCAGTCTAAAAGATTTTTTTAAAGCAATTCACTTAGAGGAAATCGAGATTTTTGAAAACGTAAAGGGAGATTCAGAAACTCTTGCAGGATTGCTTTTAGAGCTTGCAAAAAAATTCCCCCGAAAAGGACAAAAAATTAAATTTGAAGGCTACGTATTTACGGTTGAAGAGCTCGATCAGATGAGAATTAAACAAGTTAAAGTGGAACTTCCAACCGAATAGAATCTATGAGAGCAGTGTTCTTTTCAAGTATTTTATTTTTCTTAAGCTGTACTGATGATGTTCAGCCTAAACCTTGGGGTTATTTGAGGCTGGAGTATCCCAATTCTAACTATGAAAATTTTGAAAAAAACGAACAGTTTTCATTTGAGTATAACACTTTTTCAGAGGTAAAAATTTCTAAATCTGGGAATTCTCAACTCATTTATCCCGAGATGAAAGCAACTCTTTATCTTAACTATATCGCAATAGAAAACAATCTTGATTCTCTTCTAAATGATGCCTACAAGCTTCCTTACAAACACATTTCTAAAGCAGAATCAATTCCTGAAAAAGTATTCATTAACCCTGTTAAAAAAGTATACGGGACCCTTTTCTCTGTAGTTGGTAATGCAGCATCACAATATCAGTTTTTTTTGACAGATAGTACTAAGCATTTTTTAGTGGGATCGATTTATTTTTATGCAAGACCCAATTACGACTCTATCTTGCCTGCCGTAAAATACCTTGAAAAAGATATCTTCCATTTGATTGAAACTTTGGAATGGAAGTAGTCCTTCTTTCCTAGCATTCTCAAAATAAAAGAAGAATAGGGGGCTGTAGCATTCTAAAAAAGTGCAATTTTGCGGGCATGCAAGTTTCGATAAAAAAGTGGTTGTACCTTCTAGTGCTTTCTCTGATCTGGGGCAGTTCCTATATCCTCATTAAAAAAGGACTTTTAGGTCTAACACCCCTTCAATTGGGATCAACTCGAATTTTAATGACGACCTTTATTCTGTCTATTTTAGGATGGAAACAACTAAAAAACATTCCTAAAGAGTCGTGGAAATGGATCATTTTTACGGGTTATTTTGGAACTTTTTTTCCGAGCTATTTGTTTGCTTTTGCTGAAACCGTAATTGACAGTTCAGTAGCTGCAGTTTTAAATGGGATGACTCCACTTTTTACACTAATTCTGGGGGTGTTATTTTTTAAATCAACATTCAAGTGGCTTAAAATTTTAGGGGTCTTAATTGGTTTCGGCGGAACATTAATTTTGGTAGGTAATGAGTTCACTATTCGTTCTGGCACTAATAGTTGGTATGCATTTTTAGTTGTTGCTGCTGCACTATGCTATTCAATTAATGTCAATGTTATTAAATATAAACTCCAGGGAGTACCTGCACTCAGTATAGCTTTAGGAAATTTTATTGCCATCACAATACCTGCATTAGTCATTTTACTTTCCGTTGATTTTCCTTGGAATGAGGCACTTTATTCAAATGAGGTAAGTTCGTCTTTGGGTTATATATTTATTTTATCATTGTTTGGAACTGCCCTTGCCAAAGTAATGTTTAATGAATTGGTGTCAATTTCTTCTCCTGTCTTTTCCATTTCGATCACTTATATTCTTCCAATAGTTGCTATTTCTTGGGGTATTTTGGATGGGGAGAAATTTGTATTTCTTCAGTGGTTTGGGTGTGCTTTAATTCTTTTTGGAGTTTACCTGATCACAGACAAAAAACGCCCCAAAAGAGGCGCTTAAGTCTGTAAAAAATGTAAACTAGTTAAAGATTTTAGGATCTAATTCGCTGTTCAAATCAATTTCAGAGGTTGTAAAATCTAACTCTTGAGGACCACTGGTTATGCTTTTTTTGTAAGGAAAAAGAATTCCAGAAACATCTTTATAGTCTCCAAACTTAGTCGTACTTGTTTGAGCATTACCCATGATTTCAATAGTTTGAATGATTTGTACCTTGAGGAAGGTTTCAGTATCATAAAAATTGGTTTGATTTTCAGAAATCTTTATTTCATATGCTTTTTGACCATCAACCTCAGAAATACCGATTAATTGAACCTTTTCAAAATTTAAATCTAATTCAGGAAAAATAACAGTTTCATTTATAAATTGCTCCAATTCTTTACCTTCCAGGTCAATTTTTTGGCCTTGCATTTCCATATAGGCATAGGTTTTAT
The DNA here is from genome assembly GCA_017851655.1 of Flavobacteriaceae bacterium. Taxonomy (GTDB): domain Bacteria; phylum Bacteroidota; class Bacteroidia; order Flavobacteriales; family Flavobacteriaceae; genus MS024-2A. Next base: position 30,957 of record JAFMMH010000005.1, read on the forward strand.
TTGCGACTTGTTTCTGAACTATATTTCCCATCATTTTCATTTCCGTTAGAGATTGCTTTTCTGTGGTTTTATAATTAACAATTTCTATAGTCATTCCAGACATGGCAGCTTGGGAACTTTCTTTTAGAGTCTCAATCTCTTTTAATTTTTCAGATCCTCCAATAGCCTTTAAATAGTTATCTATTACGAAAGCTGCAGTTGTTCCTTCAGGCATGGATTTAGAATAATCAGGACGATCGATTTCCTCACCCCATTTGTTATAATAGTTTAATTTTATTGGCTGATTATTAAAAGAGAGCTGTTCTAAGCCTTCCAAGATAGCACTCCCTTTTCCAGTTACAACAATCCTCGCGCGATCATTTAAAAAGTATTTTTTAGCAGCTGCCATTACTTCTTCTTTACTTACGGCATTTATATTCTTCAGATAATTTTTGTAGAAATCAGCGGGTAGATTTTGAGTCTTTATATCTAGTGCAAAATTGGCAACTGTCTCGGGATCTTCAAGTGAAATCACAAAATTCCCTGCGTATTTTGCTTTTACTAGATCCAGTTCCTCATCCGTGACAAGATCATTTCGAATTTTATCTATTTCATATAGAATTTCAACTACTGCACTATCGGTTACTGCATTTCGTACACTCGTAGAGGCTCTAAAACGTCCTTTTGTTTTATGTGAATCGCTTAATCCAGAATAGGCTCCGTATGTAAAACCTTTATCTTCTCTCAAGTTAAGAAATAGACGTGCTTCTGCGCCTCCCCCTAAAATTTGATTAGCTAAAATAGCTGCAAAATAATCTGGACTTCTTTTATTTAAAGAAATGGTATTAAGAAAAGTTATTTCTGATTGAACTGCGTTGGGCATTTCAACAAAAGCAATCTCTGTTTGTGAGGCATTTGTGGGTTCAGGATAAGAAATTTTAGGAGTTTCTTTTGCTTTCCACGATTCAAAATGTTTCTCCTGATATTGCTTCAAGAATAGGTTCTTCATGCACTGCAATTTGTTCAATTTTTTCTCCTTTTGGAATATCCTTAAAATATGTTTCAACTAATTTTTTTGTGGGTTCTATCTCAAAATCACCCGCAACAACAAGGACCGCATTATTGGGAACATAAAACTTTTTATTAAAGGCAATAAATTCATCTAATGTGGCAGCATCAAGATGTTCCATTTTACCAATAGTACTTCTTTTATAGGGGTAGTTATTAAAAATTCTTTTTCTTACTTCTTCATTCCATCTTCCATAAGGACTATTGTCGTAACGCAATCTTCTTTCTTCTTTGACAACTTCATTTTGAGTTTCAACTCCAATTTCATTAATAATAGGGTGAAGCATTCTTTCAGATTCCATCCATAAACTCAATTCCAAGTTATTAGAAGGGAAGACCTCATAGTAGTATGTATAATCGCTGTTAGTGTAAGCATTGTTTTTTCCTCCGTTGGCAGATACAAGTTTAAACCATTCTCCTCGGCCAATATTTTTAGTGCCTTCAAAAAGTAAATGTTCAAAAAAATGGGCAAAACCTGTGCGTTCACTATTTTCATTTTTTGAGCCGACATGGTACAACACAGATGTCACTACAATAGGGACGGTGTTGTCTTGGTGCAAAATCACATGTAATCCGTTGTCTAAGTTGAATTCTTGAAATGCTACTTTTTGAGCATTTAGGGAAATTCCGAAACAAAGGATAAGGGTAAATAAAGAAAACTTATTCATAGGTAGAATTTGGATTTTATTATGGTAAATATTAACAGGGACTTTCTTAATTTCTTAGGATAGCCAATACTAAATTAATACTTTTGAGAGTAATAAAAAAAAATATTATGAGATCTAACATCTACCTAATTTTAATATTCACTTGTACTGTGAGTTTTAGCCAATCTAAGTATAAAGCAATACTCAAAAGTATAGATGATAGTCAGAAAACATATGCTGAAATAGCCCAACAAATTTGGTCTTACGCAGAAATGGGATACCAAGAAGCCCAAAGTAGTGCCCTCTTGCAAAAAACTTTAAATGATCAGGGATTTAAAATAGAAGCTGGGGTAGCTGAAATCCCAACAGCCTTTGTAGCTAGTTTTGGCTCTGGAAGTCCTGTGATAGCAATATTGGGAGAATTTGATGCTTTGCCTGGACTTTCACAACAAGCGGTTCCTTATAAAGCTTCAAATAATGGTAAGGCAGGACATGCTTGTGGTCACCATCTTTTTGGCACTGCATCAGCAGCAGCAGCAATTGCCATCAAAGAATATATGGAAAAGGAGGGGAAGTCCGGAACAATTCGTTTTTATGGTTGTCCAGCTGAAGAAGGAGGATCCGGGAAAGTATATATGACTCGTGAAGGATTGTTTGATGATGTAGATATTGCCTTACATTGGCATGCAGATAATAATAATTCAGCTAGTGTTCGTCCAGCGTTGGCCAATAAATCGGCAAAATTTCGTTTTTACGGAGTCTCTGCACATGCTGCAGCAGCACCAGAAAAAGGGCGTTCTTCACTAGATGCAGTGGAGGCCATGAATAATATGGTAAATATGATGCGGGAACACGTTACCGAAAGTACACGAATTCATTATGTCATTACCCGTGGAGGTGAGGCCCCAAATGTTGTCCCTAACTTTGCTGAGGTTTATTATTATGCGCGTCACAAAACAAGAGATGAAGTAACTCGTGTTTTTGATAGAATTGTTAACGCTGCAAAAGGGGCTGCGTTAGGAACTGGAACAACAATGGAATACGAGATGATTGGTGGGACTCACGAATTACTATTTAATGATATCCTTCAACCCATGGTCCATAAAAATCTTCAGACTATCGGGGGGTATTCATACACAGAGGAGGAAAGAGCATTTGCAGAAAAGATTTCAGAGTCTTTGGGTCAAACCTTAGATACAACTTATGTTGAGGGTGTGATGCCCTACAGTGAGAATGCCAAATCAGGAGGATCAACAGACGTAGGTGACGTCAGCTTTGCAGTGCCTACAGCTGGACTTAGAGCTGCTACTTGGGTTCCTGGCACACCTGCTCATAGTTGGCAAGCAGTAGCTGCAGGTGGGACAAGTATAGGTGAGAAAGGAATGATCGTTGCTGCAAAAACAATTGCTCTTACGGGAATGCAATTAATAGACAGCCCTAAAGTTATCAAAGCTGCTCAGGAAAACTTTATTCAAAAAAGAGGAGCAGATTTTAAATATACACCTATGTTAGGTGACCGGAAACCCGCATTAAATTATAGAAATTAGAACGGATGAGATTTCAATTATTTAGCCTCTTTTTTTTAAACATTATATTTATTCAGGCACAAGTTTATACTTTTCAAACAAATCAAAACGGTAAGCGTGTAACTCATCGAATTTTGATGGATCAGTCCTACCTTGTTGAAACACAATTTGTAAGTGATCCTCCCGAATTTATTTTGACTCGTGGGGGTTTTTACAGTAAAGAAGGGGAGGCGTTTATTGTGAATTTTGAATTTAATTCGAATTTTGAAAAGGACGGAATAAAACAATTAGTAATGAATAGGTCTAAGGATTGGACAAAGACTTCCAAAAAAACCATGGATTTAAACGGGAAGTGGTTGATGGCAGGGAGGATGACGGACCAAGGACAGCAGAGAAGAGACATTTCGCGACCTAGAAAGACAATGAAGTTTTTGTTGGATGGCTATTTTCAATGGATTGCCTTTAATACAGAAACACTTGATTTTTTTGGCTCTGGAGGAGGATATTACACAACAGAAAATGGAAAGTACACAGAGCATATTGAGTATTTTTCAAGAGATAATTCTAGAGTTGGAGCGGTATTACCTTTTGAATATAGTTTGAAAGGTTCGGATTGGCACCATCAAGGGTTTAGTAGTAAAGGGGATCCTATGCATGAAATCTGGAGCTTGAGAATTCAATAATTTTTTTAATTAAGTACAATAAATAAATTTAATGATTGATTTAAATTCCCTTATTGGGTTACTTCAACTAGAACAAAAAGACACACATCATTTTATAGGTCAAAATTATAAGACTGCTTGGGGACGGGTTTTCGGAGGACAAGTACTTGGGCAATCACTTCATGCTGCTTATCAAACAGTCCCAAAAGATAGGAAAGCACATTCAATGCATGGGTATTTTATTTTGGGGGGAGATATCAATATTCCTATTGATTTTCATGTAGATGCAATTCGAGATGGAAGAAGTTTTACCACAAGGAGAGTTGTTGCTTATCAAGAAGGAAAAGCTATTTTCAATATGTCCGCCTCCTTTCATCTAGATGAAGAAGGTGCGGATCACCAAATTACTATGCCCAATGTATTGACTCCTGAAATTTTACTTACCGATATTCAACAAGCAAAACAACTTGAAGAAAAAGATCCCGAACGATTTAATCGGTTGATGATGGCGCATCCGCAAGTTTTTGAATTTCGACCTGTAGGGAAAGCGATTTATTTAGAAACAGAAAATAAGCCCCCTTTTTCTCATATTTGGTTTAGGACTAAAGAAAAAATTAAGGCAGATATCGCCTTGCAACATCAATTACTTGCTTTTGCTTCTGATTACAGTTTACTACTTTCGGCTACCTTACCTCATAGAAAAGAAATTGAACATCAAAAAATCTATTATGCGAGTTTAGATCATGCCCTATGGTTTCATCGAGACTTTGAAATAGATGATTGGTTATTGTACGCGATAGAAAGTCCGAGCGCCTCTAATGCAAGAGGCTATGCAAGAGGGAGTGTTTTTGATCGATCAGGAAAGATGGTTGCCTCCGTTGCACAAGAAGGGTTAATGAGAAAATTTAAATAAAAATGAAGAAGATTTTATTTTACGTAATCTTACCTCTGTTTTTTTCTCAATTGATTTGGGCACAGGAATATACCAAAGAGGAAAGTTTTTGGAATGCCTTTTTTGTAGATTACCCTCTCACTGATAAATTGAGTTTACGTTCAGAATTTCACTTTAGAACAGTAGATTATTTTAAGGTTTGGAATCAACAAATATTTAGGCCTCAATTGACGTATACGGATACCAATAAGATCAAATGGACCGCCGGATACAGTTATTTGAGGAACTTTAATTCAGAAATAACCGCTGATCCTAGAATCCGAAATGAGCACAATCTTTGGGAACAAGTACTATACACCTTGCCTTTAAAAAAAGGGGCCTTTTCTACTTGGATTCGTCTAGAACATCGTTTTCAAGAAGCGCTCCCATTACAACAAGATCGTTCTCAAAGAAGTTTTGATTTTTCAAGTAGGATTCGTTTTCGTTTTACATATGAGCGACCCCTTTCTAATGCAGAGGCAAAAATTCCAGTAAATTTTATCTTTTACGATGAAATTTTTACACTAATGAACCCAAAGGGCATACCCTTTAAGTTCAATCAGAATTGGACCTTTTTTGGATTTAAAGTGAAACTCAATAGTAAAACGACTTTAAACACTGGTTTTCAAAAAAACACTTTATTTAAAGGAACCGATCAGTACCTTAAAACGAGGTTATGGAATACCATACTTTTTTATAAGATTTAGAATTTATCAACTAGTTTTAATTTTAGTTTAAATAAAACACATCATAATGCAAACAAATTACAAACTTTTATTTTTCACTTTGATATTCGCTTTTGGAGTCTTTTTTTCAAACGGTCAAAGTACATTTTTTAATGCTGAATCAGGAGCAGAATGGATTAGTATGGATTTACATATCCATACTGTTTTTTCGGATGGTGCTGTTTGGCCCAGTATTAGGGTAGAAGAGGCGAGACGAGAAGGTCTGGATTTAATTGCCATGACCGAACATTTGGAATACCAGCCTCATTCTGAAGACATTCCTCATCCAGATAGGAACAGATCATTTGAAATCGCTTCTGAAATGATAAAAGATGGTGAACAACTTCAAGTAATCAATGGTTCCGAGATTACTCGTGAAATGCCCCCAGGACATATTAATGCGGTTTTTATAAAAGACGCAAACAAACTTTTGCACGCGGATTCTCTCTCAGGAATTCAAGAAGCAAATAAGCAGAATGCTTTTGTTTTTTGGAATCATCCCAATTGGGATGCACAGCGTATTGACGGAATTGCGCGCTTAGAGCCATTTCACAAATATCTGATTGCCAATAAACTTTTACACGGTATCGAAGTAGTAAATGAAACAACTTTTTCTGAAGAAGCACTTCAAATTGCTCTAGATAACAGCCTTACAATATTGGGTACTTCTGACATTCATGGATTGACAGATTGGGCTCACGATATTCATGAAGGTGGACATCGTCCGATGACCTTTGTGAGGGTAAAGGATAAATCTCCAGCTGAAATAAAAAAAGCATTGTTCTCAGGGAATACGGTGGTATGGTATGATGATTTATTGATTGGAAAAGAGGATCAAATAAAACAATTAGTATCCGAAAATATTCGATTTGGCAAAATGCATTACCAAAAGGACAAAACGATTCTTCAATTGGATGTGGTGAATGAAAGTAGTGTTCCAGTTCAGTTGGAATATCTTGGAGCATATAGTTTTCATCAGCGGTCAACAGTATTTACATTAGCCCCCAAAACAACAGCTCGTTTGCAAATTAAAACAGTAGTTAAAAAAGAGGCTGTTTCTTTACCGTTTAGAATTTTAAATGCAGTGATAGGTCCTAAAAAATATCTCGAACATACATTTTTAGTAAAATAGTAAGGAAATCATTATTTTTATAAATCTTAACGACGATTGATTCATGATAAAGAACAGTAATTGGAGGCCACTTCCTGATTTTCTGACCATACGGGAGAGTAAAATAGAAGGTTTAGGGGTATTCGCTATCAAGCCTTTAAAGGAAGGTACTGACTTAGGGATGACACATATTTTTGATCCTCGCTTTCAAGATCAATACATTCGTCTTCCTTTAGGAGCTTTTATAAATCATCATGAAATTCCAAATTGTAAAGCCGTTTTTTTTGAAGAAGATCCTGTTTTAGGAGAAATAAAGCATATCCGTATTAAAGCCCTTTCTGATATTCAAAAAGGAGAGGAAATTACGATTAAGTATGTAATTAATAAATTGGAAAATCCCAACTGGGAACACGATTATGAAATAACACAATAGAAAATATTGGATTTTAAATAGCCCTATTTCAAGGTTTTATAATCGAACTAATTTAAAAAGTTTGTTTTTTATTAAAAAGTATGTTTAACTTTTACTAAATTTGCTTTATCAATTCTTCATTGATGAATTGGTTTATGGTTATGCCTTTGGGAATAATTCCCGAAGGCTTTTTTTTTGCTTTTAAAAATCACTAAGTTACATTTTCTTTTTGTGCACTATAGTTAAGGTAGGACTCTGAAATAACAATTTTTTTGAGCTGATAAACAGTCCGCCAAAGATCTTCAAATCGAGTATAGAGAGGAGCTATCCCCAATCGGATAAAATGGGGAGGTCGATAATCGGGAATAATCTTTGGACTGTCTCCATCGCCTTTAATCAATGCTTGGCAAATTTGCCATGCAGCTTTGTGCGACAGTGTAAGATGGGAACCTCTGAAAAGAATATCTTCGGGACTTTGCAATTCAAAATTCAAGGGTCTCAATTCATTCTTTACGAGATTTATCAAGAATTCTGATTGCAATACGCTCTTTTCACGCAGCATTTTTATTCCTGCCTCTAGGATGAGGTCAATACCTGTTTCTGTTGCTTGCATAGAAAGTATTGGAGGAGTACCATTATTAAAACGTTCCAAACCTTTAGCTGCTTTATACTTTGTTTCAAATGCAAAAGGGTGTTGATGACCAAACCAACCTTGAATAGGATTTTGAAGATTATCCTGTAGCTTTTTATGGACATAGAGAAATGCTGGAGATCCAGGACCCCCATTCATATATTTGTATGTGCAGCCGAGGGCAACCAAAGTTTCAGTAGTTTTAAAATCAATTTCCAAAGCACCAACGGCATGGCTTAAGTCCCAAATTATTATACTCTTATGTGCAGCAGCCCAATGATTTAGTTCTTTAATAGGATAGAGATAGGAACTTTTATAAGTTACCAAACTCAAACAAACTATTCCAGGGGATTTTCTAATGGCGTCTTTTAATCGATCAAGATTTGCTTCAATTTCCTGATCATAATGGATAACTTGAACATCTGGAATGGAAAAATGCTTGGCTAAACCATGTAAAACATAAAGATCTGTTGGGAAATTTAATGCATCTGTTAGTATTTTTTTTGGATATATATTTGACTCCAACAAGGCAAAAATAATTTGATAAATCCTTACCGAAGTTGATTCTCCAAAAACTAGTTCTCCTTCATCAGCATTGAGTAATTCGCAGTATTTTCGAGATAATCGTTTTGGAAGTTCTAACCAGTTTTTGTTCCAACTTCTTATCAATTGTTTTCCCCATTGGTTCGAAATAGTCTCTTCCAAAACAGGAATAGCAGCCAAAGGGAGCTTTCCTAGAGAATTTCCATCCAAATAGATTTCGTGATCTCTATTTAAAAAGCGTTCTCTGAATTTCGCCAGAGGATCTTGTCGATCTAGCTTTTTTGCTTCTTCAATATCAATCATTTGATGTTTTTATAAAAAATGGAATAATCTCTTTAATCCAGTTGGCATATTGAGAACCGCTAGGGTGTAAACCGTCTGAAGCAATAAATTCAGGATGCTCAGAAACTGTTCTGGAGATTGGGGTTATGTCGATAAAAGCGATTTCCTGCCTTGCACAAACCTCATAGATCACTTGATTAAAGTTATCAATTTGCATTGCTATCTGAGATTGATCTCTATCTTTTGCAAAAGGCATAACTCCCCAATCTGGAATAGAAACAACAAATACCCGATCTTTTCTATTTCCTGAAAACAATATTGCTTGGGTTAAAAGCTGTTCAAATTCAGTTTTAAAAGCTGAAATACTATTTCCACGATATTGGTTGTTGACACCAATTAAGAGTGAAACCCAATCATATGGATAATCTAAAATTGCTTGGTCGATTCCAGTTTTTAATTCCTCTGTAGTCCAGCCAGTTTTTGCAATAATTTTGGGAGGAGCAATAAAAATATTTTTATTTTCTAGAGCAGCTACAAGCTGCACTGGCCAACGCTCATATTCTGAAACAGATTCACCAATTGTATAGCTGTCACCTAGCGCAAGAAAGCTTTGCTTTACCTTCTCCTTATGGCAGGAGGTGAGTAGGAGTCCAATTAGTATGGAAAGAAATAAATTGTTATTCAAAATGATTTTTTAGTATCTAAACAAAAATAGAAATTTAGATAGGAATCATAATATTAAGATTGATTATCTTGTTAAATTAAAAAACAATATGCGGTATCTTTTTATAACCCTATTTTCAATATGGATCTGTAATGCTCAGTTATCAATCACAACTATAAAATTACCTTCTCTCCTTGAGGAAACTTCGGGTCTAGAGCTGGTTGGGGATAATCTGATGACAATAAATGATTCTGGTGACAAACCAGTTTTGTATATTTTTTCCAAAGAAGGAAAGCTTATTAAAAGTATCCGATATTATGAATTTAAAAACAAAGATTGGGAAGATTTAGCCGCGGATGACGAGTTTTATTACATAGCCGACACGGGAAATAATTACGCTACCAGAGAAAATTTAAAAATTCATATAGTTGATAAAAATTTTGATCCAAAAGGGACCATCCGAATTCGTTATGAAGCTCAAAAAATATTTTCTAAAGAAATACGAAATGCCTACGATGCTGAGGCTTTAGCTTCTGTAGGTGATCATTTGGTGATCTTTTCAAAAAACAGACTTTCACTTCAATCAGAGATCTATTCTTTTCCCAAAACGGAAGGGATATATAGTCTTATCCCCGATGCTATAATTGATACCGAATCATTGATTACTGCAGCGGATTACAATTCTGAGTTTGATCTGATGGTTCTCACAGGTTATGATTTTAATGGATTACAATTTTTCTATACCATTGAGAATTTTGTTTTAAATGGTTACGATAACATTGATTTAAAGCGTTATTTAATTCCTGTAAAACCTGCACAAATTGAAGCGGTCAAAATAATTAATAATTCAGAGTTCTGGATCACTTCAGAAAGTGAGTTAAAAGGAGCACCCCGTTTATTTCATTTAAAATTAGACCGGTCAAAATAGCTTAAAAAAGCAACAAATAGAACGACATGAAAAATCCGATACTTTTATTACTTGTATTCGCACTAAGTAGTTCATTTACACAAAGCCAAAAAAGAAAAAAATCTCAGAAAGACACAGCAGAAAAGTTAGTAACCTACAACAATCTTGATTGGAGAAATATTGGTCCTTTTCGAGGCGGACGCAGTGTTGCTTCTGAGGGGGTTCTAAAAGAGCCCTCCACTTTTTATATGGGAACAACTGGTGGCGGAGTATGGAAGACTCAAGATTTCGGTCAGAACTGGAAAAATATTTCAGACGGTTTTTTTAAAACAGGTACTGTAGGAGCAATAGCAGTTTCTGAAAGTGACCCTAATGTTGTAATTGTTGGAATGGGAGAGCATGCAGCTAGAGGAGTAATGACATCAATGGGAGATGGAGTATATAAGTCTGAAGATGCAGGATCTACCTGGACTCATATAGGTTTAGATAATTCAAGGCATATTGCAAATGTTGAAATTCACCCTACGAATCCAAACCTAATATACATTGCTGTTCAAGGGGCACAATATGGGCCAAGTCAGGATCGAGGAATTTATAGGTCTAAAAACGGAGGAGAGACTTGGGAAAAAGTATTATATGTATCAAATACATCTGGGGCAGCATCTTTGAGTATGGATAAAAATAATCCTCGAATTTTATATGCTGCAATGTGGGATCATGAACGTTCTCCTTGGCAAATGAAATCAGGAGGGGAAAAGTCTGGACTCTATAAATCTACAGATGGAGGGGACAACTGGACTTTATTAGAAGAGGGTTTACCAGCTGTTTTTGGAAAAGCAGGAATCTCAGTTTCAAGAGCGAATTCCAATTTGGTCTTTGCTAATATTGAAGCAGAAGGAGAGGCTGCGGGAGTTTATCGCTCCGAGGACGGAGGAACTTCATGGAAGCAGGTCAATAAAAACCGTATCGCTGTGGCAAGGTCTTGGTATTATATGGAAGTGTTTGCTGATCCACAAGATGAAAATGTAGTATATGTATTGAATGCTCCAGTTTTAAAATCTATTGATCGTGGAAAAACATTCCAACCCCTACCCACACCTCACGGAGACAATCACCATCTTTGGATTCATCCAGAAAACAATAAAATCATGATCAACTCTAACGATGGGGGAGCCAATGTTTCTTCTAACGGTGGAAAAAGTTGGAGTACTCAACAAAATCAACCTACAGCTCAGTTTTATAGAGTTATTGCAGATGCTCAAGTACCCTACCATGTATACGGTGGGCAACAAGATAATTCTGCTATAGGGATTAAAAGTAGAGATCAAGACAGTGGAATCGATTGGAAAGATTGGTATTCGGTATCAGGATGTGAAAGTGCTTTTTTAGCTTTTGATCGCAATAATCCTCAAATGGTTTTTGGAGGGTGTTATCAAGGAATTATTGAGCGTTGGCATCGAGCTACACAGACTTCTAAAGAGATAAAAGAATACCCAGAATTAGCTTTAGGAAATGCGCCAGAATCTTTTAAATATCGGTTTAATTGGAACGCACCCATCATCAGTGCACCTTCTGATCCCAAAACGATTTATCATGCTGGAAATGTTGTGTTTAAGACGCAAAATGGAGGAATTGATTGGGAAGTGATCAGTCCTGATTTAACAAGAAATAAGAAAGAGCAACAAGTGGCTGGTGGAATTCCTTTTACAAATGAAGCCGCTGGAGGAGAAAACTACAACACACTCATGAGCTTGATGACTTCTCCTCATGATCCAAATGTTCTCTGGGCAGGAAGTGATGATGGATTACTTCATCTGACACGAGATGGAGGGAAAACGTGGATGAATGTGACCCCTAAAGACAGTAAAGAAGGAATTTTTAATGCCATAGAAGTTTCTCCTCATAATCCTTCTAAAGCTTATGCTGTATTGATGCGATATAAGTTTATGGATTTAACACCCTACATCTATAAAACTGAGGACTTTGGAGCTCATTGGGAGTTAATTACCGAAGGAATTGAAGGAGCACATAATTTTGCGAGAGTGGTTCGAGCAGATCCAAAAGTTTCAGGTTTATTATATGCAGGAACAGAAACAGGGTTTTATGTTTCGTATAACGACGGTTTATTTTGGGAAGCGTTTCAAAGTAACTTACCTGTTGTTCCAATCAATGATTTATTTATTCAAGACAACGATCTAATTGCTGCTACTGCTGGACGATCTTTTTGGATATTGGACGATTTGAGCTCTTTGCAGCAGCGTCCAAAAGGTGACGAAATACATTTGGCAACACCAAAACCAAGTTATAGATTGACATCTGGAAAGACCCCAAAAAATTCATCTCAAGGAACAAATCCAATGAGTGGAGTTTATCTAGATTATTATCTGCCTAAAATTCACGATTCCTTAGAGGTACAATTATCCATTTTGCAAAATGATAAAATTATTAGAACCTATTCTTCAAAAAAGGATACTGACTTTAAATCTTGGCCAGGAGGCCCCTCACTTGATCAAACTCTTCCTCACAAGGAAGGATACAATCGGGTTTACTGGGATTTTAGAAGATCTATGCTCCCAAGTGTTGATAATGTATTTGTTTATGGTTCGTATTCTGGGAGTAGAGTAGCACCGGGTAATTTTAAAGCTCGTTTAAGTTATGGTACTGAGAGTAAGGAGGTAACAATTCAAGTTTTACCCAATCCCAATTTAGAATACAGTGAATCAGACTTTGAAGAACAACAAACGCTATTGCTAAACATTGAAGGAGCAATAAAAAATATCCATCATGCAGTTTCTCAGATGAGAACTGTACAAGAACAACTGGATCATTACACCCGATTATTAGAGGACAATGAAACTTTTGATACTCTCTATGATCAAGCACTTGCTATTCAAAAACAATTGAAGGAATGGGAGCTTAATTTGATTCAACCAGATCAGAAAACCTTTCAGGATGTGATAAATTTCAACAATAAACTGAATGCAGAATTGATGTATTTAAAGGATTTCGTAGACGCTGAAGACCCAATTGTAACTCAAGGAGCTAAAACGCGATCTCTAGATCTTTTAGCCCAATGGGAAATACAAGAAAAGGAATTGTACCAAATCATTAATGAAGCGTTTAACTCATTTGAATCAAACTATCGTAGTTCCGAAGCTCTAATTTTGAAATTTGATTTAGGAAAAGATAATTAGAGACCAATTAAGTATTGAAATTTCAAGAAAATTTGAGTTTGATCCACTCTAAAAGGTGAGTAAAACTCATCGTTGTAGTCTGAAATAGAATTTTGATTTCCCCCTATATAAAATACAGTGGCGGGGTTTGGATTCCATTGCATTAGAGGTTGGATAAAAAAGCGATCTGCAAAAGAGTTGTACTCAGAAACGATACGAATACTGAAAAAATTATTAAACTGATAACGTGCAGAAAATCGTGAAATAGCCCCTTTGAAATATTCTTCTTGGGTATTTAAATCTACCAATTTAGCGTACCGAATTGAAGGAGATAGATTGATTTTATTTCCCAATTGAAAGCTGGGCATAATAAAAAAAGTAAATTCTCGACCTACGTCAGGATTTTCCTCATTGTAGGCTAAATCTTTACCAAACGTAGATCGAATCATAAGCGAAAAGGATTCGCTAGGATTACTCTGAATATTCAATTCGCTTTTCCCAAGATTACGATAATCACGACCGAGATAATTTTTAAAAACATCCCAATCATAAGTATACTCAATAGTAGTGTTCAAAAAGGTTTTTACACTAAAGATTCCATCTAAACTAATTGCTTTTAAATAATTCTGAAAAGTATAATTTAAATCAGCTTTGGTGCCAATACTGAAAAATTGCAATCCTTTTTTATTAATAAAATTCTGATATTCGTGAAAAAATGTTCCCCAACGGCGATTATTTTTTACCACAAATCCAACATTTGCTTGGTATTCCGGGGTAATGTTTCGGTAGTATATATAGGATTTCCAATGTTCCGTATTTCGATATAATTGAAAATAGAAAGCACTACCACCAAACTTTTCTTTGTTTAGAGCTACAGATCTTCCTAAAATAGCATCCTGACTATCTATCCAATTAGCTTCAGGCTCTTGATTGAAGTTAGCAAGTAGTTCGTAGGTTAACCTCCAGTTTTTTGAGATTAAAAACCAACCGTCTGTTCCGAATAAGTTTCCATAGCCTCCTTCTTTGTAGTAACGATTTGTGGTGACTAATCCCAATCGCGTATTTTTATTTACCAATCGTTGATACCTCAATACATTAACAAAGGATTCTCCTCCTTGTCCTATATAAGAACGGTCTTCTCCTGCAATTTGATAAGGGGAGTTTTGATCCAATGCAGTTAAAAAATAAAGTCTAGATTTTTTAGCTTGACTTAATAACTTAGAAGAGACCAAGGGGTTATTTATTGATCGGGAATAAAATGCACCATCAGTAAAATTTACAATATCTGTTCCTCTATTAAAAAAAGGTCTCCTTTCAGGATATTCTAATGCAAAAGAGGAATTCACATCTATTTGTGTTACGTCAGCTTCTACTTGAGAAAAATCAGGATTAATGGTAATTTCAAGACCACTATTTTTACTTAGATCAAGGTTTAAACCGAGTCCAAGATTGGGTTTAAATTTATCGTAATTAACGGGTGTATTTATTGAAGGTCTTTTACCGCTTAGATTCCCTGAAACATAGGGTAAGAGTTCGATTCGTTTTTCAATTGTTATGTCGTTTAAAATAAGAACTTCACTTGTCTGACAAACTTGACATGGATTATTTCGATCAAAGGTTTGGTTCTGTACTTCAATTTCTACATTTTTTTCATTAAAATATTTTCTTGCTAAACTAAAATGCCATTTTTGGTCTTCTCCATTGGGAAAAGGCAGTGAAGAAAAAGGGATTTTGTATTCAACCTGAAAGCCATCTGAAACAATTGAGCCAGCAGTTTCAAAATCCATATTAAAGCTACCGTCATATCGTTGGTCGTCGGTTAAGGCATTAATTGCTCGAACGTCAAATTGGCTTCCGAAAGGATTTGATACAAGAATATAGTTGTTACGACCATCGGCATAGGTATCAAAGCGAACGGTTACGATATCATCCTGACGGTACATGGCAAAATCATCTCTGGAACGTACTGAAGCCCTTACATTGGTGGGATCATCAAAGGCATGAAAGCCAATATATAAATCAGTTGCTGTATACGTAATGTAGGCGGTAGTTTTCTTCTTTGAAGGACTATTATTCCCTGGATTTATTTCAAAGTTTAATTCTATTGGAGTAGCATTTTCCCATTCATTTGGGGAAAGTTTTCCATCAATTATAATCTCAGAATTATTAAGTTTTTTGGGTTGGTATTCATTCTGGCTAAGACTTAGTTGAAAGCTAAAGATTGTAAGAATAAAAACTTTTAAAAAGTCCGTTTTTTTCATAAAAACCCAAATTAATCATCAAATATAAGTAAGCAATTTCTTAGTAATGCGAAAAAATGGGAATAGTAACAATTTTTAATAAAAAGTTTTCGTATTCTCGTAGCATAAAACCACTTATGGAAACTGATAAAAAATTAATTGGTAATCAAGAATGGTGTTCTTTTAAATCTATAAATATTCCTTTAATTAAAGCAAGAATAGATTCAGGAGCAAAGACATCCTCTATTCAGTCTACTAATATCAAACGATTTAAAAAAGGGAAGGACCTTTGGGTTTCTTTTGATGTCAATCCCATTCAAGACAACCTCAGCATAGTTTTGCGATGTGAATCTAAAGTTATCGATGTTAGAATTGTGAAAAGTTCTTCTGGAATTACAGACAAACGCTATGTTATTAGAGAATTTGTGACTATCGGAGAGGATTCTTTTGAAATGGAACTCACTCTTGCAAACCGAGATGGGATGGATTTTAGAATGCTCTTGGGAAGAGAAGCAATGGAAAATCGTTTTTTGGTAGACCCTTCAAAACGATTTTTATCCGGTTCTGTTTCACAAGAAGATATCGATAAGTGTTATAGTCATTTACTTCATGAAAAGTCAGGATTAAGTATTGGGTTACTCGCTACAGACAAGTCATTGTATAGCAACAAACGTTTGATAGAGGCAGGAAAGGCAAGGGGTCATGAAATGTATTTTTATAACATACAACAATGTTATATGCGTTTAGATACAGTCACCCCGGAGGTGCGCTATCGAGGAGGAAGTATTATTCAGGATTTGGACGCCATTATTCCAAGAATTAGACCCAGTATGACATTTTACGGCTGTGCACTTCTCCGACAATTTAACTCGATTGGAACGTATTGTTTAAACTCTGATACCGCCATAACACAATCAAGGGACAAGCTTTATTCAAGTCAACTTTTTTCGGGCAATGATATTCAAATTCCAATTACTGGATTCGCTAAATCACCTCTAGATACAAAAGATTTGATCAGTATGGTAGGAGGGTCACCTTTAGTGATTAAATTGTTGCAAAGTGCTCAAGGGAAAGGAGTGGTTTCTGCAGAAACAGATAAGGCCGCAGAAAGTGTAATCAACGCCTTTAAAAGTCTTCAAGCAAACATACTTGTACAGGAATTTATAAAAGAGGCAGCAGGAAAAGATTTACGTTGTTTCGTTGTCAACGGGAAGGTGGTAGCATCCATAGAGCGGACAGCACCAAAAGGGGAGTTCCGTTCCAATATTCACATGGGAGGCACTGCCAAAAAAGTAAAAATTTCACTCGAAGAAAAAAGACTAGCAGTTAAGGCTGCCAAAATCTTAAATCTTGCAGTAGCGGGAGTAGATATTATTCGTTCCAACAAAGGACCGCTCTTATTAGAAGTAAATTCTTCTCCAGGACTTGAAGGGATTGAAACTGCAACAGGGAAAGATATTGCTAATGAAATGATCATTGCCATAGAAAAAAAGTTAAAGTTTAAACGAACATAGTGAATAGCACAAGGCAGATTCTTTTTTTATGATTGACAGAAAAATAGCCTTTCGAATTCGAAAAACACATCGTTATTTAGGATTGCTCATCGGAATTCAATTTTTAGCATGGACTATTTCTGGATTATATTTTAGTTGGACGGATATTGATGAAATTCACGGAGATTTATTTCTAAATCCAAACAGGAAAGCTGAAAGTTTTCAGAATCTTCTTCCTCTAGACAGTATTCCACAGTCCATTGAAACAATTCAGCTGGTGTCCCTGGATTTACAACCATATTATTGGATAAACAAGAGTCGGTTGTACCATGCTCGGACTGGAGCTATAAAGGAACAGATTTCAGATTCTGAAGCGATTAGAGTAGCCCAAAAGTATTTGATTGATGGTCTAAAAGTGAAGAAAATTGAACTCATTCAAGAAACTGATTCACATCACGAGTATAGAGGAGGCTCCTTGCCTGCTTATGCAATTCATTACGATCATCCTGATTTATTAGTAGCCTATATAGATGCGAGAAGCGGAATGTTCCATAAGGTTCGCCACCAAAGTTGGCGTTGGTTTGATTTTTTATGGATGAGCCATACCATGGATTATCAGGGGAGAGACGATTTTAATAATTTACTCCTCAGAGTTTTTTCACTGTTTGGGGTATTCACAGTATTGAGTGGCTTTGTTTTATGGGCAACGAGTTCGCCTACCCTTATTAAATGGACAAAAAAGTTCAAAGTTAAATCTTAGTTAACTAGTTATCTTGTAAAACACAGCTTACTATAATCCTTCCAAAAGAATAATTTTAATCCAAAGAAAGTTTTCCTGAGAATGCTTAATTTTAGAATCAGAAAATAAGCCTATGGAATACCTTTTAATTGCCTTTTCTTTCATTACACTCCTCTTGCTTAGCCTCCAGTTTTTTAAAAAAAGTACGGATAATTTTTCTTCCATAGAAAATATTTTTAAAACACTAATTCAAAATGAATTTGTCCTTAACAGAGAAGAGCTTTCTAAAAATTTAAAAGAAAATAGAACTGAGTTAATACAAGCCATAGAGCGACTCAATGAAACTCTTTCCAAAAAAGCCAAAGATGATCGGGAAGAGCTCCGAAATACCCTAAAAGATTTTGAAGAGGCCTTTTCTAAAAATGTTGAGAGCTTTAATAAGCTTCAGAAGGAAAAGTTTGATCAAATGAAATCCAAGCAGGATGAAATGATCAAAACTACCGAATTACGTTTGGAGCGAATGCGGGAAACGGTAGACGAAAAACTTCATAAAACACTTGAAGAACGTCTTGGCAAATCATTTGAAATGGTTACCAAACAGCTTCTTGTCGTACAAAAGGGTTTGGGAGAAATGCAAACTATTGCCTCTGGAGTTGGGGACTTGAAAAAAGTGTTGATGAATGTTAAAACCCGAGGAGTATTGGGAGAAATTCAGCTTGGAAATATTCTAGAAGAGATCATGGCTCCTGAACAATATGAGACCAATGTGAAAACCAAAAAAGGGTCAGATGCAATGGTAGAATATGCAGTAAAACTTCCTGGCAAGGGACTGGATGAAAAAGCAGTATACCTGCCCATTGATGCAAAATTTCCACAAGAAGATTATCTTCGTTTGCAGTCTGCTTATGATGCTGGAGACTCAGTCGCTGTTGAGGTTTCTTTAAAGGCTTTGCTTCAATCCGTCAAAAAATTTGCGAAGGACATTTCCTCAAAATATATTGACCCTCCAAATACTACAGATTTTGGTATAATGTTTTTACCTGTAGAGGGACTGTTTGCAGAAGTTGTTCGTCAGCCGGATATGATTGCGTTTCTTCAAAGAGAATATAAAATTGTAGTAACAGGGCCTACGACTTTAGCAGCGATGCTTAACAGCCTCCAAATGGGCTTTAAAACACTTGCTATTCAAAAGCGTAGTAGTGAGGTATGGAATGTTCTAGCTTCTGTAAAGAAAGAGTTTAATACTTTCGGGGGTGTACTTGAAAAAGCTCAGAAAAAAATTAATGAAGCTAATAATGAGATTGAAAACCTGGTTGGGACCCGAACACGTATTATGCAGTCTAAATTAAAAAATGTAGAACAATTAGAATTGGGACCCGAATCGAAGGAAGAACCTCCCTCTTTGCTCAATCTGAATCCTAAAGAATAAAAACACTATATCTCTAAGTGTTGTTCTATAGTTTGTTTTAATACATTAACCTCTTGAACACCAGATTGCTTCCAAAGCACTTTGCTTTCTCGCATCAGCATCAATGTAGGAACCCCTCGAATTTGGTATTTGGATGCTACTTCAGGATTTTTATCTACATCTATTTTGATGATCCGAAGATTTTCTCCCATCTTTTCTTTTAGTTGTGTTAAAATTGGAGGCATCATTTTACAGGGACCACACCATGTTGCATAAAAATCGATCAATACCGGTTTGGGATCTTGAATGATTTGTTGAAATGTACTCATAGTAAGAAGTTTAAAAAGACCAATTGGAATACCCTCCTTTTAAATCATATATCTGACTAAAGCCCATTTTTATTAGAAGGCTTGAGGCACTTTTACTTCGGTTTCCAGACTGACAATACAAATAAACAGGAATTTCTTTATTAAGTTTAGATGCACCTTGTTCAAAAGCTTTACTGTTAAATAAATCCATGTTTTTAGCTCCTTTAATATTTCCGGCGGCAAATTCATGAGGTGTTCGAACATCTATTAGTTGTATTGGCTTTTTTTGAATAGCTTTCTTGAACTCAGAAGATGGCAATACACTTATTTTATTGTTATCAGATCTAGATTGAAATAAATTACTTAGAAACATTTTATTCTATTTTAGAATACAAATTTATCACCTATCATAAATCTGATGGTAACATAAGATACACAAGACTCAGGACACGTTCATTTTTAAGGAATTGTATGCTATGAGGTTATTTATTCCGAAGCAATTTTTCGAAGACTAAAAGACTACCTTGGTTTTGCGAGACTAAAATAAGTTTTTTCCCATTTTGGAGTGTAATAAGTTCCAAATCTCTTGCATCACCAAAAGCATAAAATCCAGTTTCCTGTGCATTTTTAAATTTGATTGATTGGTCTAAATTCATGATTCCTCCTTGGAAGGCATCAGAATCACCCTCAAATGGTGGGCCTCCTAAATCATTACCAACTACAAAGACCACTTTTTCACCTTCTATTTCTGCACTAAGAAAATCATTTATAGGACCCCATTGCATTTCTTCAGGTAGATTTGAGAATCTAAACTTCCCTTCTCCCAGGTTTTCAGCCCACATAGATGCATCAAATTTTGCAGAAAGGAGTGAATCTTCATCTATTATATTTTGTTCTTTATAGTAGCTTAAATTTGCGTTTGAAAAAGCACTGTAAGAATTAAATTCCTGTCTAAATACGGGACTCTGCTGGGTCAGGTTATCCCAAAACTGAGTTGGGTACATATCCCAGTTTCCGTTATTGTCTTTTTGGCTACAGAACATTAAGGGATCTACTTTGCCATTGCCATCTATATCTTGAGTTGAAATTAGCAAAGGCGTATTCTCACTGATTGAAAGCATATTGTTCTTTCCAAGATTTCCCAAGAGTATATCTTGGTCGCCATCGTCATCTAAATCTAAAAGTTGCACTGTTCTCCAAAGGCCAGTAGTTTCTGATAATACTGATTTTTGAGCAATAAAACCCTCCGGTAGATTTAAGAAAACTTGTACTCCAGTATATTCACCAACAATAACTAAATCTGCTCTGCCGTCTTGATTGATGTCTCCCCATTGTGCATCGTTTACCATTCCTAGAGATTCTATCAAGGGAAAGACTTTAGGGCCAACAGATTTAAATTTTCCAGATGTATTCTCCAGTAAAAAACTTTCATCTGCGAGAGGAAATGCATTTGGTTTGTTTTTTCCACCTATAAATAAATCCATATCACCGTCAAGATCATAATCAAATGGTCTGACTACGGCTCCATTGGAATAGATTACTGGGAGATTTCCCTTAGATATTTTAAAGTTTCCTTTCCCATTATTTAGGAGAAGACGATCTTCATGCTTTGCTCTTCCTGAATCTTCCATATTCCCTCCTGATACTAGATACAAATCTAGATCACCATCTTGATCAGCATCAAACAAGGCAATGCTTTCTATTTCGTAAGCCTTATCACTTGCTGACGTAAAAAGATCTTGTGCTTTGAAAGAATTCTGTGTTGTCTGAAAGTAGATTACAGGGGAAAAATCTGAGGAACTGCCAATAATAAAGTCCTCTTTATAATCACCGTTAAGATCACCAACCGCTAAACATGGTCCATTTTGAGACAGTTTATGTGGGATCAGCCTTTGATTAAAAAAATCCTGCACATTTTTTTCCTGATGCAGATAGTCTATGCCGTATTTGGAAGCTACTTGTTCATAGGTTTTCTTCACTATTTTATTGACTAATGGGAAAGCTAATTTTTCTGGATTTTTGGCATCCTTTTGATGAAAAACATGTCTTTTATTTAATTCCGGATTTTTGATTTCGGAATAGTTACCGTCAGGCCACATGATTTCAATCACAGATGCTTGACTTTTAGTGCCAAGTCCAAAGTAAAGAATTGGATCTACTGAAGACATATATCCCCTGGAGAGTTGTTGTTCTTGAAATTGAATTTGACCTTCTTCCATACGTAAAACAACTTTTGCCCCAAGCGCATTTGGATTTTGTTTTGAGCCTTTTAATTCTATTTGAAGGTAATTGGGTTTTTGTTCGTTTGCTAAAAGGGTATTTTCAAATACAAAAGCTTTATCATTTATATTATTTACCACATAGTCTAGATCTCCATCAAGATCCAAGTCACTCAGAACTGCACCATTTGAGAAAGAGGGAATTTTCAATCCCCAATCTGAAGTATTATCCTCAAAGGATTGATTACCATTATTTTTAAATGCATAATTGGGTATTTTAACAATCGGAATGGCATCCAATAACTTAGGGATTGGTGTAAAAGGACCTGCGTCTAATTTATAGTTAGCAAAATCCATATCCGTGATATCTCTTGGAAATCCGTTGGTTATCAATAAGTCTCTATCACCGTCATAATCGACATCAAAAAAAAGTGGTGCCCAACTCCAATCGGTTTGATAAATTCCAGCAAATTGTCCAATTTCTGAAAAAGGCAATTCAGTTCCATTATTTTTGAAAAGCATGTTACGCATATGCTGATCTTGATACCCCCACTTTTTATTAAGGATATTTTGAAAAAACGAACTTTTTGCAATGGTTGTTTTCCTTCTTTGATGAGATTCTCCAAGCATATCTAGAGTCACGATGTCGGTATAACCGTCATTATCAAAATCTGCTGCATCAGATCCCATTGAAAATTTACTTTGATGCAATATTTTTTCGTCAATTTGATTTTTAAAGGTTCCGTCTTTTTGATTTATATAGAGTAAATCATTTGTCAGGTAGTCATTTGTTATATATAGATCTGTATAGCTGTCTTTATTTACATCTAGAGGGGTTACACTAAGTCCATATCCTTCTATTTTAATTCCAGCTTGAATAGTAACGTCTATAAATTGACCATTCCCTTGATTTTGATACAATCTGTCGTTGCTACTTGCAGTTCCGTCTATTATTTTTTTTCTGTAGTTTGTTGGGATTGTTTCGTTTTGTTCATTATTTAAAACATAAAGGTCTAAATCCCCATCGTGATCATAATCTAAAAATGCAGCTCCCATACTGTTTCTATCATCATCAACTCCGTACTTTATTGCTTGTTCTTCAAAAATTGGCACACCAGTTTCATCCAGTCCTTGACTTACAAAAAGCTTATTTGTTCTATTTATTTCATTCATTGCACCACAAACGTATATGTCCATGAGCCCATCTTCATTGATGTCTGCTACAGCAACTCCAGTAGTCCAAAAATCATTCGTTTTTAAATTAGCTTGGGTAGTAACGTCTTTAAACTTTAATTTTCCTTGGTTTAAATACAAGCGGTTGGAAACCATATTCCCAGTAAAGAAAATGTCTGGCAATCCATCTTTATTAAAATCTGAGATTGCTATTCCCCCTCCATTGAAAATATATTCGTTTGTAAGAATATTAAAATCATCGGTTTCAGTAATTGTATTTTCAAAATCTATTTTTGTTTTCGATACATCTAGTAGCTTAAACATTGGTTCTTTTTTTTCAGAGCAAGAAGTTAATCCGATCAAAAAGAGTGCTAATAAAAAATATTTTTTTTGAGAATACATATGATAGGGGTTTAAAAAAAAAGCCGCGGAGTAAATATACTCCACGGCTTTTAACTTTACAAGTCTTAAGACCTAGTAATTAGGATCCTGAGTCAAAGTTGGTTCACCTTCTAAGAATGATCTATCAATTGCATAAGTTGGAATTGGATAAAATTCATTTTTAGGAGAGGTAAATTTCTTTCCTTGAAGATAAATTCTGTATTTAGATTCTCTTGCTAAATAGTCATTTAACACTTCATTCTGAATACCCCATCTCTGTAAGTCAAAGAATCGGTTACCTTCCATTGCAGTTTCCAAACGAGTTTCATAACGAACCGCTGTTCTTGCAGTTGCTTGGCTTGTCCATGCAGCAGTATATTCACCTACATTGTAGTTTGCTCCTGGACTACCCGTTAAAGTGTATTCCGGACGCGTAGCACCTTGTGTTGCACCAGGCACAAATCCATCAGGATTTGCAGCTCTTGCTCTCAATCTGTTTACAAGTGCTCTTGCTTCTTCAAGTTTCCCTAATTCTACTTTAGCCTCAGCTGCCCATAGGATCACATGACCCAATCGCATAATTCTAAGGTTATTAGCAGAAAGGTTACCCCATCCACCTACACCAAATCCTTCTGGCTCAGCAACGTGCTTCTTAGAAAAGTATGGTCCTGCATAAGTAAGGTCACGAATGTAATCTACCTGCATGATGTGGTGGTTTTTGTATAAAATACCTGGACGACCTACTGTGTGGTCTAAACGTGGATCTACTGAAGGATCTCCGATAGGCTGACCGATATTGTCTCCTGTTGGATTAGTGATATGGTTGGTTTTCCAAGATTCGTCAAGGAGTGGTAACCCATTGGCATCAGTTTGGAAAAAGTCAACTAAATCCTGAGGCGCTTGCAAGAACCCACAACATCCCCAAGGAGCAATGTAAGGGTGTGCCAATCCGATTTCTGCATTTGAAGCAGCGGCATCAGCACTAGAAACCGCATATTGAACCTCAAATATAGATTCTTTGTTATTTCTTGTAGCAACCAAATAGTTGTCTTCAAACTTTTCAACTAGTTCAAAAGGACCGTTATTGATGATATCCATCAAGATAGGTTCCGCACCAGCCCAATCAGATTGGTAAATTTTAGCTTTCGCCAAGTACGCTTTTGCAGCCCAACTTGTCGCTCTACCAATTTGACCTTGCGTAGCAGGTAATGCCGAAGCAGCATCAGAAAAGTCTTGCTCAATTTGAGACCAAATCTTTCCAGTGTTTGGAACTTTAGAAGCATCCAAATTATCAAGGCTGAAGTTTTCACTACCTACATACTTAGGTGTACGATACATCTTCTGCATTTCAAAGTGTTGCCATCCTCTAATGAATTTAGCCTCTGCAATAATTTCTGCTTTTCTTGTTGCAGTTAAATCCTCTACTTCTTCAGCACTTAAAATAACATCATTCGCACGAGCTGCCCCCCAGTAACCTGAGCGCCACTTATCGCGGTTGTGTACGTTAAAAGTGTTAAAGTCATAGGTCTCAATAAACGAGTGTTCTGGTTGATCCCCAGCATCCGTTCCTTTAAGCGCATCATCTGAAGAGATCGATCCAAAGATCCAAGCCCAAGTAGAGTAGTACCAAGTACCTCCACCATCCATACCGTATCCACTAAGGGTACTGTATGCAGAAATCAATTTTCCTTCTACTCCATCTGCATTAGCTAATGCAGGTCCTGAAAGAGACGCTTGTGGCTCTTTCGTCAAAAACTCATCATCACATGCAACAGTAAATGCAAAGATTGCAAATGAAGCTACAAATAACGTTTTTAGATTTTTCATGTTTTTTATAGTTTATAAATTAAAATAAGGATATGTTCAATCCAACGATAAGTGTTTTAGACACAGGCATAAATCCTCCGTCATATCCTAATTGAATATCATTACCAGTTTGTATCTCAGGATTCAAACCAGAATAG
The DNA here is from genome assembly GCA_017851655.1 of Flavobacteriaceae bacterium. Taxonomy (GTDB): domain Bacteria; phylum Bacteroidota; class Bacteroidia; order Flavobacteriales; family Flavobacteriaceae; genus MS024-2A. Next base: position 56,143 of record JAFMMH010000005.1, read on the forward strand.
TTTGTGATCGTGAACAAGTTCTGTCCTTGTAAGTAAATCTGACCTCCACTAATTCCTAAAGCAGTGTTGATAGCATCATCAAAGCTATAAGTCAATTGGATGTTTCGTAATCTGAAGTAAGAAGCGTCTTCAATTAAATAAGAAGAAGTTCTACTACTGATCTGATCATTTGCATCCATAATAGGAGAAGTCGCATTTGGATTCGCAGCAGTCCACTGTGCTCTTGGAGCCGATGGGTTGCTAGGTTGCCATGCTTCTGTCAACGCTCGAGTTGAACGGTTTCCTTGGAAGGTGTTAAAGTCAGCAAAGTATCTTA
>JAFMMH010000040.1 GCA_017851655.1 Flavobacteriaceae bacterium
GGTGGATTTATGTTTGCTTCGGCAATTATAAGTTGCCAGGATGACTTTTTAAGTACTACCCCTCTAAGCGAAATTGCTGAGTCCAATGTTTGGTCTTCTGCAAAACTCGCTGAGGCAGCAGTTCTTGATCTGTATCAGGGAACTTGGGCAGGAACGTTGACCCGGGAAGAAACTACAGATGCATTTACGGACCAAGCGGTATTTACACACCCTGGACGTGGTGTAGATGGATATACTGAAGGAAAAATGAATCCATCAGGAGGATATATGGATATGCAATGGTTCAGTTGGACACAGCTATATCCTTTTATTCGAAGTGCGAATATTGCGATTCAAAAACTAACCGATAATGAAGGTGGTCTTGAAGCAGGACTTGCAAAACGTCTCCTAGGAGAAGCTTATTTTATGAGAGGATATTTTTATTCTCAATTAATGAGACAGTATGGTGGAGTGGTTCTTTTGACAGAACCTTTAACTCTTGATAGCGAGGCTGAAAATCCAAGATCTAGTTTTGAAGCTACAGTAAATCAGATCATATCTGATATCGATCAGTCAATAACTATGCTAGCTGATGCACCAATAGATAAAGCAAGAGCAAGTAAAATTACTGCATTAGCGCTTAAATCAAGAGTTTTAACGCATGCTGCAAGTGATCTTTATGAGCCTTCTAAAGCATCTGGTATTTCTACAATTTCCGCTTATGGAAATAAAAATTTAATTGGATATACTGGTGGATCTCAAGAGCAACGCTGGCAAGCAGCAAAAGCAGCTTCTAAAGCGCTTTTAGATGCTACATCTGGTTACAAGTTAGATTATTCTTCACCTGCAAGTTTCGAAGAAGCTAAGCAAAACTATGAAGACATCTGGCTTCAAGGAGATCAAAATCAAGATTTCATTTGGGGTAGATTAATCGAAACTTTCGGTTACGGTTCTAGAACATATCCTGGTGGTGATGATTGGTCACAAGGACCTGGGATGGTTGCGCTTTATCATGGTCCAAACGGTTACCATGAATGGGCTGGAACTACACCTACAGAAGCCTTGGCTTCTAAATATGCTTTAGCAGATGGAACTCCTTTTGATTGGAATAATGCAGAACACGCTGCAGACCCTTATGGCAATCGTGAAGCTCGTTTTTATTCAACACTTCTTTTTGATGGTGCTCCTTGGAAACAAAGAACTAGCGATGTTGTAAAATATGATCTTTTTAATGAGTTACAAACAGGGTATTATACCTTCGCTGATGGAACTATCGTAAATGGTGTAGATACACGTCAAGGTCCAATTGAGGATTGGAACGGGTCACGTACTGGTTATTATTTCAAGAAATTTGCAGATCCTTATTTGCCAGCTTCTTGGCCAAATAACCTGCAAAAAGTTGATGCTCCTTACTTACGTTATACAGAAGTATTGTTAAATTATGTAGAAGCAGCTATTAACTTAGGAGATGAAGCAGACGCTAAAGCTTGGTTGAATAAATTACGCTTCCGTAATGGACTTCCTGCAGTTAGTGATTCTGGAGCAGCTCTCGTTGAAACATACAAAAGAGAACGCGATAAAGAATTAGTAAACGAAGATGCACGTTTGTTTGATATGAAACGTTGGTTAGAGGGTTCTTATTCTCTTGATAAACAAGTACAACAAACTTTGATCCAAGCAACACAAAAATCCGGAAGTTCTATGACTCCTGCTAACTACAGAAAAAGTGCTGCTGATTTTGATTACAAATACACTCCTACTGATATCGTATTTGAAAACAGAATTTGGAGAGACCATGTTTATTTCATGCCTATACCTCAAAATGAAATTGATAGAGATCCTTCCTTAATTCAAAATCCTGGATACTAATCCAATAATTTACTAAAGACCAAAAAAACCCTGTATAGTTATACAGGGTTTTTTTTTATTTTTGAAAAAAATTAATATGAAAAAGTCCTTAATTATAACTTGCCTTCTAACTACTTTAATTGGTTGTAAAGCTGAAAAAAAACAGTTTTCCAAATTGAATGCTTCTCAGACAAATGTTATGTTTCAAAATACCCTCTTTGAAACCAATACAAATAATTATTTCACCTACCCTTACATGTATTTGGGAGGAGGAGTTGCTGCAGGTGATTTCAACAATGACGGACTTGAAGATTTGTTCTTTACAGGAAATATGGTCCCCAATAAATTATACATAAATAAAGGAAACTTAGAATTTGAAGATATCAGTAAAACTGCTGGAATAGAAGGAGATCAACGCTGGTATTCTGGAGTGACTTTGATAGACATCAATAAGGACGGATATTTAGACATATACTGTTCCGTAGCAGGTGAAAATGAGCCCCAAAACAATGTCTTATACCTCAATAACCAAGACAACACTTTTAAAGAAGTTGCTAAGGATTATGGAATAGATGATAACGGCTACAGCATGCACTCGACCTTTTTTGATTATGACAAAGATGGAGATCTTGATTTATATGTTGCAAACTACCCTCCTACCAGTTTTAAAGCTCCAGTAAATTATTACAAATACATGATCGAAAATCATGAAGATCGGGATTCTGATCACCTCTACCGTAATGATGGAGATAAGTTTGTAGATGTAACAAAAGAATCTGGGATAAGTAATTTTGGATTAAGCCTGGGTGTAGTTGCATCAGATTTTAATAATGACAATTTTCCGGACATTTATATCTCTAATGATTTCAATGCTCCCGATTATATGTATATCAATAATGGAGACGGTACCTTCACAAATGACATTCTCAATTCATTTCAACAAACCTCATTTTTTGGAATGGGAGTAGATGCTTCTGATTTCAATAATGATGGCTGGACAGATCTATTCCAATTAGACATGAATGCTGCCGATAATTTTAGGTCTAAAGCAAATATGTCATCAATGAATCCTGAAGTATTTTATCAGTCTGTTTCTCTTGGTTTACATCACCAGTATATGCAGAATTCATTACAAATTAATCAAGGGAATTTAACTGGAAATAATCCTTCATTTAGCAATATTGCCCGTTGGAGTGGTGTGTCTTCAACTGACTGGAGTTGGGGTGGCCTTTTTGCTGATTTTGACAATGATGGATGGAAGGATTTATATGTTACAAACGGTATTCGAAGGGATGTAAATAACAAAGATTTTTACAATGAAAATAGAGCATTCTTTGACAAAATGGAGAATGATCCAAGTTATAAAAATAAAGAAGAGGAAGTAGAGCTGTTATCCTATCTAGAAAAAATGCCCTCAGAAAAGCTAGTCAATTACTTATTTCGGAACAATAAAGAGAAAGGATTTGAAAATAAAAGTGTGGAATGGGGTTTGGATGAAAAAACTTTCTCTAATGGTGTTGTTTATACAGATCTTGACAATGATGGTGACTTAGATTTAGTAGTAAACAATCTGGAGGACACAGCAAGTATTTACCAGAACAATAGTGTCAATATGAATTATGTTGGTTTCAATATAATTGGAAAAAATAATGAGACACCAATAGGGACTCGGGTTCATATAGTGGCTGATGGACAATACCAAATGCAGGAATTTAACTTGAGTAGAGGATACTTATCTTCCGTATCTCCAAGAATTCATTTTGGCTTAGGGACATCCACCCAAATAGATCAAGTTACAGTAGAGTGGCCTGACGGGAAGACATCAGAATTAAAAGGAATTCAGCTGAATAATTATACCACGATTGATTACAATAAGCAAACAACTTTCGTTGAGAAAGACGAAGGTATTAACAGTGATGAAAAAACATTTGAAACCGTAGTTCAAGAAGCACCATTTCTTCACAAAGAAAACCCGTATGATGATTTTAAAGAAGAAATTTTATTGCCTCATAAAAACTCAACTTTAGGCCCTGCACTTGCAGTAGGCGACTTAAACAATGACTCAAAAGAAGATTATATTATTGGAGGGGCTATAGGTCAGCCAGCATCATTATATATTCAACAAAAAAACGGAAGCTTCAGATCAGTTGAGGTTCCCGCCTTTGAGAAAGATAAATTTTATGAGGATCTAGGTATTCAAATTTTTGATGCTGATAATGATGGAGACATGGATTTATACTTCGCTAGTGGAGGTAATGAATTTAATGAAGGATCTCAGGGTTATGAAGATCGTTTTTACGAAAATACTGGGGATGCTACCTTTGAAAGAAATTTAAAAGCTATTCCTGATACACGAATCAGTGGACTAAACGTTTCTGTTTCTGATTTTGATCAAGACGGCGATTTAGATTTATTTGTAGGAGGAAGATTAAGTCCAAAAAAATACCCCTACCCTGCCAGTTCTAGAATTTTAGAGAATAAAAGTTCCAAGGATAACATACAATTTGTAGATGTTACTAAAGAAAAAAATCCTGCTCTCGAAAACATTGGACTCGTGACAAGTTCAGAATGGGTGGACATAGATGGTGACTCGTGGGATGATTTAATCATTGTAGGAGAATGGATGCCAATAAGAATTTTTAAAAATACAGAAGGAACTTTTAAAGAAATAACCGAACAAGTTTATAAAACTGACCACAGAGGTTGGTGGTTCGATATAAAGAAAGGGGATTTCGATAACGATGGAGACATGGATTTAATTGTCGGAAACTTAGGACTCAACTATAAATACCAAGCCTCTGAAGAAAAACCATTTAAAATTTATTTAAATGATTTTGATAAAAACGCAACCTATGATATCGTTTTGAGCTATCAATCTGGAGAAACCGAATACCCCGTTCGAGGGAGACAATGCTCCTCAGAACAAATGCCTGCGATAAAAAATAAATTTAAAAACTACAATAGTTTTGCAAGTGCATCTCTGGAAGATATTTATTCTGACAAGATGTTAGAAGAGTCTTTGAAATATGAAATCACTAATTTCGAAAGTATTTATTTGGAAAATAACAATGGTACTTTCATTGCCAAACCACTCCCCTCAGAAGCTCAGTATTCTAATATCAATACTATTTTGGTAGAGGATGTAGACTCTGATGGTAATTTGGATCTAATTCTTGGAGGGAACCTTTACAATGCCGAGGTTGAAACTCCGAGAAACGATGCCAGCTATGGACTTTGGCTCAAGGGAGACGGAAAAGGAGATTTTACAACTCAACTTCCAAGAAATTCAGGATTGGTCATTAAAGGAGATGTAAGAAATATCAGAAAAATTAGGGTAGGTAATGAAAGTCATATCCTATTTGCAAAAAATAACGATGCTTTACAACAAATACGAATTAATTAATGCGCTTTTTTATTCTTTTGGGTTTTGTAATTGTTATAATGACAAGCTGCACTAATACAAAATCTAATTATTTTAATGAATTTATAATTGGAGATTGGAGGATTGAAAATCCGACCTTACAGTCTTTTATTCGATTTGATGAAAAGGGTACAACTACCTATTTTCTTAATCGATATAGCTATGAATTAGACTCCCTGGCTGAATATGGAAAATGGAATTTGAATGAAATCAGAGCGGGTAAAGCAATCGATACTTTCTTAGTGGAAATTATTAAAAAACCTAAGAATACTGAATTTAAGTTTTTAATCTTGGAGGAAAACAGAATTCGTGTACTTGACGATGGGGGTGAAACTTTTTTTACTCGTGTTGAGAAGTAATCGTTTTTTTAAACTAAAAGTCCGAAAGATTACTTTGTTATAAATCAATCTGATCAAAAACATTACCATACTTATCAAAAGTAAAGTAATAGATGATTTCCTGTTCCTTTTCAGCTGCATCTAAAATCGTGAAAACAATTTTAGCAACTTCATTATTCACATCAGAAAACAGGGTAACTTGTTCTGGTGTAAAAGATTCAAAATCTCTGCTCTTAAGTAAGGATTTTAATAAAATTTGCATCAAAGCACGGTCTAATCTCTTTAACTCAATAGTTGATTTGAGATTGTTTTCTACTGGGATTTCATAGGTATCTCCATTCGCTTTTTGCCAAGAGAAAAGATAGTTTTTGGGAGCCAATTGAACTTCTTGCTCAAAAGCAAAATTCAAACTGATCATTAAACTAAAAAATAAAGACACACACATTTTCAAATACATATTCTATCAGTAAATAAAATTTGATTAAATTTAAAATAAATATACAATACATATTTGTATACTGAAGCGAAGGATTTATGAAGAGAAGAACAAATTACCCACTTTACTGTTTAATGGTTTTATTCATCATAGGCTGTACCAACCAAGATGATACTATTAAAACGTATAGTTATGAGCTTAAAACCGAAACTTGGCCAGATGGTATAGGAAAAATAATCCCTAGCCAAGGAGAATACAATGCCCTAACAATTAAAAGTATTTATGCAAGACCAGAACCTGGGTGGGTTTTTGATCGCTGGGAAGGGGCTATCAGCAGTAAAGAAAATCCAACATCCGTTTCCTTCTATGATGATCTTGCCATTAGAGCAGTATTTGTTAAGGATACCTTCAAGGTTAGAACTGTAGCAGGAGGTAGAGGTAAAGGAAGTGATCTAAACCAACTATTTTATCCTACCGGAATTGCTTTAGACCCAGCGGGGGATCTCTATGTAAGTGATATGTATAATCATCGAATTCAAAAGTGGAAACCAGGAGCAACAGTTGGAATTACTGTAGCAGGAGGTGACGGTTATGGCTATGGCCCTACCCAATTGGATGAACCAGGAAAGATCGACATAGACACACAAGGCAATTTATATATTTCAGATACGGGAAATCATAGAGTCCAAAAATGGGAACACGGTGGACTTTCAGGAACCACAGTAGCAGGCGGAAATGGAATGGGAAATGAAACCAACCAACTAAACAGACCCTTCGGAATCGCTGTAGATAATTCTGGCAATGTTTACATTTCAGAATTGGGTAATCACAGAGTAACAAAATGGGAGCCTGGAGCAGAAAACGGAATTGTTGTGGCTGGGGGAAATGGTGAAGGAGGTGACCCAAATCAATTGGCATTCCCACTAGGAATTGCAGTAGATTATTATGGAAATCTTTACGTTGCAGATACCTATAATCACAGAATTCAGCTTTGGGAAAAAGGAGCAGAAAAAGGAATTACACTTGTATCAGGTAAAGATTTTAAAACAGATTCTCAAATAAACTATTTTAGTGGTATCAGTCTTGTGAATAATTCCCATCTATACATTACAGACTACCAACAAAAAAGAATTGTTGAATATGATTTAAACTCTAAATCATTTCAAATAATTACTACCAATGACTCGACATTAGATGATGATGATAAACTATCTCAACCCTATCAAACAGCAGTTGATGTTTTGGGTGACATCATTATCGCAGATGCTAAAAACAATAGAATTCAAAAACGAAAAGTCAATACTGAATGAATCGACTCTTTTCAGCTACAGTAACCTTTTTTTATTTCCTAACTAAAACTAGAGTAGTAAGCATTATCCCTTCTTTTCTCATGATCAGTATTTTTTTCTCCTGTTCAACTCAACCTCAACTAAATCAAAACAATCTAAATCTTGAGTCTAGTTCCTATCTGATTCAACATTCTAAAAATCCAATCCATTGGCAACGATGGAATGAAAATCTTTACAGAAATTCTAACAAAGAAGATAAATTACTTGTCGTAAGCATAGGGTATTCAAGTTGTCACTGGTGCCATGTCATGGAAAAAGAAACTTTTGAAGATGAAGAGGTAGCAAATTACATGAATGATAAATTCATCAGTATTAAAGTAGATCGAGAGGAAAATCCTGAAATTGATAACATCTATATGACCGCTACGCAAATGATGACAGGCAGTGGTGGATGGCCACTAAATGTGGTTTGTCTTCCGGATGGCAGACCTGTATATGGAGGAACCTATCATACAAAAGAACAATGGCTGGAGGTTTTGGGGAAAATTCAAAAGCTTTATGAAAATGACAAAAAACAGCTCTACGGCTTCGCAGAAAAAGTAGAGAAAGGTATTCAGGAGGTCAATAGATTTGAATACACCAAAGAAGCGAAAGCTTTTGAACCAAAATTATTACGTGATGAAATGGCTTATTGGTCCAGAGAATGGGATACTATTTATGGTGGAGAACAACAATCTCAAAAATTTATTACCCCTGTAAAATTCAATTACATTCAGCAGTATCAGTTTTTAAATAATGATTTAGACATCGCTACGTATTTTGAACAAGCATTATCTACCATAGCCAATAGTGGGATTTTTGATCAGCTTGAGGGTGGTTTTTTTAGGTATACTGTAGATCCCAAATGGGAGATCCCACACTTTGAAAAAATGCTTTACGATAATGGACAATTGCTAACACTATTTGCCAATGGGTACAAGCAGTTTCAAAATCCGTTGTTCAAAACACGCGTATATCAAACCTTTGCATTCCTTAAAAAGAGAATGGAAAATTCCAAAGGTGGTTTTTTCGCTGCCATTGATGCTGATAATGATGAGGGAGAAGGGCGTTATTATGTATTTAACTCTGAAGAAATTAAAAAAGTAGCAGGTGATGACCTCCTCCTCTGCACCGACTTTTATAGAATAAACCTTGACAAACCTTTTGAAGATTCATTTTTCCACCTTCAGCAAAATAAAAATCCAAAAGGAATCCTCGAAAAGTTTGCTCTTTCTGAAGATGAACTCAGTAAAAAAAGACAAGGGTGGGAAAAGCAATTTGAAATAATCAAACAGCAAAGAGAATTTCCTCTAATTGACAACAAAATCATTACTTCATGGAATGCTCAACTAATCACAGGACTAGTATCCGCTTATGAAGCATTTAAAGATGAGGCGTTTCTAATTCAAGCTAAAGAAACCTATGGTTTTATTCAATCCAACTTGTTAAAAGGAAAACAACTTTGGCATACTTTTCAAGACGAAGAAGCCAAAATTGAAGGGAATTTAGAAGATTATGCCTTTACTATCGAGGCTGCCCTAGCACTTTATAAAAACACGGGAGATCTCGACTATTTAAATCAAGCCGAGGAATTAACAAAAACAACACTACAAAAATTTGAAACTACTGAAAATCCGTTTTTTACATTTACAGAAGATCCTGTATTGTTTTCAAAGATCATTTCAGTGGACGATAATGTAATTCCTTCTTCAAATGCTGTAATGGCAGAAAATCTTTGGCTTTTAGGAGAGCTTTTAGGTAGTAAAAAATACAGTACTAAAGCTCAAGAAATGTTAGAAAGTATGGCATCATACTTTAGCGAAGGTAGAGGTAGTGATTACAGTAAATGGGCTCAATTGATCGCTAAAAAAGCATACACCTTGAAAGAAGTTGTGATCGTAGGACCAAATGCGGTAAAACTCGCTCAGGAATTTCAAATGCATTACCTCCCAAATGTTGTTTTTCAATTAAGTGAGGTTGCAAGTGATTTACCTCTTCTGGAAGAACGTTATTTTGAAAATGAAACCCTGATCTATGTCTGTGAGAATAAAGTATGCCTACGCCCAGTTAAAACTGTAAAAGAGGCATTAAAACAGATTAAGGGCTAAGAGATTACACCCGAACCAAGCAATTCGTTGTCTTGATACCATGCAACGAATTGTCCTGAAGTAATCGCTGATTGTGGCGAATCAAAAGAAACGTACATCCCCTCATCTGTTTGATACAGTCGTGCTTTTTGTAAAGACTGTCGGTATCGAATCCGTGCTAAAACATCAAGAGTTTCCCCTGATGAAATACTCAGATCTCTTCGAATCCAGTGAATTTCAGAGGAATCAATTTTAAGTGCATCACGGTATAAGCCAGGATGCTCTTTCCCTTGTCCTACATAAATTGTATTTTCATCTACATCCGTATCTATAACAAATAGAGGCTCAACAGTACCTCCTACTCTAAGTCCTTTCCGCTGACCGACTGTAAAAAAATGAGCGCCCTCATGTTCTCCTACAGAAATACCATCTTCCCTTTTATATCGGTGCTTGTGCGATTGCTCTTGAATTGTTTTGTTATTCTCAGCAACAGTGTAACTCGAAAAATTTGCAGGAATTTCTATGATCTCTCCCTTTTTAGGTTTTAGTTGTTGTTGTAAAAAGTCTGGAAGACTTACCTTACCAATAAAGCAAAGCCCCTGAGAATCTTTCTTCTCTGCAGTGACTAAGTTTTGAGAGGATGCTATAGCCCTAACCTCGGATTTTTGGAGTTGACCAATTGGAAAAAGCACCTTGGAGAGTTGCTCTTGAGTCAATTGACATAAAAAATAAGACTGATCCTTATTTTGGTCTTCCCCTGCCAGCAGCTGATATGTTTCAATTCCATTAGAATTTAGGGTTTGCCCTTTTTGACAATAATGTCCAGTAGCTACAAAATCAGCACCTAAGGAGAGTGCTATTTTCAAAAATACATCAAATTTGATTTCTCTATTGCAAAGCACATCAGGATTAGGGGTTCTCCCTTTAGCGTATTCATCAAACATATAATCAACGATACGTTCTTTATATTCTTTGCTTAAGTCTACTGTTTGAAAAGGGATTCCTAACTTTTCGGCAACCAACATGGCATCATTACTATCTTCTAACCAAGGGCATTCGTTAGAAAGTGTCACAGATTCGTCATGCCAATTTTTCATGAATAAACCGATCACTTCATAGCCTGCCTCTTTTAATAAATAAGCGGCCACACTAGAATCTACACCTCCAGAAAGTCCAACAATTACACGTTTGCTTTTCATTTTGCAAAGATAAGCAGTCGTTCTAGAACTTCATCCGTTAATTGCTAGGATTCGTTTGATTCTCCAAAAACTTCAAAAAATTATCATTAAATATCTTCGAAAGAATAGTTTTAGAAAGCCCAAGACCTTTGGTATTTTGCTTCCGAAGTACCATAGAATCCTCCCTTACTAAATAATTAAATAAATGCTTATACCGTTGTTCTAAATCTTGTTCTTCTTCTAAAATATCTTGAGCACTAAATTGATCCTCGGGTTTACCCGTACCATAGTCAGTCCCAAACAAAATCCGATCTTGATAGGTTTCAAAAAATAATTTAACTTTTTCAGAATCTTGCATCGCCAGATCACCAAAACGAGCTCCTAGTTCGACACTAAGATTTGAATATTTTTCTAAGCGTTCTGAAACGGCATCTAAATTATTTGACATACTGCATATGTGAGCACCAATAATTTTTAATTCAGGATTATTTTCTATCCACTGATCCCGAGCTGATATAATTTCCTCATAAGAGGGCATTGTAGGAAAATTATAGGCATGGTACTGCGGATTGTTTTTGTAATAGTTATAATGTGGATTATTGGGGTCTAGCAAAGGTCGCCATGCCTGCTCAGGATCGGCAATATGAGCTAAAACAGTAATGTTATTTTCAACTAAAAAATTCCAAATGGGATTTAGTCGGGGATCATTTATCTGAATATAATTCCCCTCAGAATCCTGTGTTACCATCCCAAAGTTTTTCCAAACTTTTACCATAACCGCTCCTTGCTCAATATCCTTTTTTAATTGAGCTATAGTACGCTCGATATAATCCGATTTTTCTATCCCAGCTGCTGTAAATGTGGTACATAGATAAAAATCATTAGGAAGTAATCGTTGATGTGCAACATAATTATCAAAACTTCGGACAATGGAGTCATTCGTTTCAATTGCAACATCAACCAACATGGCTTTTAGATTCCAACGATTAAAAAAATCTGAGAGATAATTTCTTGAATGTTTATAGTGGGCATGGACATCTATCTTAGGGAGTTGTTTGAATTCCTCAGCTGAAATAGATCCTTCGGTAGAGCTTGTAGATTTACATGCTGAAATTAATATGATTAAAATTATTAAATTCAATCGTTTAATCCTTTTGTGGGTGCGGTTGATTTCCATAAATTGTTATTTAACTTCTTTCAATTTAGTCAAAATGAGACAAAGTTTAAGACAACTTATCGTAGTATTATTTTTTTTCACTGGAATTAATACCATAAAATCCCAATCCAAAATTCAATCTCCCTTCAAATTTGAGTCTTCAAACACTGAACTTCAATCTGCTGTAAAGTGGGCAAAACAGAAAGCACTTTCGTATGCACATGATGATTCAGATCCCGTTGGTTATTGGTATGAAGCAGCTCTTCCAAACCGGGAAGCCTTTTGCATGAGAGACGTTTCTCACCAATCCATAGGGGCAGAAATTTTAGGTCTAAGCAAGCATAATAAGAATATGCTTCTAAAATTTGCTCAAAACATCAGTGAATCAAAAGATTATGCGTCGTATTGGGAAATTAATAGGTACAATAAGCCTGCTCCTGTAGATTATGAAAACGATCAGGATTTTTGGTACAATTTACCTGCAAATTTCGATGTTATTTATACAATAGAACGCCTGTATCATTGGACAAAAGATACGAGCTATCTCAATAATAAAGATTTTGAAAAATTTTGTTCTTTAAGCCTTAATGAATATGTTGACAGATGGGAGCTAAGTCACACTAATTTACTAAGCAGAAATCGTTCGCTTTTTGTTCAAGATAATCATCCTGACAATCGCTTTGGTAAAAACAGAGGTATTCCAACTTATAATGAAGGGGGAAGAGGAGAAAGTCTTTTGGGGATAGATATGACGGCTTCCTACATTGCTGGGTTAAACTCCTATAGTAAAATACTGCGCCTCCAAGGACGATTTAAGGAATCTGAACTTTACATCCAAAAAATGGAAGCAGAACTCAGTTTTTTAAAGACCTTCTGGTGGGATAATTCAAAACAAGCATATAGATCCATCCAATATAAAGATCAAAGTTTTGATTATTTTATGGTTGGTAAAAATCAAGCTTTTTTACATTACCTACTCTACTTCAATGTATTAACTGACTCGAAACAGATTGATGCTATTGTTGAGGAGTATAAACACCAACAGCAAAATTTAATTGTAGAATTAAAATCGTATTTGCCTATTATATTTTACGAAAACAATCACTCCAACTTAGCTACAAAAATGATTATTGAATTGTGTGGCAAAAATAATCTAAGAAGGGATTATCCTGAAAACTCCTTTACAATTATAGAACATATTACTAGAGGATTAATGGGTATCATACCTTCTGAAAATGCCATCTCTACCCTTTCAAGATTAGATAGAGAGACGGAATGGGCTTCTGTAGAAGGAGTTTCTATTCAAGAGACTCATATTAGCGTTAAACATATTGGAAAAGACAAAACAATTTTTTCAAATCAAGGGGAAACTAAAATTCTTTGGAAGGCTCAATTTAAAGGAAATTATGAGCACATAACAATTCAAAATAAAAAGCTCAAAGCGCAAAAAGAAACACAAAATGGAAAAGTGATATCCTATATCTATGTGCCCATCTTGGCAAAGGAAAAAATTATTGCTGAAGCTGAAGAGTAGAATCAATCTCCTCTTTATAAATCGCAATTTTATGAGTTCTAACGCCTACAGGAACAAGGCTATCAGATGTGATTTGAATTTTCATTTGTCGACTTCCCTGAACAGGCATATGACACGAGATACAATCCCATTCTTCTGATACTTTGGCTGTAAAATGTTTAGGAGCTGGATGGCACTGTATACAGCGCGCATTAAATTTTATGCTATTATTCCTTTCATTTAAATGTGGATCATGACAAGTCATACAATCCATAGTGTCAGATTCTAAAAAACATTTACTCATTGTTAGCAAACCTACCTGATTGGAGTGAACATCAGGAACTGAAGCGGATTGTGAACGAATAAATTTGCTCAAATCATCTCCAGGTTTAAAAGAAAAGACTGGCAACAAGGATTGATCACCAACTCCAGAATGACAAAGGGCACACATATCAATTCGCTGTTTCTGAGAGAAATCTGAATAAGCTAAAATCTTTTTTCCAATACTATCCGTCGGAAAATCTCGATGGTGTTTGACATGCTCCACAACAGAACCGTGACAACGTTGACAATCAATTCCAAAAACAATATTGTTCTTATTATAACGGTTAATGGGTATTGGGCTTTGCCAATTTTCAGATTGTGCAAAAGTTGTATGGCATTCCATGCATCTAGGAAAAATTGGACGCTTAGCTTGAAAAAAATCAGGAAAACCTGGACTGTTTATCCACTTGTTACTGGGAAGATGATAAGATCCTTGAAATTGATACAATGAATTATCCTCCCATCCCAAAAAAGAATTCCCGACTTTCGTTCCAGATCCGATGATGATATTCAAGGGACTAATTAAAAAAGGTTTTTCAAGAGGATTTCGCGATGCTTCTTGAAATAAGCTGTCATTTTGGAAAGAATACGTTAAACGTGTGTCATCTTTTAAATCTAAATAATTTTTTTCTGCCTTCAATAGTGGTAGCAAACGGTCAGGAGTCATCATTGAGGAAGTAAGCCAATGAGCTGTTTGCATATGAGAAGAAACAATGTCCAAATGACATTCCTTACAGCTTTCCATACCAATGTATATCGTTCCATTGGGATGCACACCGATAGGCTCTAAAGTAGTGTACTCCGATGTATAAGAATTACAAGCAGATAGAAAAATAAGAACTAAAAAGACCCAACAGAAACCAAAACGCATCAAAAGGAATTTATAAACCTAAAGGTAACGAAAACAAAGAAACCGTAATCTTATTTGTTCTTTGCCTTTTTTTGTTTTTCTGCTTCTTCCATCGCTTTTTGAAGACGGGCTGAAAAACCTCCTGTTTTTTTAGGCTTCTTTTTATTCTCTTCTATTTTTGCATGGATCTTAGTGTCGTCAATAATATAATTTTTGATCACTAACATAAGTAAGATCGTTAGGAGATTGGATACAAAATAGTATAAACTCAATCCACTGGCATAATTATTAAAGAAAAAGAGCATCATTAAGGGCATCAAATAAATGATAATCTTCATATTTGGCATACCTGGCTGTTGAGGCATTGCTTGTTGGCCAGTAGTCATTTGTGTGTAAAAGAAGATTGCTACAGAAGCTAAAATGGGAAACAAACTAATGTGATCTCCATAAAAAGGAATGCTAAAACCTAAGTCCAACACTGAATCATAAGAGGATAAATCATCCGCCCATAAAAAAGATTTATCTCGCAGTACAAAAGCTACTGGAAAGAAAGAAAACAATGCATAGAAAACTGGGAGTTGTAGCAATGCAGGTACACAGCCTGACATTGGATTTGCCCCAGCACGGGAATACAATCCCATCGTTTCTTGCTGGCGCTTTACAGCATCATCCTTATATTTTGCGTTAATAACTTCAATATCAGGACGTAAAACTTTCATTTTTATCTGTGAAACATACGATTTATATGTTACGGGGGACATCGCTAATCGTACGATAATGGTCATTACAATAATTGCAATCCCATAGGACAGAAAAGAAGATAAAAACTCAAACAGTGGTAAGAAGATGACTCTATTTATCCAACCAAAGATTCCCCAACCCATAGGAATGGAAGTTTCCAAATCACCATCAAGCTGTTTTAGACTT
>JAFMMH010000108.1 GCA_017851655.1 Flavobacteriaceae bacterium
TATAAGGTAAATAAAAACCATATTTAGCTGCATTTAGATCCATCCATTCTTTCATTCTGACATAAGGACCGTTTCCGTGAAATTTTTCTGCTACCAGTACATCTCCTTCTCTTTTTTTTGATCCATCAATCAAATCTATTTCAGTACCCCAATGATGTCTTGAAGTTCCTGGTAGTGTGGAATATTCAATAATTTTCTGAATATTTTCCTCTGGTGATAAACCGTTTGCTTTGTTGGTTTTAAATTTTCTATTCCAAATACTCTTTTGTCTATCATAGGAGCGGTAACCAGATACAATTTGTAAAAGAATGCCATCTTTCTTTGCCGCTTTTTGCATTTTAACAAATGCTTTTCCGGCCTTTAAAGTCAATGGGATACTGTCATTATAAAGAGTGAGTTCACTCATACCCAAAAGCATGTCATTTGAATATGACCTATTTAAATTATTTTGGGGAAACACATATAAAGAAATGAGCGCCAAAAATAATGAAAGTAAATAGCTACGATTCATGATTAATCCATTTAATAAAACGTTGGTGGGTTCCAATAGGCTCTATTTCAAAAGGGAGTCCTACAGGACTAAATCCGTTGTTCAAATATAAATCATTTGCGATGACCCTTGCATTCAACCAAACGATTTCGACAGATTGTTTTTCTTTTAGCTTAGAAAGAATAGCTTGGATTAATTGGGAAGCAATTTTCTTGCGTCTGAAATCAGGATGTACCGCCATAGCACGAAGTTGAACTGCTCTTCGAGTTTTATGTTCAGAACATTCGTTGTAAATGGCACTTAGGATTCCAACAAGACTGTATGCGTAGTAAGCTCCAAGATGAATAGTGTCAGTATCTTCATCTTTTTCTAGCTGACAACTCTCTATGGGCTGTCCTTTCCTGAGAAAAGGATGCCTTAGTTCGTATGTTTCCTTAGCCAAAATTTCTTTAATTTGTAATTCCATTATTAAAAAATTAACACCTAAAAAAGGAACATTTCCTTCAGGTAAAGCTATCTTTAAAGAATGAAATTTACAGTTTTTTTATCATTTTCTATTCTCTTTACCACTATCCTTTTAGGTCAAGACCGAAGACCTCTAAAAGGAAGTTTATTTTATAAGAATACAGCTGTAGTTGCTGCAAATGTTGTTAATAATACTGCACAGATTAATACAATAACGAATAGTGAAGGGGAGTTTGAGATCGAAGTTGCTGTAGGGGATGAAATCATTTTTTCCTCAGTTCAATATAAAATTAGAGCAGTAATAATCACACCAGAAGTATTGGCTAAAAATCGGTTGGTAGTTAGCGTTAATGAAAATATCACTGAGCTGAAAGAAGTGGTAGTAACCACAGAAGATGTAGAACGATTCTTAGACTTAAAAGAAGAAGAGTTTAAAGGGTTTGATTACGAACAAGATAAGTCCACTAGAATTAATAATAAACTGACAGACGACCGTGTTCTGACAAATGGAATCGATTTTGTTAACATTGCAAAACTGATTCTGAAAGCCATTAATTCGAAACCAGAAGAGGAGCAAATGCGAATCAAGCCAAGCGAAGTTTTACCTCTCGTTTTTGAAACCTCTTTTTTTGAGCAAGATTTAGAATTAAAAAAAGATCAGGTTGTTGGTTTTCTCGAGTATATAGATACACAGATGAAAACCAGCGCGTTATTAAAACAGAGTCAGCAATTTCAATTGATAGACTATTTAATCTCCCAAAGTAAGACCTACAAGGACATTCTTCAAGAATAAGGAACTACCATTATGCAAATCATTTTTTTTGTGAGTATGTTGTTTAATGCCATGACTGTAGTGGATCCTCCAGAGCATAAATTTTATGTCAGTACTACAGAAATTGAATTTAAATCCGACTCCAAAACACTTCAAATTACTTCACAACTCTTTATTGACGATATAGAATTACTTCTCAGAAATGAATTTGAGGATATCCGTTTGGCACCAGATTCGAACACAGAATTAATCGATAGTTTACTGAGTCAGTATTTCCGAAAAACACTTCAGTTTTATGCTCATGGAGAGCCATTAGTATTCTCTTTTTTGGGTAAAGAATACAAAAATGATATCGTTCAGTCTTATCTTGAACTTAAGCTCGATAAAATTCCTGATCAAATAGAATTAAGAAATACACTGCTTTTAAGTCTTTTTCAGGAGCAACAAAATATCGTTCACTTCAAAACCCAGAACAAACGCAAAAGTTTTTTACTCCATAAAAAAAAGCCAAGCGTTTTACTTGTAGTAGCCCACGAAAATTAGAACAATAGAAAACACTTAATTGTGTATATTTAAAAAAAACAATTTAACAAATGAAAAATTTAGGACGACTCAGCAATCTTACGCTATTTTTTATCATCATAAGTTCTGTTTTACTAAACGCTCAAATCCAACAAGGACACACAAATGGAAACAAGTTTAAGCAACTTTATGACCAATTTGCAGACCCTAATAAATATCATAATGCTTCAGGAGCTCCGGGTGTAGAATATTTTCAACAAAAGGTTGATTATGTTATGGATATTGAATTAGACGATGCTGAAAGTAAATTATACGGAGAAGAAACAATAACTTATACAAACAATTCTCCAGATGCCCTAACTTATTTATGGCTTCAGTTGGATCAAAATATCCGTAAAAAAGATGCCCCTGCCCTTGAAAAAAATGGAGCTGCAAATTCAGCTACCCTCAGACCTTCATCATTTGTTAGTAATTATGTAAATGAACCTTTTGATGGAGGATTTAATATTGATTGGATAAAGGACGCAAATGGAAGCGCTCTTTCTTATAAAATTAATCAGACCATGATGCGGGTGGATCTTCCTAAAGCGATTGAGCCAGGGGGGACTTATGTTTTTAAAATAAAATGGTGGTATAATATTAATGACCATGTGAATGGAAGAGGTCGTTCGGGCTATGAATTATTTGAAGAAGATGGGAATAAAGCATATGTCATTGCTCAGTTTTTTCCTAGACTTTGTGTTTATAATGATGTAGAAGGTTGGCAGAATTATCAGTTTTGGGGTAACGGAGAGTTTGCTCTAGAATTTGGTGATTATCAAGTAAATATCACTGTTCCTTCTGATCATATCATGGAAGCTACAGGCAGTTTACAGAATCCCAAAGAAGTATTAACCAAAGAAGAATATAAGCGTTTTACAGATTCTGAGAAGAGTTATGATAAGCCCCTTATTATCGTGACTGAAGGTGAAGCAAGAGCAAAGGAGTCTTCTTTTTCCAAAAAGAAAAGTACTTGGAAATACTATGCCAAGAATGTACGGGATTTCGGATTT
>JAFMMH010000109.1 GCA_017851655.1 Flavobacteriaceae bacterium
GGAAAACAATCATTTTTGAGAAAAAAATGATTTCCAAACTAAAATCCATGTCCCTATGTTTGGGTAAGGAGTGTCTGAGAAGTTTTAGGGTTTTAAAATTAGTTTACCGTACAAATACTGTACAAAATTTAACAGAAAAATACCTAAACTATTGATATAAAATAGAAAAGGAATTTTGTTGGTGGAGTCGGCGACCCCTCAGAATTGTCCACCATTGTCCTGTATTTATTTGCAAATAGTGTACAACCATTGATTTTCATTGAAAACTGTCTATAATTGTTACCCTTTTGGCGGTACTCTTGTGACCTAGTTTAGGCAACTATCCTGGCAACTGGAGTTGTCAATGTATCATGAATTTTAAGCTTAGAGGTAAATTAGAAAGCCGTTTATTTCAAATGAAACACTTGCTTCAAAGGCTTTGATTTTGGACTTAAATCAAGATTTGTCGACATAATATCTGACATAAACGTCCACCACTTTTTTACAATTTTTTCTTTAGCCAATACGTTTTCATCAAAATCAGTGGGACATTGATAGCTTGCAAAAAGAATATTTGTCCCTTCCTCTAAAAATATCGAATAGTTTGAAATTCCGTAAGCTTTCAAAGTAGATTCTAATTCGGGCCAGAGCTCATTGTGGCGCTTTTCGTACTCCTGTTCAGCACCCTTATTAAGATACATTAAAAATCCTTTTTGCTGCATTAAAAAATTGATCAATAGAATAAAAGTACGTGAAATTTTAAATGACTCTTGAAAAATCTTGATATAAAATAATAGAAATACTATATTCGTTAACGTTAACGGAACAAATAGAACAATTATTCTACACTTTATATGATTAGAATTCAAAATAACATCCAGCCCAAGGATTTAGAAACAAAATTGAAACGGTTTTGGGAACTCTCGGCAAAAAAAATACATTCCATAGAACAAAACTATGACCCTAACAATGGAGCTCCTGTTTTTACAGAAAACGGTTCTTACACCTCTCGAGGCTGGACAGAGTGGACTCATGGTTTTCAATTTGGGTCTGGGGTTTTACAATTTGATGCTACCGGAGACAAAAAAGCCCTAGAGCAATCCAAAAAAAATACAATTGATAAAATGGCATCCCATGTAAGCCATACTGGAGTTCATGATCATGGATTTAATAATTTAAGTACCTATGGGAATTTACTTCGACTCATGCATGAAGGGAAGATAGCGGATAATACTTGGGAAAGAGAATTCTATCGTTTGGCAATCAAAATCTCTGGGGCTGTACAAGCCTCCCGTTGGACCAGCATTCCAGAAGGAGGATTTATTCATTCGTTCAACGGGCCCCATTCTCTTTTTGTAGATACGATTCGATCTTGTAGGATTTTAGTGACCTCCCATTTAATGGGTCATCGCTATCATGCTGAAGGAGATATAAAAATCAGTCTTCTAGAGCGCGCTTTACAACATATAGTATCAACTGCAAAATATTCTATTTATTACGGCGAAGGGAGGGACACCTATGATGTATGGGGAAGAACTGCACACGAAAGTATTTTTAATACGAATGACGGTCAATACCGCTGCCCAAATACACAACAAGGGTACTCAGGTTTTTCTACATGGACTCGGGGCCTTGCTTGGGCCATGCTTGGTTTTTCAGAAGAACTTGAAGCATTTGCTGATCTTGAAGATTCTGCTTTTGAAACATTAGGTGGTAAAGAAAATATCATAAAGACCATGGAAAAAGCTGCCCAAGCGTGCTGTGATTTTTATATTGAGCACACGCCTACTTGCGGAGTATGTTATTGGGATACGGGGGCGCCTAATCTTCATAAAATTGGTGATTATCTTAATCAACCTGCCGATCCTTTCAATGACTGGGAACCTGTAGATAGTTCAGGTGCTGCAATTGGCGCACAAGGACTTCTTCGTTTTGGTCATTATTTAAAAAATAAAGGAGACGCTAAAGGGCAACACTACATTCAAGCTGGACTTACTGTTTTAAATTCCCTTTTAGAAGAACCCTACCTTAGCACAGATGAAAACCACCAAGGACTTTTACTTCACAGCATATACCATCAACCCAACGGTTGGGATTACGTGCCTAAAGGAAGTAAAATTGCACAAGGTGAATCTTGTATGTGGGGAGATTATCACATTAGAGAAGTGGCTTTATACGTTCAAAAACTAATTCATGGAGAACCCTATCTTAGATTCACTAATGGCATGTTTTAATCTCTCATATGATGGAAGATAAAATTGATTTAAATCGATTGTGTGTTCACACGCAAACTACAAAACCTTGGGATTTGCATACCTGTATTAAGGAATATCATAAGGCAGGAATTCCACACCTATCAATTTGGCGGCATTTACTCGAAAATCAAGACCTTAAACTCGTAAAAAAAGCTTTGGAAGATCACCAACTCAAAGTAACTTCTTTAGTTCGAGGAGGATTTTTCCCTTCTGTGTCTAAATCAGTACGAAAAGAGGCTATCCAAGAAAATAAAAAAGCCATAGACGAAGCAAAAGCCATTGGAGCTCCTTTAGTTGTTTTGGTCTGTGGAGCAGATCCAAAACAAAGTTTAGAGACTTCACGATCACAAATTCAAGAGGGTATTCAAAACCTTCTTCCCTATGCTAAAGAGGCAAATGTCCGTCTCGCCATTGAACCTCTTCACCCTATGTATGCTGGAGATAAATCAGCTATAGTAACTCTGGAACAGGCCAATGACATGGCAGAATTAATTGATGATCCCTTTATAGGAATTGCAATAGATGTTTATCACTTATGGTGGGACAATCAACTTCAAAAGCAGATTGAACGTTGCGGTAAACACAATAATATTTTCGCATTCCATGTTTGCGATTGGCTGTCACCCACCACAGACATGCTGACCGATCGTGGACTCATGGGTGAAGGGTCAATCCCAGTACGAGAAATTCGAAAGTGGACAGAAAAAGCCGGTTTTCAAGGTCCAATAGAAGTAGAAATTTTCTCAGAACGGCTTTGGGGAATTAATCAACAAGATTATTTAAAACAGATCAAACAAGCTTATATTGAACATACCTAAAATTAGAAACAAAACCAAAGTGATTTTATTCATCCGCAGGATTTCTTAAGACCACTAAAATAAATTTTAAATGAAAAAACATACTGTAGGAATAATCATGAACGGCGTAACTGGGCGCATGGGAACAAATCAACATCTAATTAGATCAATCGCTGCAATCATAGACCAAGGAGGTGTCGAAATCAATACTAACGAAGTTATTCTTCCTGATGTTG
>JAFMMH010000041.1 GCA_017851655.1 Flavobacteriaceae bacterium
AAAAAATTGTGATTAACACTATACAAAGAATAGGTACAGAGGAAGCGATAGAAAATTGTATCTCAATATTTAACCTTGAATCTGACGATGTTAAAGGAAGAATAATCGGAAGAGAGGGAAGAAATATTCGAGTGTTAGAAGCAGAAACAGGAGTAGAAATTATTGTAGATGATACACCTGAGGCAATTATTTTATCTTGTTTTGATCCAGTTCGAAGAGAAATTGCAAGACTATCCTTACACAGCCTAGTGAAAGATGGAAGGATACATCCAGCCAGGATAGAGGAAGTAGTTCGGAAAACAAAAAAACAAATTGAAAATGAAATTATAGAAGTTGGAAAGCGAACCGTAATTGATCTTGGTATTCATGGACTACATCCTGAACTTGTTAAGATAGTAGGACGTATGAAATACCGTTCATCTTATGGGCAAAATCTACTTCAACATTCAAGGGAAGTCGCAAAATTATGTGGCGTTATGGCTTCTGAAATGGGCTTAAACCCTAAAGTTGCCAAGCGAGCAGGTCTTTTACACGACATAGGTAAAGTGCCTGAGGAAGAGACAGAGAAGCCACATGCTCTGTTGGGAATGGAATGGGCTGAAAAATACGGTGAAAAAACTGATGTGTGTAATGCCATCGGAGCTCATCATGATGAAATAGAAATGACCACACTTTTCTCTCCTTTAGTTCAAGTATGTGATGCTATATCGGGAGCACGTCCAGGTGCACGTCGTCAAGTGTTAGATAGTTACGTCCAAAGATTAAAAGATCTTGAAAAAGTGGCCTATGATTTTAAGGGAGTCAATAAGGCTTATGCAATTCAAGCAGGACGAGAACTTAGAGTTTTTGTTGAAAGTGATAAGGTTTCAGATGACCATGCTGCTCGACTTTCTTTTGAGATTTCACAAAAAATCCAAACGGACATGACGTATCCAGGTCAAGTAAAAGTCACTGTAATAAGGGAAACTCGCGTAGTAAATGTAGCTAAATAGGTCGTATAATAAGTTTACAAAATACTGTAAATTAAACCCGCTAACCCTCCACCTATAAAAGGGCCTACAATAGGAATCCAACTATATCCCCAGTCTGCATCTTTATTTTTTCGAGGGATAAGCTGATACACTAATCGAGGACCAAAATCTCTGGCAGGATTTATAGCGTAACCCGTTGTTCCACCCAAAGAGATACCGATCACCCAGACTAAAATTCCCACGGGTAGGGCATCTAAAGCACCAAGGCCAAAGTTTTCGACTTCCGTTCCTACGATACTGATTTTAGGACTTACAATAAATAGCGCACCAAAAACTAACATAAATGTTCCTATGGCTTCACTGAATAAATTATTTTTCAAATTTCTGATAGCAGGACCAGTACAAAATGTACTTTTTACAGCCCCTTCATCCGTGGTAGCACGATAATGGTCAATGTAGGTTAGGTAGGCGAGCCAACTACCAAACATAGCGCCCAAGATCTGAGCTAAAAAATAACCAGGTACAAGAGACCAAGAAAATTTACCCGCCATTACAAGTCCTAAAGTTACTGCAGGATTTAGATGAGCGCCACTAGATTCTGCACTCACGTATACGCCAACGAAAACTGCAAATCCCCATGCACTAGTGATAAGTACCCAAGGAGTTTGTTCAGAGGCAATTGTTTTTTTTAGATTAATGTTTGCAACAACACCTGCTCCAAGTAAAATTAAAATTGAAGTACCAATAAATTCAGCTAAATAGGGATGTAAAATCATAATTGATAATTTTTAATAAGTAAATTAAAAGTGTCTATTTCATTTTTAATCCATTGACTGTCTTTTTTTAGTACTTCAGCCATTATAGAAGCTACTTTTGGAGCTATTTTTTCGGTTTCAAAGGCATCTAAAAATAAGCATCGCGTTCTTCTAGCTAAGATATCTTCTAAAGTGAGTGCCATTTCTTCTTGAATGGCCCAAATGATTTGGTTTTTTGAAATAAAAATCTTTTTTGAAAGCGAACTTGAAGCTGTTTTTGGATCTAATGCTTTAATCTTTACAGCTTCTGTACCATAAAAATGATAAGGATCAGAGAAATTAATTTTGTAATCATTCCCAAAAATGGGTAGTGTTTCAGTACTGCATTTCCGATCAGAAAATCCACCAACCATTTGAATGGTATTAACTGCATCTTCGGCAATTTTTCTGTAAGTTGTCCATTTTCCACCGAGCACACTAATTAGTCCACTTGTGCTAACAATTATTTTGTGGTGTCTTGAAACCTCTTTAGTACTTTCTTTTTTGCTATTGCTGGCAGCCAAAGGACGTAATCCTACAAACACACTTTTTACATCTTTACGGAGAGGTTTTTTCGTCATGTAGGCACTGGCGTTTTCAAGAATAAAGTCAATCTCTTCTTCAAAAGCAATAGGTTCCTCTAAAGCATTATCTATTGGCGTATCGGTTGTTCCTAGTACAACTTGACCATTCCAGGGCACGGCAAATAATACACGGCCGTCTGTAGTATGAGGAACCATAATCGCATTCTCTCCTTTTAAAAACGACTTGTCAATAACCAAATGTACACCCTGAGAAGGACGGATCATGTTTTTTGCTTTTGGCTGATCCATTCGAATTATAGTGTCTGAAAAAACACCAGTAGCATTAAGTATAACTTTTGCTTTTATAGTTTTTTTACTCCCGCTTATTGAGTCTTTTATTTGAAGACCCGTAAGGATATTATTTTCTTTTTCAAGATTTATAACTTCAGTATAATTTAAAAGAGTAGCACCTTCCTGGTCTGCAGTTAGCGCAAGACTTATTGCCATTCGAGCATCGTCAAATTGTCCATCGTGATAGATGACTCCTCCACGAAGCCCTTCTTGATTTACATTTGGGAGGTACTCAAGAGTTTCTTCTCTATTTAGTATGGTAGAGGGACCCAACCCCAGTTTTCCTGCCATCATATCATAGATTTTAAGTCCAATGCCATAAAAAGGACTACTCCACCAGTCGTAGGAAGGAATCACAAAACTCAAATCACGAACTAAATGAGGTGCATTTTTTCTCATTATTCCTCGTTCTCGTAATGCTTCAATTACAAGTGAGATATCTCCATTTTGAAGGTAGCGAACCCCTCCATGAACTAATTTGGTACTTCGAGAAGAAGTTCCTTTTGCGAAATCATTTTTCTCGAGAAGGAGGGTTTTAAAACCACGATTAGCAGCGTCTAAAGCAATCCCAAGTCCTGAAGCTCCTCCTCCAATAATTACAACATCCCATACTGATGTCTCTTCGAGTTGAGCTAGGTTTTTGGTTCGATTCATTTTATGAGTTATGATTACTTAGTTTACTAATTCGTTCTTTCCAAAGATTGATTGTCTTTTCAGTATCGGAATTTGAATTTGGAGAAAATTGTTTATCAACAGTCCAAATAGTTGCTAGGCTCTCAACTGATTCCCAAAAGCCTGTTGCTAGACCAGCAAAAAAAGCAGCTCCTAATGCAGTAGTTTCTGTAGTTTGAGGACGAATTACTTCTGCCTTTAAAAGATCAGCTTGGATTTGCATCAGTAAATTGTTATTACTTGCACCTCCATCAACTTTTAAAGTTTTAAAAGTAGTATTGGCGTCTTTTTGCATTTCAATTACAATTTCCCTTACCCTCAGAGCAATCGCCTCTAGAGCCGCACGTGCGATATGCCCTTTGTTTGTTCCTCTGGTAATACCTAATATTGAACCTGTTGCTTTAGAATCCCAATAGGGTGCTCCTAAGCCTGCAAGTGCAGGTATGAAGGTTACTCCTCCATTGTTTTCAACAGTTTCAGCTAGTGCTTCAATCTCACTTGCCTGATTTATGATTCCAAGCTGATCCCGTAACCATTGTACCACTGCTCCAGCTATAAACACACTTCCTTCTAGAGCATAACTTACCTCGCCATTGATTTGATAACCAATAGTTGTTAGCATTTGATTCTTTGAAATTACGGGTTTACTTCCTGTATTCATTATACAAAAACAACCTGTCCCATATGTATTTTTAACATCACCTGGCTCAATACACATCTGGCCAAATAATGCCGCCTGTTGGTCTCCAGCAATACCCGCAATAGGGATAGGGTGGTTGAAAATACTTAGGTCTGTTTCCCCAACTTTTTCTGAACAAGAGACTACGTTTGGAAGCAATCCTTTTGGAATACCCAAGGTAATTAATAGTTCATCATCCCATTCTAAGGTATGAATATTGAAGAGTAATGTTCTGCTAGCGTTAGTGACGTCAGTTACATGAACACTCCCCTTTGTAAGGTTCCAGATCAACCAACTGTCAATAGTTCCAAAAGCTAACTCTCCATTTTCTGCAGCTTCTCTGATCTTAGGGTCTTGATCTAATATCCATTTGATTTTAGTTCCAGAAAAATAAGCATCTAGAATAAGTCCAGTTTTGTCGTAGAATTGTTTTTCTTTTCCCTCTTTTTTAAGTGAATCACAAATTCCAGAAGTTCTTCTGTCTTGCCAAACAATGGCATTGTGTATTGGGATTCCAGTTTTTCGGTTCCATATTAAAGTTGTCTCACGCTGATTGGTAATTCCCATTGCATGAATCTGCTCTATATTAATTTGAGCCTTTTCTATGACCTCATTTATAGCTTTTAGCTGGGTGTTCCAAATTTCTAAACCATCGTGTTCTACCCAACTTTCTTTGGGGAAATACTGAGTAAACTCATGTTGAGCAATAGCTTTTATTCCTCCGTTATGTTCAAAAAGGATTGCACGTGAACTTGTAGTTCCAGCATCAAGTGCTAGGATATATTTTTCCATTTTGGCCGGTAATTAGTATTTATGAAATCAGATTTCCATCATCATCCCACTGAGCCAAATCGTTACGTTTAGATTGATCTACGAACTTAGGCATCCATGAATCGTCATAAGACATACCATGATCTTTAAGCACGTCATCGGGGACACCGTCCCAAACATTGGGTTGATTTCCCACATAACCTAATTCTTTGATTCCTGCTTCAGAGGTAAAATACCCTGTCATCACTAAGTTTCGAAGTAGCGAAAAAAATTGAACTTCTTGCTTTTGCTCTGATGCCTCAGGATCTTGATATGCGATTTGGTCTAAAATTTCAAGTTGCTGGTTTTCTTCGCAATTCAAGAAATCTTTTCCATATGTTTTATTGGAATGATTATCAATCCACATTAATCCACCGCGTAATTTGGTCTGAATACTCGAAAAGTCTTTAGCCATGAATTCAATAAACTCTGTAACTTTCGCATCTTCGATGTTTCCGGCTTCATTTGGAGGAAGAATTAAATTCCCCAAGCGTTTGATTTTATTTAGTTCGTTGTTGTCAAAAAACTGTTGTCCTAGAAGTTTTTCATCATAGGCTTTTTCTTCTGGAGTTCTACCGTATTGATAATCCCAAATTTTTTGCTCGATTGCAGCTTCAGGTTCTGAAACGCAGCTCTCCAAGGCAAGTCCTCCTGCCATACTTCCTAAAAATAATGATCGAATACTGTCTCTTCTATTCATGATTAAATGTTTTGCTTTTTTAACTCTTGTATGATAAATTCTGAAGTTCTCCACGATAATGCCATAATAGTCCAAGTCGGATTTTTGTCAGCTTGAGAAACAAAAGGTCCAGCGTCTACGATAAATACATTATCTGCATCGTGAAGTTGTTCGAATTCATTGACTACTGATTTTTTAGGATCACTACCCATTCGTGTTGTTCCAACTTCATGGATTATTCTCCCAGGATTAAGAAGACCATAATCGCGATCAGCACCGGGCTTGTCTCCTAAAACAATACCTCCCATGTTTTCGATAATTTCCTCGAAAGTGTTGTGCATATGCCGCGCTTGCTTTCGCTCATGATCGGACCAAGAATAGTTAAACCTGAGTACAGGAATACCGAATTCATCTACCGTAGTTGGATCTATTTCGCAATAGTTGTCTTCTCTTGCAATAGATTCTCCTCTACCTGACATGCCCATCACGGATCCGTAAAACTTCTTGACATCTTCTCTGAGCTGATTTCCATAACCTCCTACTTTAAGACCTAAATATTTATTAAGATCATTTGGGTTAAATCCTGTTCCGTAACTCGGCATACCAAGTCCACCCCATACTTCAATGTGATATCCTCTTGGGAAGTCTAGTTTTTTATTGTCTAACCACCAGGGAGAATATAAGTGCATTCCGCCAACTCCATCTTCATTGTAACGTTTTCTGTTCATTAATTCAGGAACGAAAGCCATACGGTCAGAACCGGTAGAGTCATGAAGGTATTTACCTACCATGTTACTGCTGTTTCCTAATCCATTTGGGTGTTGAGGGCTTTTAGAGTTGAGTAAAATACGTGCAGTACTACAAGCAGATGCAGCCAGAACAACAACCTTTCCTGAAATACGATATTCTTTCCTGTCTTCTTTATTTACATAAAGAACTCCTGTAGCTTTTCCTTCTTCATTTACTTCTACTTCTCTTACCATACTGTTTACGTATAGATCTACTTGACCACCTGATTTTTGAGCTGGAAAAATCAAACAAGAGCCTGCAGAAAAATCACCATATACAGAACAAGATCTACTACATTGGCTGCAATAGAAACAAATACCTCTTTCGTTATTTATACGTTTTGTCAATATCGATAATCTTGAAGGAATTACTTTTACTCCTGATTTTTCAGCGCCTTTTTTGTAATATAACTCATGAAGCCTCGGTTTTGGTGCTGGCAAAAAGTATCCGTCTGGTTCATTGTATATATTTTCTTTACTTCCAAATACCCCAATGAGTTTATCAACTTTGTCATAATAAGGCTTGATATCATCGTAACTGATGGGCCAGTTATCTCCCAATCCATCACGGTCTTTTCCTTTAAAATCTCGAGGTCCAAAACGGAGGGATATTCTTCCCCAGTGGTTGGTTCTTCCTCCTAGCATTCTTGAACGAAACCAATCAAATTTAGAATTACCAATTTGGTTGTAGGGTTCTCCATCAATTTCCCATCCGCCATAGGCCATATCAAACTCTCCAAAAGCACGAGTTGTACCCGCACCTCTTCGAGGAGATTCATAAGGCCATTTTAGTTGAGTTTGTTGGTCTGGATTTGCAGGATCAAAAAAAGGTCCTGCCTCCACAACCGCGACCTTAAGTCCCGAATCAGCGAGTATTTTTGTTGCCATACCACCTCCAGCTCCGGAGCCAACAATTACAACATCATACTTCTTTTCATTTTCAATTATTTGCATAGTTTGATGATTTAATATATAGATTTAGCGTCAATATTTTGACTTTTTTGATTTTTGTAAATTGTGTAACTAAAGCCTTTGTGAATACTAAAAGCTCCAAGTTCTCCTTTTTTATTTGTAGCTATGTAAGCGACTTGAAAGCTAGGCTTTTCTTTTTGTTTTGTAAGAATTCGTTTAATTGCTTCTTCACAAGCTTCTTGTGGACTTTTACCTTGTCTAATCAATTCAACAATTAAAAAACTGCCTACAGTTTTAATGACTTCTTCTCCGAGTCCTGTAGCGACTGCAGCACCTACATTATTGTCTATGAAAAGTCCAGAGCCTATAATGGGCGAGTCGCCTACACGACCCTTCATTTTGTATGCTAGTCCGCTTGTGGAACAAGCTCCTGAAATCTCTCCTTGTTGATCAACACACAGCATACCGATAGTGTCGTGATTTTCGATATTAATTTCAGGTTGATAGTTGCTTTTTTCAAGCCATTTCCGCCATGCTTTTTTACTATCTTCAGTTAAGAGATTTTCTGCTTGATATCCTTGACTTAATGCGAATTTTCTTGCTCCCTCTCCGGTCAAAATCACATGAGGAGTTTTTTCCATGACATCCTTTGCTAAAGCAGCAACATGTGTAATATTTTCTACTGCCAACACCGCTCCGCAATTTCCTTTTGAGTCCATCACACAAGCATCTAAAGTAACATTTCCTTCACGATCTGGGGCACCTCCATTTCCTACTGTTGTGTTTAGGGTATTGGCTTCTTCTACTGCAACTCCTTGGATGGCAGCATCCAAAGAAGATGTTCCTTTGTCCAATGCTTTGCCAGCAATTGTGACTGCTTGCTGAACATTCCATGTTGCTAACGCAAAAGGTGTGAATGCAGTCTTTTTTTTATTGGTAAATTCACTTTTCTCCGAAAAAACGTAAGGAGAGATTAACACGCTGGAAAAACCTAATGTTGTTCGCTCAATAAATTTTTTGCGTTTCATGACCACCAATTTAGTGACATTTTTCATTTAATGAAAAATTATCTGTCAAATGTGATTCTTTTTTTAGTTTTGTTTAAACATATTCATTGAATGATAGTAGAAGTTTGTAGTAGCTCATTAAAAGGGGTTAAAAACGCTTCCTTTGCTGGAGCAAATCGGATTGAGTTGTGTTCTGCCCTTGAGCTAGGGGGTATTACACCCTCAAAAGGATTGTTAGAAGAAGCAGTAAACTTAAAGTTATTGGATATTCATCCATTAATTCGTCCCCGAGCAGGCCATTTTACCTTCACAAAAGAAGAAATTAAAATTATTGAAAAGGATATTGTTTTTGCAAATGAGGTTGGATGTAAGGGTGTAGTTATTGGAGCTTTAACTCCTGAATTTAAAATTGACATTCCTTTAATGAAGCGATGGAAAGAACTTGCTGGATCTCTATATGTCACCTTCCATAGAGCTATTGATGTTGTAGTTGATCCGAATACCGCAATCAAACAATTAATTGATCTTGGATTTGACTGTGTCCTTTCTTCAGGTCAAGAAGAAAAAGCAGTTGATGGTTTAGGAAAATTAACTACTTGGCAAGAGGAGTTTGGAGATCAAATTCTGATAATGCCAGGAAGTGGTGTTAACGCATCGAATTGTGAACTTTTTAAATCGGTTGGCTTTAGAGCAATACATCTTTCTGGATCTATTTCCCTTCCTGAGATTGATCTTCCTTTTGGAGTTAATAAAAATCTTTCATTTTTGACGCAACAATTGAATGAGAGCGATTTTTCTAAAATAGCAGAAGTAGTCTCTAAGGTAAAATCTTAATTAAAGAGTATTGCAATTCCTCCAACAGCTGTAAATAAAAGAATCAGTTTTCTGTAGCTGTCATTTTCTATTTTTTTAACCAGAAAAACACCAGCAATTAATCCAATTATAACAAAAGGAACCAATTGAAGACTAATTCGTATAGAATTGGAATTAATCGTTTCCCAGCTCCAAATATGAAAAGGAACCTTGAAGGAGTTTATTAGAAAAAACAACCATGCAGCGGTACCAATAAAATTATTTTTAGGTAGACGCATGGCTAAAAAATAGATGTTTGAAAATGCTCCAGCCAGGTTGCCTATCATGGTAGTAAATCCTGCAAGTAATCCCATTGAACTTGCAAAGGTCCAGTGAGAGGGAATTGTTTTATCCTTTTTATTTTCCCAATAGTACATGAGTCCTACGCTAAAGAGAATGATAATAGCCATACCGTATTTAAATAAATCTTCAGTGATGTATTTTCCACCGACGACTCCAGCCAAGACTCCGAAAACCATCCAAGGAAGGAGTTTAATGATGTACTCTTTTTGTACGTGTCTTTTGTAATAGGTAATAGCAAATACATCACCGACCAGTAATAAGGGCATTAAAATACCAGTTGAATTTTTTGCTCCATAAACTAATGCTAAACCAGTTACAATGAGTGAAGCAATTCCTTTAATACCTGATTTTGATACTCCTAATAGAAAAGCACAACTGGCAGCAATTGTAAAGTTGAAAAGACCAATATCAGTCAAATGATGATGCTTTTATTAAAGGACGAATATAGTATTTATTTTCAGCCTAGTCATTGATATAATTTCAAAGTAGTACTTTCGTAAAAGATAATTTTTTAATCGTTGAATTCCTCTTTTTTTAAGGCAGTAAAGTATATGCTGTTAAGTACGCTTTCTTTTGCATTTATGAATGCCATGGTAAAGTATTTAATATCTTATCCTACAATGCAAATTGTATTTTTTAGAGCAATAGGGTCTTTGGCAATTACCTTTGGATATTTAAAAATTTTGAAGATTCCACAGTGGGGAAACCAAAAAAAACTCTTAATTCTAAGGAGTATAGTTGGCGTTATCTCAATGATTTTGTTTTTCTGGGGAGTACATTATATTTCAGTAGGAAGCGCTGTTACACTTCGTTATGTTTCTCCCATTTTTGCTGGAATTTTAGCCGTATTGTATCTTAAAGAAACCATTAAACCTGTTCAATGGTTCTTATTTATAATGGCTTTTTTCGGAGTTTATTTAATAAAAAGTTTCGATGCATCTAACTCTAGTTTTGGAGTCTTTTTAGTTTTACTTGCAGCTTTTTTCTCTGCCATTGTATACATATTGATCAGCAAGATTGGAAAAGGAGATGATCCCGTGGTTGTGGTTCACTACTTTATGCTCGTGGCGACCATTGTTGGTGGGGTGGGTAGTTTTTTTTATTGGGTAACACCTAGTGCTAAAGACCTACTCTTGCTTTCTAGTTTGGGTATTTTTGGTTTTTTTGGACAATTGTTTATGACTAAAGCGTTTCAAAATGCAGAGGCGCATATGGTTGCACCATTTAAATATATTGAAGTGGTCTTTACACTTCTTTTTGGAGTGTTCATATTATTCGAAACGTATGATTTTTTTCATCTTCTAGGTACATTTTTGGTAATTTTCTCCCTAGTACTTAACGTATTATATAAATCACGTCTCAATAAGAGAATAAAAAAAACCACCGAGTAAAGGTGGTTTTTTAAAATTTGGTTAAATGGTTTTTACTTTGACCATTCTTTAATTGATTGCTCGTTTAATCTTACATAATCCTGATTTCCTGCAGTAGTAGCAAGTTTTAATGAAGTTTTTGAAGCAGATATTGCGGCTTCAGTTTCATTTAACGCATGTAAGATTAGAGCTTGTTGTCGGTACATCCAATATTTACCCTCGTCCATTTCTATAGCCTTTGCAATCCAGGTTTTCGCTTTGGTTAAATCACGTCCAGTTTCTCTGAAGTAAATCGCAGCGTTATAGTAATCCTGTGCTTTTGGAGAACCCTTCATGGTCTTTTCAATAGAAGCCATTGTTTTAGATTCTGTAGGTACTTCTAGAAGCATAGTTGCTTGTGTATTTTCCCATGTAAAATTTAAATGTGCTCCATTTTGATTCAAATCATCTAGTGAAATTGTAAATGATTCAACTTTATTTTCTAATGAATTTACAGGAATTTCTGATACAGCTGCAACAGCATTAGAATCCCACTCACCCGGCAGTCCTCCGTTGTCTGTTTTGGTGTAGAAAAAGACTTCCCACATTGAACTTCCTGGACGAATAAAAATTGCATATTTCCCTGCATTAAGTTTTTGCCCACCTGCAATTACATCATCACTAAACTCGATAGTGGTATTTGCATTTGCACCAGCTCTCCACATTTCTCCGAAAGGAACCAGCTTTCCCATTATAGCTCTATTTCGCATGGCGGGTCTTGAATAAGTAATTTTTACATCCGTTAGACCAACTACTTGTTCA
Source organism: Flavobacteriaceae bacterium (assembly GCA_017851655.1). Classification (GTDB taxonomy): domain Bacteria; phylum Bacteroidota; class Bacteroidia; order Flavobacteriales; family Flavobacteriaceae; genus MS024-2A. Next base: position 11,514 of record JAFMMH010000041.1, read on the forward strand.
ATTTTAGCAAAAGGACTTGGTTGTGGAGTTTGGATTTGTCCAAAGCTCAATCCACCGTAAAGAAGCGCTATGAGTGTTATTTTTTTCATTGTTTTGTTTTTTTTCAAATATATTTATTTTGACCATAATTCTAAAAATATAGCTGGTTCTCTAGTGTTTTTAACATGTTTATAAATTTTGTTTAATAAATTCTATTTTTAATTAAACATTGTGTATTTTTGGAAAAAATGATTTGTGAAATTATACCGCTTAAAAACTGTTCAAAACTTACCAATTTCAGCTGAAAAAGCCTGGGATTTTCTTTCTGATCCGAAGAACTTAAAGACCATAACCCCTGATTACATGGGATTTGAAATTTTGAGTGGTGCAGCATCTAAGATGTATGCTGGTCAAATAATCCAATACATCGTAACACCTTTACTTAATATACCTGTGAAATGGGTAACTGAAATCACTCATGTTGATGAAGGCAAGTATTTTGTAGATGAACAACGTTTTGGTCCCTATGCTCTATGGCATCACAAACATTTTATCAAGCCGATTAAAAACGGTGTAGAAATGATTGACATTATAGATTATAAAGTTCCTTTTGGGTTTTTAGGACAGTTGGTACATCCAATTTTAGTTGGTCCTAAACTAAAGGAAATCTTTGATTATAGAAAAACAGCATTAATTGAACTTTTTGGAAACTATCAAGCATGATCGAAAATAAAAATATTTTAATCATCGGAGGAAGTTCTGGAATTGGGTTGGCTTTAGCAGAATATTTAGCTCCTCAAAACAATGTCATTATAGCGAGTCGAACAAATGACAGCATTAAGCATCTCAATGTTCAACATGTATGTTATGATGCCACTCAAGACGAATTTGATACGAGTAAGCTTCCAGAGGTTCTTCATGGGTTCGTTTATTGTCCGGGGAGTATCAATTTGAGACCTTTCAAAGGACTAAAATTGGAAGCCTTTTCATCTGATTTTGAGATCAATGTTTTAGGTGCTGTTCGCTCACTAAAATCTGTTTTAGGGCATTTAGCCGCTAGTGGAAATGCTTCAATAGTATTTTACAGCACTGTTGCTGTTCAAACTGGCATGCCTTTTCATAGTTCTGTTGCTGCTTCAAAAGGAGCTATTGAAGGTCTGACACGATCTCTAGCAGCTGAATTTGCACCAAAAATTCGAGTCAATGCAATTGCCCCTTCTTTGGTAAACACCCCTTTGGCTTCAAAATTTTTAAATAATGAAGCTAAAATGGAAAAAGCAAGTGAAAGACATCCTTTAGGCAGGGTAGGAAATGCGAAAGAAATAGCGCAAGCAACAGAATTTCTTCTTGGAGAAGAAAGTAGTTGGATGACAGGTAGTGTATTGCAATTGGATGGAGGTATAGGAAATTTGAAAACTTAAAATGGAGAAGTACACTCTTTTTTGGTTTAGAAGAGATTTAAGAATAGAAGATAATCATGGGTTATTTAGAGCCTTATCGGGTAAAAACAAAGTTATACCCCTATTTATTTTCGATCAGCAGATATTAAAAAAGTTGCCAAAAAGTGATGCTCGTTTGGAGTATATATTATTAGCCTTGGGTACTATAGGTATTGCTATGAAGAAGAACAGATGCAGTCTTGGAATGTATCATGGTACCCCTCAGGCTATTTTTAAAACATTAATTTCTACTTGGCCAATCGAGAAGGTTATTTGTAATGAAGATTATGAACCTTATGCTAGAGATCGGGATGCATCCATAAAATCTTTACTAGAGGATCATCAAATTTCATTTGAGACTTATAAAGATCAAGTGATTTTTGAAAAAGATGAGATTGTAAAAGATGATGGAACTCCTTATCGCGTTTACACTCCCTTTTCTAGAAAATGGTTGCATCATTTTTCTGAGAATGAACTTCCTTATTACCCCTCAGAAACGTTACTTGATAAACTAGCTGACATAGAGCAACCTCAACTTGATTTAACTGATTTAGGTTTTATTTCATCAAAAGTGTCTTCCCCTCAGCACACTTTCAATAATGAAAGGATTACTGCCTATGAAGCTACCCGAAATTTTCCTGCTATAGATCAAACTACACGTATCGGTACTCCTTTGCGTTTTGGAACTTTGAGTGTACGTGAAATGGTAAGAAAATCTGCTGCAATAGCAAACCCTACTTTTTTAAAAGAATTAATTTGGAGGGAGTTTTTTATGCAAATTCTTTGGCATTTCCCTCATACCATGACGCAGAGCTTCAAGCCTCAATATGATAGAATCGAATGGAGAAATGATCCTGTAGAATTTGAAAAATGGTGTGGAGGAAATACAGGATACCCACTAGTAGATGCTGGGATGAGACAACTTAACCAAACAGGTTTTATGCATAACAGAGTTCGTATGTTGGTTGGAAGTTTTCTTTGTAAACATCTACTGATCGACTGGAGGCTCGGAGAAGCTTATTTTGCTGAAAAATTACTGGATTATGAAATGTCGAGTAATGTAGGAAACTGGCAATGGGTTGCAGGCTGTGGAGTAGATGCTGCACCTTATTTCAGAATTTTCAATCCTACAGAACAGATTAAAAAATTTGATAAGCAACATGAGTATATTCAAAAATGGGTTCCCGAATACCAAGAAATGACTTATCCCCATCCTATTGTGGATCATAAATTTGCAAGAGAACGTTGCCTCAAAACCTACAAAGCTGCCTTAAATGCCTAGAGGAGTTGAAAAGAAAAACTTACCTCAAAAAGTTTGTCCTAGTTGTCAACTTCCTTTTAGTTGGAGAAAAAAATGGGAAAAAAACTGGAATGAAGTAAAATATTGCAGTCACCGGTGTAGGATTACCAAATAAGATTTTTGAGAGATTTTTATAGGGAAATTTTTAAAAAAGTATACTTATAAAAAAAATCAATAAATTTGTTATATTACATAAACCTAAATATTTGATTACCCAAATCTATATTTTACCAAATCTTAACCTATGAAGAAGTTTTTACACCAATTTATATTTTCTTTTTATCTTTTAGTTTCAGTCTTTGTTTTTTCACAATCTGAAAAATATTCATGGCAATTTTCTATTGGCTTTAATGCTATTGATACTTATCCTACAGCAGCTGTAGGTCAAGGCGCTCTTTTTGAAGAATTTGTCAATTATGATCATTGGAATATTGCCCCCTATCCCTCTCAAATTGCATTTACAAATTATTTAGGAAGTGGTTTTTCTTATGGTTTGCGTTTGAGCCAAAATTCCATTACAAAATATGGAAATAGAACTGTTGACAGTGATTTGTTTGTGGATCTGGACGCCCTAGTTAAATATGATTTAGGGGTACTTTTTAAGATCAATCGTTTCGCACCTTTTTTGGAAACAGGAGGAGGTTATGCTTTTTTTGGAGACATCAGTGCCGGCTATTTTAATTTGGGCTTTGGAATTGAGTATGCTCTAGGAAAAGAAAAGAAAACTGTATTATTTGTTGAAAGTCTTTTCCGAAATACAGGAGAGACCTATGGAACAAAGCATTTTCAACATTCGGCAGGTATTGCATTTAGGTTTGGAACGATAAAAGACCGAGATTTTGATGGTATAGACGATATAGAAGATTTATGTCCAGATATACCAGGACTTGAAGCGACAAAGGGCTGTCCAGATTCTGATG
>JAFMMH010000110.1 GCA_017851655.1 Flavobacteriaceae bacterium
GGTGTAGAAAAATTAACTGTTGCCCAAATGGGTGGACTTGAATGTGGAAAATGTCACTATTAAAAGGCGACCAAGAAAAGCATATGGCATCAAATAAGACATACTGGAAAAACATTGCACAACTAGATCCTTCTGATGAAGCTATTCAGAAATTGGAGCAAAATGAGTTTGTAGACAAACTTCCGGAAGATTTTTTAAGTGACGAAAAAACACTAGAAGAAAGTAGTACATCACGAAGAGATTTCTTGAAATATGTTGGGTTCAGTACCGCTGCAGCTACTATTGCAGCTTGTGAGGGTCCAGTAATCAAATCAGTTCCTTATGTAGTTCAGCCAGAGCAAATACGGCCAGGAGTTGCCAATTATTACGCAACAACTATTGCTGATGGTTTTGACTTTGGAAGTGTATTAATCAAAACAAGAGAAGGAAGACCTATCAAGGTAGAGAGCAATCAAGATGCACCCACTTTAGGGATTGCCAATGCGCGAATGCATGCTTCTGTTCTTTCCTTATATGACACACTTCGCTTACAAGGACCTACGGCTAATGGCGAAGATGTTTCTTGGGATGATTTTTATCTTCAGGTTGGAGCGATGCTCAAAGCTTTGGCAGCGACAAATAAAGAGATTATTCTTTTAACCCCTACGCTACCTAGTCCAACTACACAAAAAATTATTGCTTCTTTTACATCGGTTTATCCTAACATCAAAACAGTTGTTTATGATACGATATCCTTTGATGCAGCATTGAATGCTTTTCAATCACATTATGGTAAAAGGGCGTTGGCTGATTATGACTTTTCGAAAGCAAAAACAATTGTATCTGTAGATGCAGATTTTCTGGGAGATTGGCAAGGCGGAGGCTACTCCAAAGGCTATGGAGCTTCCAAGACACCACACGGGAGTCATGGTAAAGCTGAAATGTCACAACATTTCCAATTTGAATCTAACATGTCTTTAACAGGAGCTAATGCTGATTATCGCACACCATGTACTCCTGCTGATCAAAAAAATATTTTAGCATACATTCACGATCGTATCGTAAGTGGATCGGGAGGAAGCATATCTGAGGCATTAAAGCCCGCTGCTGATAAAGCAGTCACAGCATTAAAGAAAGCAGGGTCCCATGGAGTATTGGTTTCTGGAGTAGATGATCAAAATGCTCAAGCAGTAGTTCTTTCAGTAAATGAATTTCTTAAAAGTGAGTCATTCATCACGAATAGTCCCAAGCTGATCCGTCAAGGTAATGCGAATGAAGTTCAAAATGCATTAAATGCAATTGTAGCTGGAGATGTAAGTGGACTTATTTCTGTGGGAGTAAATCCAGTCTTTACCTCTTCTAACGGTGAGGCATTAGCTGATGCAATCAAAAGCCTTGAATTTTCTTTAAGTTTTACTTCCAAAATAGATGAAACTGCTGCGGCTTCTCAATTTGTTGCTGCTACACCACACTATCTAGAATCTTGGGGAGATTATGAATTCAAATCAGGACATTTTGCATTGGCACAGCCAACAATCAGACCTTTATTTGATACCCAACAATTTCAAGATGTTCTTTTGAGATTAGCTGGTCAGAATTCAAAATATTATGATGAAATTAAAGCTCACTGGAATGAATCTATTTTGGGTTCAAGCTCATGGAGCAAAGTTTTGCATGACGGTTATATTTCTGTAGGAAGTTCTCAAGAAGTTCCCTCAGCAGATTTTTCAGATTTAGACCTGAGTAATCTTAGAAATGCGACATCAGAAGGGATGAGTCTTGTGCTTTATACCAAAACAGGTATGGGAGATGGACAGCAAGCTAATAACCCTTGGTTACAAGAATTTCCAGATCCAATCACCAGAGTAAGTTGGGATAACTACCTAACGATTTCAATGAGTGATGCACAAGCCCTTGGGATTAAAAATTCAAATGAAGCAAATGGCGCTCTTAATGGAAGTTATGCATCAGTTTCTGTTGGATCTCAGACCCTAAAAGTTCCAGTAATTATCCAGCCAGGTCAAGCAAAAGGAACAGTAGGACTTTCCTTCGGTTATGGAGAACGATTGGGTCTAAAAGATGAAATGCAAACAGGAGTCAATGCGTATGCGCTTTATGCAAATTTTAAAAATGTTCAAAACGTTGAAGTTAAATTAGACTCCGGAGAACATGAATTTGCATGTGTACAGTTACATAATACCCTTATGGGACGTGGTGATATTGTAAAAGAAACCACTTTAGAAGTATTTAATACGAAAGATAAAGCACATTGGAATCTGATGCCTCAGGTTTCAAAAAATCATATCGAGTTTGATGTAACGTCCCCTGAAGTTGATATGTGGCAAGAATTTGATCGAAGTATAGGGCATCATTTTAATCTTTCTATAGACTTGAATTCATGTACCGGTTGTGGTGCATGTGTTGTTGCATGTCATGCAGAAAACAATGTACCTGTAGTAGGGAAGAGTGAAGTCAGAAAGTCACGCGATATGCATTGGCTAAGAATTGACCGATATTATTCTTCAGCAACTACTTTTGAAGGAGACAATCAAACTAAAGAGGATATTTCCGGTATTGGTGATTCATTGAACACTTTCGGAGAGATGGAGAAAGCCGCATCAAACCCACAGGTTGCTTTTCAACCCGTGATGTGTCAGCACTGTAATCATGCACCTTGTGAGACGGTGTGTCCCGTAGCAGCTACTTCGCATGGTAGACAAGGGCAAAACCATATGGCATACAATAGATGTGTAGGAACACGTTATTGTGCAAATAACTGTCCTTATAAAGTACGTCGTTTTAACTGGTTCTTGTATAACAAAAATGATGAGTTTGATTACCACATGAATAACGATTTAGGTCGAATGGTATTGAACCCTGATGTTGTAGTGCGATCAAGAGGAGTGATGGAAAAATGTTCAATGTGTATTCAAATGACACAGAAAACAATTCTTGACGCTAAATTAAAAGGAGAAGAAATTGAAGACGGAATGTTCCAAACAGCTTGTTCGAATGCCTGTACAACTGGAGCAATGGTCTTTGGAGACCTCAACGATAAAAAGAGTAAAGTCGCTGCATTACACCAAGACGACCGTATGTACCACTTGTTGGAACATGTCGGGACTAAACCAAATGTAATGTATCACGTAAAAGTTAGAAATACCGACGAGGTATAATTTAGAAAAATAGATCTATGGCTCATTACGAAGCACCTATTAGAAAACCACTGGTAACAGGAGACAAGACCTACCACGATGTTACTGTAGATGTTGC
>JAFMMH010000111.1 GCA_017851655.1 Flavobacteriaceae bacterium
ATGGTTGTTCCGGTTTTCACTACATAAAACACAACTACTGTATATCCGCATATTCAGTTTCTTTCTTTTATCTATTATTTGTTTTTTTCTGCTTTAATGTGTTGATTTAAAGTGTTTTGACCCTCTGTAAGATGGTCTAGAGGTCTTTTGAAATTTGCATGAGATTTTTTAATCACTTGAGTATAAATCTCTAAAGTTTTTGTATTTCGATATCCCAAAAATGTTTCGATATATCGTAAATAGCCTCCTTGCTCCGAAAGAGAAGTTAAATTAGGGAAATGAAGAATACCATCAGAAATCAACCGTAGGTTTATCATGATTTAAGGATAGGTTTGGGTTTAACTAAATAAAATTACAAAAAAATTGTTCTCTTAATTTAGAAAATTATAGGATTCGTCAAATACGAACGAAACGTTTATATTTAGACAAACTCTAGCTTTTAAACCTTTAGTCTAAATGTGGCGTTTTTGATCCCACCAAAAGAAGTTCTGTCTGGCGACCATTTACATACCGAAACCCATCCGGACCATAATAACCTGCTTCTTCCAGCATAACACGAATATCTTTATCCCATTGGGGTAGGAAAACTTTGGCATTGAGTTCAATTGCATAAACAGTATTTTCATTCAAGGGGTGTTCTCCCGATCCGGGAATACCCTCTTGTGCATCCCACATTCCAAAGGTAGTCCCAGCAGAATGCCCAAAAAGCCCTAAAGGATGGGTATAAATTTGTGGTCGCAGGCCTGCAGTTTTACTGTCTGCAATTGCCTGTCTGAGCGTTTCATTTCCTGTTCTTCCTTTTTTAAAATTATTGGTTAGATGATCTTGGACCGCATTTCCTTGAGTTAAAGCATCTTTTAAAAATTGAGGCGCATCCGTTTCAGTAGGCATTAGAACATAGGCCAGTTCTTGACAATCAGTATTTAATGTGAGGTAGGAAATCCCAAAATCACAATGCAATAAATCACCGGGTAAAATAACATCAAATTTGGATTGCCCATCGAAGGCATACAAATCGCTATTACCCGTTCTCTGAACATCAACAGTTGGATGAAACCAAGTGTCTAGCCCTAGGGCAAGTACTTTTTCGCGCAACCACCAAACGACGTCTTCCGTAGTGGTAACACCCGGAGTGATTACTTTAGTCGAAAAGGCTTCAGTGATAATATTATGGGTAATTTCTAACAATTGACTAAATAAGGTCATTTCTCTCGGAGTTCGGGTTTCAATCCAACGAACCGCCAAGGTTTCAGCAGAAACAACTCGCTTCTGAAGCCGAGATGGTAAAGCTTGCATCATCCCATCGTAATCCGTTTTAACTAAACCATCTGCTAATCCAAAATGCTCTGATATGTTAACTCCAATACGTTTCGGGTTTTGACTTTTAATATAGTCTGCCAATGCTTTCCATTGGTCTGGTTCTTCTTCTTTGTTCCAAATAGAACGAATATTTTTTCCAAAATTATAACGAGTAATGGCTACTGCGTCTACTCCATCTTTTGTTTTTGAAAAAACCAAAATTGTTCGTCTTCTTGCATTCAACCAAGTGGGAGGTAAAAGAGTTTTTACTACTGGATCTTCATTGTACTCTCGCGTAATCAAAACCCAAAGGTCTATATTCTGTTCCTGCATTAGTTGTGGGAGCAGATTTTCAATCCGCTCTTTTTGGATTTCATCAATCAAAGCAGCGCGTTCTCTAAGAGGTAAAATTTGTTGACCAAAAAGAGAAGACGTAACCAAGCAAAGCAACAGTATATAATTTTTCATAGCGTATAAATATTGTTTTTTAAACATACGAAAAATTGTTAATAATGGAGCGATTTCGGACTTGGAAGCCAAAAGAAGAAACTGTACTTTAGCCAAAAAGAGCGTTATGTCTGATCAAAAAAATGCCAAATTAAAAGCCTTACAACTCACCCTAGATAAACTAGATAAGACTTACGGAAAAGGTGCCGTAATGAAAATGGGGGATCAAGCTGTAGAAGAAGTAGAAGCTATTCCTTCTGGATCTTTAGGTCTTGATATTGCCCTTGGAGTAGGTGGATATCCACGTGGTCGTGTAATCGAAATTTACGGGCCAGAATCTTCCGGAAAAACTACATTAACCCTACATGCTATAGCAGAGTGTCAAAAACTAGGTGGAATTGCTGCATTTATTGATGCAGAACACGCCTTTGACCGTTTCTATGCAGAGAAGTTGGGTGTTGATGTTGGAGAATTAATTATTTCACAACCGGATCATGGAGAACAAGCACTCGAAATTGCAGATAATTTGATTCGTTCTGGAGCGATCGATATTGTCGTTATTGATTCCGTAGCTGCACTAACACCAAAGAGTGAAATTGAAGGAGAAATGGGTGATTCTAAAATGGGCCTTCATGCTCGTTTGATGTCTCAAGCACTCCGAAAACTTACTGCCTCTATCAGCAAAACAAATTGCACAGTATTCTTTATCAACCAGCTACGAGAAAAAATCGGAGTCATGTTCGGAAACCCAGAAACTACTACTGGAGGAAATGCCTTAAAATTTTACGCATCCGTCCGATTGGATATTCGTCGCTCTACACAAATTAAGAGTACAGAATCTGAAGTTTTAGGGAATAAAACAAGGGTTAAAGTGGTCAAAAACAAAGTAGCGCCACCTTTCCGAACCACTGAATTTGATATCATGTACGGTGAAGGGATTTCGAAAATTGGAGAAATAATCGACCTAGGTGTTAACTATGAAATAATCAAAAAAAGTGGCTCATGGTTTAGCTACGGTGATACAAAAATTGGCCAAGGTCGCGATGCCGTAAAAACGCTTTTACTTGACAACCCAGAATTGATGGAAGAACTGGAACAAAAAATCATGGAAACACTTAAGGCAGTGATCTAATTAAATATCCCTTTGAAAACAGCTGAATTTAAAGCAAGAATGTCTGCTTTTGCTAGCTCTGGAATTCCTTTTTTCTTTCTCATTGATTTTGAAATGCAGAAGCCTCTAATTTATACTCTCAAAGAAGCTGCTAATCTTGGATTCAAATTTGAAATCAATGGGTTTAAAAATTTCACTGAGAGCGAAAAACATCCGAATCTAACTCCATTTTCAATAGCCCCTGTCCCAAAAAAAGTCTACAAAAAAGCATTCAATAAAGTTAAAGAAGAAATCACCCATGGAAATACTTTTTTACTAAACCTCACCTTTCCTTCGGAAATAAAAAATGAATTGAGCTTTGAGGATATTTTTCATTTGGCAAAGGCGCAG
>JAFMMH010000112.1 GCA_017851655.1 Flavobacteriaceae bacterium
TACCAGTCTATGGGATTATACTACGAACTCCTATCAAAAATGGATCAGCGAACATGGTTTTGCCAATTTACTACCCCCTATTGTCAGGGCGGACATGAAAGCTTTAGGGCAAAAAGTAGCGAAAAATCTTCCTGTAGGAGTTGGATTACACGATAGTTCAGCAGCACTTATTCCCTACTTAAAAGCCGAAAAAGAACCCTTTGTTTTACTAAGTACAGGCACTTGGAATGTAAGCTTAAATCCTTTTTCTAAAAACAACTTATCACAGACAGAACTATCCCAAGGTTGCCTGACCTATCGGACTATTGAGGGAAATTCGGTTAAAGCCAGTCGATTTTTTATGGGAGGTGCACATGATCAACTATGCAAATGTATTCGCTCTCATTTTGATTGTGCTACCGATTTTTATAAAGAAATCGACTATGACCCTGTTTTATATGATCAGACTAAAGCGTTTTCAGAACATTCTTGGTCTCTTTCAGCTACTGATTTTAATTTGGAGGCAAGCAGCTTACAAAAATTTGACAATCCAACCACTGCCTATTATGCAGTTATGAAAAGCTTGATAGAAATCCAAGTTCAATCGATTCAGCTGGTGCTTGACCAGCAAATGATTAAGTTGATGTATATCGATGGTGGATTTCAAAAAAACAAACTGTTTGTAAAACGTATTGGAGAGCATTTCCCTAAGCTAAAGGTTTATCGGAGTGATTTTTCATTAGGAGCGGCATTAGGGGCTGCGCTTTGTGTTCAAAACAGTGCATTTTCTAGACAAAATTTACACAACATCTATGGGATAAAACCCATTAACTGATTTTTTATTTATGAAAAAAACTGAAAATAAGAAGGAAAATAACGAATATGAAAACGAAAAAGTTCACAACTCTTCTCTTAAAAAGTGGACGCATTTTTTAGGCATGTATGCTGGTGAACATGCTGCTGGAACTGAATTTGTGATTGGCCCTTTGTTTTTAACTACAGGAGTAAGTGCATTTGATTTACTCGCCGGTTTGTTGGTTGGTAATTTATTAGCAGTGTTAAGTTGGCGTTTTTTAACAGCCGAAATAGCGGTTAAATACCGTTATACGCTCTATTTTCATCTAGAAAAAATCACAGGCATCCAACTTGTTAAAGGCTATAACTTAGCGAACGGGATATTGTTTTGTTTTCTCGCAGGAGCTATGATTACCGTTTCAGCTACAGCCGTAGGAGTGCCTTTTAACATGGAAATGCCTCAACTAACGGATACCCTTCCCAACGGAATCACCTGGATTTTGGTGGTATTAGTTTTGGGGTTTTTATTTTCATTCATTGCCGCAAAAGGTTTTGCTACGGTTTCAAAAGCTGCGAATTATATGGCCCCTCTAATCATTTTGGCATTTGTTAGTTGTGGATTTGTTGCCTTGGGACAATTAAATGTGGGTAGTTTTTCTGACTTTTGGGCGATTTGGGGTGAAGGGAGTGATCCTTTTCCAGGGCAATTGAAATACACCTTTTGGCATGTTTGTTTTTGGTCGTGGTTTGCCAATGCTGCCATGCACATCGGGATGTCTGATTTAACCGTTTTTCGCTATGCGCAACACTCTTCTTCGGGTTGGACAACTGCAGTTGGAATGTATATCGGACATTATATCGCTTGGATAGCAGCAGCATTATTGTACGCGGTTTATATACAAAGCCCAGAGGCTCAAGCTTATTTAACTAATGGGAATGCACCCCCCGTAGCCCCCGGACCTTTAGCGTACAATGCCATTGGAGCTTTTGGAATTTTAGCGGTTATTCTTGCAGGATGGACCACAGCCAATCCTACGATATACCGAGCGGGGCTGGCTTTTCAAACACTCTTCCCAAGACGTTCTACTTTTTGGGTTACTATGCTTGCGGGTGGAGTAGCTACAACCGCGGGATTGTTTCCGGCGTTTGCCATGAAATTACTTGACTTTGTCGCCTTGTACGGATTTATTCTTGCTCCTGTTGGTGCTATTATTGTTTTTCAGCATTTTTTTGCTTCCCGTTTTAAAATTCCCAATTACCTCAAAAACCCCATAAAAAAGAACTTTAATTGGAATGTATTGTTGGCATGGTTGATCAGTATCTCCATCTTCTACGGAATTTCTATGCAAATGGATATATTTCTTTCATTCCTCACCCTTCCCACTTGGATCTGTTGTGGATTAATTTATCTAATTTTAAGTAAATCATCCCTCAACAGACAATAAAACTTACGGGGTTAAAAAACCAAAACTGAAATGAATCTTCTAACTCACATACGATCTGTAAAAGTAAATTCGCTGTTCATGAACTATGCTTTTTATACGCTCTTCCTGTTTTACGGTCTGAATCTAAAAGCACAATCGGACCTGCTTTGTCAAGGGAATTATTGGACTGAAGATGAAGCAGTCCAGAGGATGGCAGAATTTAAATCGCACTGGAAAACTCAAAAAGAGTGGGAAGCAAGAGCTGAAGTAATTAGGCAAGGGATCTTGGACGGATTGAAATGGGATAAAATGCCGAGCGTGTCCCAGGCCCCAAAAATCATTTTAGGTCCTGAGCAAATCAAAAATGGATACAAACTTCAGAATATCGCTTTAGAAAGCTTCCCCGGATTTTACGTAACAGGAAATCTTTATAGTCCATTAAATCTTGAACCCCCTTATGCAGGAGTATTGAGTACACACGGCCATTTTGAAAATGCACGTTTTACCGCGGAAGAGCAACTGCGAAATGCTGCTCTGGCTCAAATGGGTGCTGTGGTTTTTGCTTATGATATGATTGGCTATGGTGAAAGTAATCAGATTGACCATAAAATGCCAATTGCATTACTTTTACAAACCTGGAACAGTAAAAGAGTTCTTGACTATTTTGAATTGCGAGCTGATATTGACCCAAATCGAATTGCAATTAGTGGAGCTTCTGGAGGTGGAACTCAGTCTTTTGTCTTGGGGGCAATAGATCCTAGAATAAAAGTAAGTGTTCCCGTTGTTCAAGTATCTGCACATTTTTTTGGTGGATGTGTCTGCGAAAGCGGTATGCCCATTCACAAAAGTAATAACCATCAAACCAATAATGTAGAAATTGCTGCACTGATGGCACCAAAACCACAATTGATTGTTTCAGATGGAGCCGACTGGACAAAAAACACACCACAGCTTGAATTTCCTTACCTAAAAGAGGTTTATAAAGTGTATTCCTCAGAGAATGCTATTCAAAATGCGCATTTTGAAAAGGAAAAACA
>JAFMMH010000113.1 GCA_017851655.1 Flavobacteriaceae bacterium
TCCAAACTACAGCCAACCTGTGAAGAAACACAAGCGGTACTTCTGGTGGAAGTTGGAATCAATACGGACTCTACAACTAATTGATCGTGAAGTTTTATTGCATTTTTAACGGTTCCATCCTTACTTTTTTGTTGAACATCAATCCGAATATGATTGATTTCAAAGTGTGTTTTTAAAAGTTCACGATGTTCCAAAGTCAGGTTGGTCATTAAATCAAAGTCGTGCACTCCTTTTTGCCATAACCACTGATAAACCTGCTTTCCTCTAAATGAAGAAATTCCATGAGTTTCAAAAAAAGCAATTAACTCATCTTTACTAAGGGCACGAATATCTTTTTTTGATTCTTCCAATGAATTGAGAATAAAAAAACCGCAATAAAGCGGTTTTAGATTACTATAAAATCAACATCGCATCACCATAAGAGTAAAAATTGTATTTCTCTTTGATAGCGACACTGTATGCATGTTTGATAAAGTCAGGATCAGCAAAAGCAGATACCATCATTAACAAGGTAGATTTTGGTGTATGAAAATTAGTAATCATACAATTGGCGATAGAAAAATCATGCGGTGGAAAAATAAATTTATGTGTCCATCCTTGATATTCATTTAAGAGACCTGCAGAAGAAACAGAGCTTTCTAGGCCCCTCATTACGGTGGTTCCAACAGCACAAATTTTACGCCGCTCTGCTTTTGCTTTATTGACTTTTGCTACAGCTAAAGCATCAATAATTAATTCTTCAGAATCCATTTTATGCTTAGAAAGGTCTTCTACTTCTACGGCACTAAAAGTTCCTAAACCTACATGCAATGTTAGTTCGGCTAGATCTATTCCCTTAATCTCAAGTCGCTTAAGTAGATGCTTGGAAAAATGCAACCCCGCTGTTGGAGCAGCAACTGCGCCCTCGTGCTTTGCATATATTGTTTGATAACGTTCACGATCTTCTTCGTCCGTCGGACGTTTGATGTATTTAGGCAAAGGAGTTTCGCCCAGTTCTTTAAGCTTAGTTCTAAATTCTGCATAACTTCCATCAAACAAAAAACGCAATGTTCTTCCTCTAGAAGTAGTGTTATCAATAACTTCAGCAACTAAGCTTTCATCTTCACCAAAATATAGTTTATTTCCAATTCTGATTTTTCGAGCTGGATCAACTAAAACGTCCCAAAGTCTTTGTTCTTGATTTAATTCTCGAAGCAAAAACACTTCAATTCGAGCTCCAGTTTTTTCTTTGTTCCCAAACAAACGGGCGGGAAAAACTTTAGTATTATTTAATACCATGACATCGCCTTCGTCAAAGTAGTCAATAACTTCTTTAAAGGAACGGTGTTCAATTTTTTCTTCTTTACGGTTTAGAACCATCAGACGGGATTCGTCTCTATCTACTGCGGGACGTTGCGCCAAAAGTGCTTTAGGGAGTTCGAATTGAAAATGAGATAATTTCATTGAATATTTTTAGGTGGCAAATATACCACCTCAACATAGGCCTTGTCAAGTAAAAAGAGGTTTATCTCTCTTGAACAATGAAATTAATTTTTTTCAAGTCTTCCCAAAATGCTGGATAAGACTTTGATACCACTTCAGCATCCTCTATCGTTAAAGGAACTTTTAAAGAAAGTGGAGCGAAAGCCATTGCCATACGATGGTCTTTATAAGTAGGCAAACTACATCCTTCAACAAAATTTGAACCTGGTTCTAAATGGAGGCTTTCTTCAGTAATTGAAATAGTAGCTCCTAATTTTGTCAGCTCATTATATAAAGCTTGTAAACGGTCTGTTTCTTTAATCTTTAATGTATGTAAACCCACCAACGTACATCCGATTCCCAAACCATAGCAACTCACAACGATCGTTTGAGCAATATCAGGGGCTTTTGATAAATCCCAATGGATGGAATCTGGAAGCGACACAGGCACTTTTTTCAAGACTAATTTCTGATCTTCTAATTTGGATAATACGCCCAATTCACGATAAATTTCTCTCAACACTTTATCTCCTTGAAGGCTATCCTCTTTATAACTATTTAGCTCAATTTCACTTTCTTCTGACAAGGCTGCAATACTAAAATAATAAGATGCAGAACTCCAATCTGACTCCACAATCTGTGTTTTTCGAATCGGATTTTTCTGTGGTTCCACTTCAATATTCTGTCCTTCAAAACTGGTCTTTACACCAAAACCATTGAGTAAAGCTAGGGTCATATTTATATAAGGTACTGATGTGATTTTTCCAATCAATTTTAATTGAATTCCTTTTTCTAAAACAGGACCTATCATCAAAAGTGCAGAGATATACTGACTACTTATATCGGCCGGAAGCTCAACCATACCTCCGCTTAATTTTTTTCCATGAATTATCAATGGTGGATATCCTTCCCTTTTTTGATAAGAAATTGAAGCACCAATGGAACGCAGTGCCTCTACGAGAATTTTAATTGGGCGCTCTTGCATTCTTTCAGAACCTGTTAAAATTATATCTCTCCCTTCTTGATGAGAAAAATATGCCGTGAGAAAGCGCATTGCCGTACCAGCATGATGAACATCAATCACATTGTCTTTAGTGCTAAGAGCAACTTGCATTGCCTCACTGTCATCTGATTCAGAACTGTTTTCTATAGAGAATCCTGAAAACAATGCTTGAAGAAGCAATAGTCTATTTGTTTCACTTTTAGAGCCTGTAATACTCAGTTTCCCATTGGATTTTTTTGATGGATGCGAAAGAACTACATTCATTTACTTTTTGAGTTTTGGGTTATTTTGATGTCGATCATGGTCCCGATCAGATTTAAAATCTAGTTTTTTGGTAAAGGCAGATTGAAGATCCACACCCGTTTGGTTTGCCAAACAGATCGCAACAAAAATCACGTCAGCTAATTCTTCACCCAAATCTTTGCTTTTATCACTCTCCTTTTCAGATTGCTCTCCGTATCTTCTTGCGATGATTCGAGCAACCTCGCCTACCTCCTCTGTAAGCTGTGCCATATTTGTTAATTCATCGAAATATCGGACCCCATGTGTTTGAATCCATTCATCCACTTTTTCTTGTGCTCCTTTTAAATCCATGGTCAAAAATAACGATAAATCTTGGCATTGAGAATGCGGAAGTAAACAGACTTAAAAAAAAGCGTTAACCTCATCCAAAGAATATACTATCGGACAGATATCATGATGTGGTTCATTATGAGAATTAAAATGAATAGCATGCATCCCTTGTGCTAAAGCGCCTAAAATATCT
>JAFMMH010000114.1 GCA_017851655.1 Flavobacteriaceae bacterium
CACGTAAAAGACCTTTCTCGGTTTAAGGGTTTTAAATTAATAAATGCAATGAGGGATTTCAATATGGATATGATCTCGATAGAAAAAATAACTGCTTAAGCAGTTTTCTTTTTCCAAACTTCTATCGCTTTTAGTGCCATGCCTTTGGGGTCGTTTTCTAATGCTGTTTTAATTTGTTGATGGGAGAGTTCTTGAAGCTTTTCTAATGCCTTAGACTGTATCTCTTGAACAGAAATAACATCCAAAGCTTTTACCCTCAATCTACCCGGATAACCATGTGTGGTATACCAAGGAAATTTGCGTTTACAATCCAGAAAAACCATTGGAAAAACAGGTAGTTCATGTTCGATAGCTAATTTAAAAGCTCCTCTTTTAAAAGGGTTTAACAAAATCGTTTCGTCTATGTACTCTGCTTCAGGAAAGATACAAACACTGTATCCTTTTTGGATTACTTTTTGAGCGCGTTCGTAGACTCCAAAACGGCTTTTGCTAGAACTTCGATCTACCATAATAGCTGCGCGTTTATAGAGGTATCCAAAGATGGGGATTTTGACCAATTCTTTTTTGCCAACAAATACAAAAGGGGTTTTCCGCATTCGCAACATTACCATGATATCAATATAACTTGTATGATTCGCTACCAGCATGAAGCTTTTCCCTTCAGGAGGAAAAGTGTCCATTTTTTTAACCCAAAACCCCATGCCAAGGAGTACAAAAGGTGCCCAAATGTTTCGTGCTACCCAAAAAACGTAACGATATCCATTTGGTAATAATAACATTAAAGCTAAAGGAAAAAACAATAGCACAACGGGGGTTGCTGCTAAAACATAAAACCATATTCTCCACAAAACGAGTGCCACTTTTCTCATGAAATATATCTCTTGATAAAGTTACAGATCTTTCATATAGTTATTGCAGTTGTAACCTACTAAAATAGTTTCAGTGACATATCGGGAATTAAGAGACCAACAAAAATCTCCATATCAGAGTTGCTCTCCTATTTGAGGAAACGTACCTTTGTATAAATTTTTTGAAATGGCAAGAGTTTTAACAGGGGTACAATCTACCGGCACTCCACATTTAGGCAATTTATTGGGAGCTGTAATTCCCGCCATAGAGCTTTCTAAAGCTAGTCCTGACGATTCTTTCCTTTTTATCGCGGATTTACATTCTTTAACTCAGATTAAAAATGGAGAGTTACTCCGTGAGAACACCTTTGCAACAGCCGCTGCTTGGTTAGCGTGCGGTCTAGACATTAACAAAACACATTTCTATCGTCAAAGTGATGTTAGTGAGGTAACGGAATTAGCCTGGTATCTCAACTGCTTTTTTCCTTACCAACGACTTACACTGGCACATTCTTTTAAAGACAAGTCTGAACAATTATCGGATATTAATGCAGGTTTGTTTTCTTATCCAATGCTTATGGCAGCGGATATTTTATTGTATGATGCCGAAATTGTTCCTGTAGGTAAAGACCAATTGCAACATCTGGAAATCACACGTGATGTTGCCTCGCGTTTCAATCATCAACTGGGTGATACTTTTGTTATTCCACAAGCCAAAATTCAAGAAAACACCCAACACATACCTGGTACTGATGGGCAAAAAATGAGTAAGTCACGTAACAACACGATTAATATCTTTTTGCCACAAAAAAAACTACGAAAACAAGTAATGGGAATCCAAACCGATAGTGCTCCTTTAGAAGCAGTAAAAGATCCTGAGACTTGTACTGTTTTTGCTTTGTATTCTCTACTAGCAACTGATTCTGAAACTCAAGCATTACGTGACAAATACCTTGCAGGGGGAATGGGATATGGTTATGCCAAACAATTACTTTTTGATTTGATCCTTGAGCGTTTTGAAAAAGAACGTTTCCAATTTGATTATTATTATCAGCATCCTGAAGAGGTTCAAATTGCGCTTGCTAAAGGGGCTGAAAAAGCCCGTAAAGTTGCCAGTGAAGTACTATTAAGGGTACGTAAAAAGGTTGGGTATTAAATCCATTCAAACTGTTTGCCCGGTAATGCACGAACGAAGCCTTTCATTTCCATTTGAATTAAAGTGGCTGCTGTTTTACTTATTTTCCATCCCAATTCAAGCGCCAATTCATCTAGTCCTATTTTGTTGGATTTACTGAATTGATCGTATATTTTTTGTTCTTCTTCAGATAATGTTTGGAAAAGTGTCTTTTGAATTCCTTTTGCTTTTGGTTGAATTTCCCATCCCAATGATTTGATAAGCTCTTGAGGATCTGATAAGAGTTGTGCTTTCTGCTGAACAATAAGCTGATGGCATCCCTGACTTTTCGAATCTGAAGGACGTCCTGGGACAGCAAATAACTCCCGCCCGTATTGATGTGCTAACGTTGCCGTATTCATACTTCCTCCAGCCAGACCAGATTCAATTACAATTGTAGCATGTGCCATTCCAGCAATCAAACGATTGCGCTGAGGAAAATTCTCTTTTCTAAAATGAGAATTGGGGAAGAAGTCGGTCAATAGTGCACCCTGCTTACACAAGGACTGGGCTATTTCATAATGCTCAGTAGGATAAATACGCTCCAAACCGTGTGCTAAGCAAGCCACTGTTTCTAATCCTTTCTCTAAAGCAAAGCGGTGTGCAATAATATCAATTCCTTTGGCAAGTCCTGAACAGATAATTGGATTATACGCTTTTAGGGCTTCAATAAGAAGATTACAAAAGTCTCTTCCATGGGCAGTATTTTGTCGGGTACCTACAATACTGATAACATTTCTGTGATTGAAGTTGATTGACCCCTTATAAAAGAGAATTAGTGGAGCATCTGGACAAAAAGAGAGTGCTTTTGGATAATTTTTAGAACCCAAAAACAGGTAATCTAAATTTAGTTTGTTTAGCTCAGTTACTTGATTTTGAATTTTGGAACGGTACGATTTCCAGTCTTTCAGAGCATCACAGACCTGTGATCCCAAGCCTTCTACTGAAAGCCAATCCGAATAAGATGCTTCAAAAACAGCTTTAGCAGAACCGAAATGGTTTAACATTTTTACGCATCGATACGTTCCCATACCGGGGATGGATTGTAGGAGTAAACATGCTTCTAGCCTTGTCATAGCTTGGGGTTGACATACGAAGATAAGAAACCTTAATTGACTACTTTAGTTAGAGTATCGTAATATTTTATTACTTTTGATTGAAATGCAAATTACCCGCTACATACAAGAATTACTC
>JAFMMH010000115.1 GCA_017851655.1 Flavobacteriaceae bacterium
AGGAGGAAAAGGATCGATTCACCTTCATAGGGAAAAATTTATAACCAAAGGGGGCCCCGATGGTGGAGATGGTGGAAGAGGCGGACATGTTATTGTCAGAGCTAATGAGCAACTGTGGACACTTTATTCTTTTAAGTTTAAAAAACACTTTGGTGCAGGACACGGAGGAGATGGGAGTAAAAACAGAAGTAGTGGTGCTCAAGGGGAAGACATCTATATTGATGTGCCTGTAGGAACTGTAGTCCGAAATACAGAAGATAACACGATACTTTTCGAAATCACCGAAATTGGTCAAGAGGAAATTTTATTGGAAGGAGGTTTAGGTGGTAGAGGAAACTGGCATTTTAAATCTTCAACTCGACAAACACCTCGTTATGCCCAACCAGGTATGGAGGGGCTTACCATTCCAATAACTCTAGAATTGAAAGTTTTGGCAGATGTAGGGCTAGTTGGTTTTCCAAATGCCGGAAAATCAACACTTTTAGCAGCATTGACCGCAGCAAAACCAAAGATAGCAGATTATGAATTTACTACACTAAAACCTAATTTAGGTATTGTAGAATATAGAGATTATAGGTCTTTTGTGATGGCAGATATTCCTGGAATCATAGAAGGAGCTGCAG
Organism: Flavobacteriaceae bacterium; assembly: GCA_017851655.1. Taxonomy (GTDB): domain Bacteria; phylum Bacteroidota; class Bacteroidia; order Flavobacteriales; family Flavobacteriaceae; genus MS024-2A. The sequence goes on from JAFMMH010000115.1 coordinate 624, forward strand.
AGGGAAAAGGTTTAGGACATTATTTTTTAAGACATATTGAACGAAATTCAATTTTACTCTATCTCATTCCAGCAGATACTCCGGATGTAAAAAAAGCTTTCACTATCCTCCAAAATGAATTGATCAAATACAATCCAGAATTATTAGATAAACAATATACCGTAGTACTCTCAAAAGCAGATTTATTAGACGAAGAATTACTGATAGAATACCAAAGAGAAATGAAAGAGGTATTTGGTGATATTCCTCATTTGATTATATCAAGTGTAAGTCAATATCAATTAATGGAGTTGAAAGATTTACTCTGGAAACAGCTAAACCCTTAATTCCAAAACATGCGATTACATTTCATTGCTATAGGAGGAAGCGCCATGCATAGTTTGGCATTGGAGATGATGTCTTTAGGACATGAGGTTACAGGTAGTGATGATGCCATTTTCGAGCCCTCTAAATCGAAGTTAGAATCAGCTGGACTTTTACCTCAAAAAATGGGTTGGTTTCCTGAAAAATTATCTAAAGTAATCGATGTAGTTGTTTTAGGGATGCATGCAAAAAGTGATAATCCCGAACTCAAAAAAGCACAGGATTTGGATTTAAAAATCCAATCTTATCCGGAGTTTTTGGCTTCTTTGACTAAAGAAAAAACCAGAGTAGTTATTGCCGGGAGTCATGGAAAAACGACCATTACATCCATGATATTACACGCTTTAAGGTATCATGAAATCGATACGGACTTTATGGTAGGGGCTTCAGTGTCTAAAGACTCGAAAACTCTCGCTCTTTCAGAAGAAAATGATTTTGTATTGCTGGAGGGTGATGAATATTTGTCTTCAGCTATAGATTCACAGCCAAAATTTTTGTGGTACAAACCTGAGATAACACTCATTAGTGGTATTGCTTGGGATCACGTGAATGTGTTTCCAACATTTGAAAACTATGTGAGTCAATTCGAACGTTTTATTTATTCTATTCAAGCTGGCGGAGTGTTAATATACAATGAAGAAGATGAGGTGCTAAAAGATTTAGTGAATTCTGTTGAGCATCCAATAAAAAAAATTAGTTACAAAACACCTGAACATTTCATTAGTGAAGGGACTACCTATTTAGAAACTTCAGAGGGGAGTTTGCCTTTAATGATTTTTGGATCCCATAACCTTTTAAATCTTGCTGGGGCTCAATGGATCGCACAATTGATGGGGCTTGACTCCTCCGATTTTTATGAGGCAATACCAAGTTTTAAGGGAGCTTCAAAACGACTGGAGTTACTCGTGAAAAGCGCTACAGCTTTTTTGTATAAAGATTTTGCCCATGCTCCTAGTAAGGTAAAAGCCACTTCTTCTGCTCTAAAAGCACAATTTCCAAGAAAAAAAATCACCGTTTGTGTGGAGCTCCATACCTATAGCAGTCTGGATTCGAAATTTATTATTCAGTATGCTAACACATTGGATGCTGCAGATGAGGTAATGGTGTTTTATGATCCAGAAGCATTGAAAATTAAAAACAGAGATGCAATCCCGCCTGAAACAATAAAACGCGCTTTTGATCATCCAGTACTCGAGGTTTTTACCCAGACTGCAAGTCTAGAAAGTAAGTTGTTAGAAACGGATTACAACGAAGAGGTGCTCGTAATGATGAGTTCTGGAAATTTTGGAGGACTGAATTGGGAAGCACTTCAATCTAGGTTTACCTAATTGCACATTCGAACAGTTTTTTTTAAAGTTGATTATTTTTTAAATTGTTGGTTATAACCGTGCCCCATGACAACAATACCAGAAAAATTTACAATCAAAGATTGGGATGAATCCGATCGGCCAAGAGAAAAATTGTGTCGATTAGGAGCATCTAATCTCTCTAATGCTGAACTTTTTGCAATTTTAATTGGTAGTGGAAGTTTAAATGATAGTGCTATTGGATTGATGCAGCGCATTCTCAATAGTGTAGAAAATGATTTGATAAAACTCCACCAACTCCCTTTGGAACACTTATTAAAATTTAACGGAATTGGGATGGCAAAGGCAGTTAAGGTTAAGGCAGCTCTTGAACTGAGTAAAAGAATGAATCAAAGGAATGAGCAAAAAACGTTGGTGCTTAATCACAGTAAGGTAGTCTATGAATGTTTGCAATATGAATTGGCGGAATTAGAACATGAAGAATTTTGGGTTCTATACTTGAATCAATCTTCTAAGCTGTTAGAAAAACACCGACTCAGTCAAGGAGGGATTACCCAAACTTCAGTAGACATAAGACTGGCATTAAAAAGGGCATTTGAAGTTGGAGCTACAGCATTGATTCTTGCACACAATCATCCCTCAGGAAATTTGAAACCTAGTCAAAGTGATAAAGATATCACTCATAAATTTTCTGCTGCGGCAAAGCTTGTGGATCTATCCGTTTTGGATCATTTGATTATTTCAGAAAAAGGTTACTTTAGCTTTGCTGACGAAGATCTCATGTAAATGCTACTGGTTTATACACATAAAATTACTCCCAGAATTACATATATATTCAAGCATGTTTTTGAAAACATGTTGAGCATTCCTTTGGGTTTTACTAGTACGGTAGAAAATTTTGTAGC
>JAFMMH010000116.1 GCA_017851655.1 Flavobacteriaceae bacterium
CTGCATAGTAATCTGCTAAATAAAGGTATTCTCCTAAACCTCTTGCATCAAGAGCGTCCACATCGTTAGCAGCAGTTTGCCATCCGAAGAAAGAGCTGTAGCTAATTTTTCCTTCACCTACTTTACCTCTTTTAGTGGTAATGATAATTACCCCATTCGCTGCACGAGATCCGTAGATCGAAGCTGCTGAGGCGTCTTTCAAGATTTGAAAAGACTCAATGTCCTGTGGGTTTAAGTTTCCTTGAGATTCTGTAGGGACTCCGTCAATGACGTAAAGCGGATTATTATTCCCTGTAGTACCAAAACCACGAATACGCACAGTAGCCTCCCCTCCAGGAGTTGCATCACTTACAACAGAGATCCCTGAAGCTCTACCTTGCATTTGTTGTGCAAAAGTAGTGGCAGGTACAGAAGTTAATTCTTCTGCATCAATAGTAGATACAGCTCCTGTAATGTCTCTTTTGGATTGTGTTCCGTAACCTGTGGTTACAATTACTTCTTCAAGAAGATTCCCTAAAGCAAGCGTAATTGTAATTTGATCACCGTCTACAGGAACCTGTTGAGTAGTGTACCCTACAAACGAAACCTCAAGGATAGCACCCTGAGCAGCTTCAATAGTAAAGTTACCATCAAAATCAGTTGTAGCAAAATCATTGGTTCCTTGAACCAAAACAGTGGCACCAGGTAATGGGCCATCATCACTGGTAACAGTACCAGAAATGTTTTGTGCATAAATTCCAGTTGTGAGGAGTAAAGTCACCACAAATAGAAAGCGCTTGAATAACATGTTTTTCATTTTTTAATAGTTTAAATAATAGTTTATGACGTCATTTAATGATAAATAACTCACAATTATAGTGAATAATTTATTTTAAACCTTAAATTTTTGTTAATAAATTAATAATCTCGTCAATTTTCTCTGTTTGTTTAACGTTGAATTAATGTAAATCGGTTAACCTATGTTGAGTATTTAATGTATACTTCGAGTTTGAAAGCACCTTTAATAGAAAATAAAAAAGTGTAATTTACTTTTCCGGGTAGATTCCAATAAAGTGATTTCGAATACTTATTGGAGTAAGATCTTTGAGGTCAAGATCAACCTTCATTGCTTGGCTATCTACAAATGGCATGTGACAACTGGTACAATCCTCAAAATCAGCATCTGCTAAAGACAATGTTTTTTGAGTATGATTTTGAGTTTGATGACAACTGATGCATTTCAAACTAAAATTTTGATAATCTCCTCTTTCTTGAGCATGCGGATCGTGACAGGTCGCACAATCCATATTATCTGACATTTTAAAACATTTAGAGTCCATTAATAGTTTTATTTGATTGGCATGAATTTCTGGATCTTGTTTTTTGGAGGAGTTTCCATTACTTTTTACCAAAAAATCATCTAGATCATTTCCAACCTGGTAAGAGAAGCTAGGAACAAACTTTCTTTCTTCTGTATCCCATGCGGGTTGACGAAATCCAGAGTGACACAAAGCACAAGCATCGATGCGCTGTTTTTGTGTTAATTCACTGTACTTTAAAATGTGTTGCGCTACTTTTACTTCAGGATTTTTTTTATGAAAGAGCACGTGTTCTTTTACTTCGCCATGACATCTTTGACAATCTATTCCAAGCAAAACATCTTCTTTGATGTATTGATTAGTAAATCTATTCAGGTTTGCTTTAATAGAAGGTGCATAGCTACTGTGGCATTCCATGCATCGGGGCACTACTGCTCTAGTGTTGTTTATTTGAGAGGCGAAGCCTGGACTGTTTATCCATCCCTCCATAGCACCAATAATAGAGCCTTGATTTTGAAATAAACCATCATCTTTCCAATACAAAAAAGATTGCCCTCTAAACCCTGAACCAATTGTTATTTCCATCGGACTTTGAATAACTGGTGATTGATTTCCTCGAGAATAAAAATCTTGATAAATAAAATCTCCTTCTTTACGAATTACGATGGTAGTACCATCATCTAATCGAATTTCGTTGGGGTGGGTTTTTAGTATTTCTTCAAAAGTGGTTGCCTCCGTTTTAAATGACGTATTGTAATGAGAGGTTTGCATGTGGGATTCAACTATATCTTGGTGGCATGCCATACATTCTTGCATGCTTATGAATTCCATTCCATTAAAATGAGTTGCAATAGGCTCTATCTCAATAAATTCAGTGTCAAAAGAATTACATGAGACCAACACGTTTAAAAATGCTAAATACAATAAAATATAGACAGAGTATTTTTTATAAAAAATGTAGATGCAGTTTATGATAAATTTTAATTTAAATCGTTTGTTGTCTTTCGAAAAATTATTTTAAAAATATAGTAGATAAATTTAACAAATTATATGGAATTACATTGTGTTAAAAAAAACAACTATTAAATGGAAATATGTTTGAGAACGGATAATTAATATTTAACCGATATTGATGTACGTCCAATACATCAAAAGGAATTGAATTGGAATACGAAGCCATAAAATCCAAGTCGGTATTCCTAACTGATTCCCAGGGAAAAGCATATTGATATGAACTACTAAAAAAACGACTAACATCAAGATAATCGAAATCAAAGCACTATTTCTTGTTGATTGAAAAAGAACGCCAAGACCTAATAAAATTTCTAAAAGCCCACTCATATATATAAGGAGTTCATGTTTTGGCAAAAATTTTGGCATCATGGGTTTATAAAAGTCCGTGTGAGTAAAATGAAATATCCCCAAAAAAATATAGATACTACCCATTAAATATATTTGAAAGAGATTCATTTTAAAGTACTTAGAATTTATTTTGTCCATAAAAAAACCCCTGATTAAGTATACAATAATCAAGGGTTTAATAGAGTTAAAAGTGGTACCTCCAGTACCAATACCATGTTATTAAATATTGATATACAGTTATTTATAATATATAATAGTGCCCTCGGGTACTAAATTAAGTACCTCTAGGGTACTATCCAAATCTTATGGGTACTAAACTTAGGGTACTGACAACTTCTGTTAGATCTGGCAGAAGTTATTTTCATCTTTTTCTCTCATTTTCTTTATGTTTCCTAAAGTTTCTAATACTTATAGATAGAACTAATTGTTCTACTGAGTTGTAGATTACTCTAAGAAATACTTAATCTATCAAGATAC
>JAFMMH010000117.1 GCA_017851655.1 Flavobacteriaceae bacterium
ATCCATCCTATTTTCAGCACTTTTACTCCTGGTTTTTGGCTGCCAAAGTCCGAAATCAAACCCTTTTCAAAATAATACAATAGCGACAGCGCACCCTTTGGCTTCCCAAGCGGGAAAAACGATATTTGCCCAAGGAGGAAATGCTTTCGATGCCGCTGTAGCGGCGGGCTTTACGCTTGCTGTCGTGGAGCCTAGTATGAGCGGAATAGGAGGACGCCTGCAAGCCATCTATCAAATAGCCTCAGGTGAAATAGGAGGGGTAGATGCTTCAACACAAGTACCAATAAATTACAAACCCACAGCGGAAAAATACAGTTCGGGTTATGAAACTATTGGGATACCGGGTGTTGTAGCAGGATTATTGAAACTTCACACTACTAAGGGAATATTACCCCTTCAGCAAGTAATGGCTCCCGCAATAAGTTATGCCGAAAATGGATTTGAAATTTTGGCTGGTGAAGCCATAAGACAGCAAAGTGCAAAAGCTGTTTTTGAAAAGTATGAAGGCACTAAAAAACATTTTTTAAATACTCAGGGCGAAGCTTTTCAGGCTGGAGAGCTAGTAGTTCAAAAAACACTTGCCCATACATTAAAGACCATTGCTTTAAAAGGAAAGGCTGGATTTTATGAAGGGGAAATAGCCCAAAAAATGGTGGCAGATATACAGGCAAATGGCGGTATACTTACACTAGAGGACCTTAAAAATTATGAAGCATTGGAAGCCGAAGTGTTAGAAGGTAAATTTCAAGGATTGACAGTCAAAGCTTTAAACTTGCCATCGTATGGTGCCATTACCATACAAATCTTACAAATACTAGATCAATTGACTCCTGCTGAAACTGAAGAAGATTGGGCCTTAGATTTGGGTAGGACTACCGAGTTAGCCTATACCTACAGGAAATATCAACAAAATAAAGATTCTTTAGCACAGATACTTTCTTATAAGAGAGCAGGTGAATGGGCCACTCAAATTGAGCAGCAACAGCCGGAACTTGTAGCAGAAAATGAGACAGAATTGCCAGGTTCATGGACCGCCGCTATCGGGCATACTACGCATTTAACGGCAGCAGATGATCAGGGGAATGTAGTAAGTCTCACACAAACCATTGGTCCTAATATGGGGTCAAAAGTAGCAACTCCAGACTTAGGCTTTCTTTATGCAGTGACGTTAGGCGGCTATTTGGGAGAATATAAACCTGGGGATCGCTCAAACTCGCATATTTCACCCACGCTATTTTTAGACCAAGAGCAACTGATTTTGGCTTTAGGTGCGGCAGGAGGAAGCCGGATTGTGCCTGCTGTTACCCAAGTAGCACATCGGTATTTAGCGCAAAAAAAATCATTACAAGAGTCACTCCATCTACCTCGGGTTTACCCTTATCAAGATTCCCTTTGGCTTGAGAACCACCCAGAGGTCAAGGATTTAAATGCAGATTTTAATCCTGCGCTTGTGCCTGTAAAAATGATTGATGAAAAAGCGCGCTTTGGGCGGGTACACGCCATCGCATATGATATTGTGAATCAAATATGGACAGGTGCAGCGGACCCTGACTGGGAAGGGACCGTTGAAAATTACCCTGCCCAATGAGGATTTGTTTTTTAGCCCTCCTTTTTTTATCAAATTTGCTTATGGCGCAAAACCAAGAAAAAATCCTCTTTGTAGGGAATAGTTTTACTTTTTATTGGAATCTGCCTAGTCAAGTTGAGCAAATGGCAAAACAGCAGCAAATACAATGGGAGATTACCCAGTCCACAGCAGGAGGAGCGACCTTAAGAGACCACTGGCAGGGTAATAAAGAGTTAAAAACCAAAGCCCTATTATTGAAAAATAAATACGACAGAGTTATTTTTCAAGAACAGAGTACCTATCCTATTAAGTATAAGGATACAACTGAGTTTTATTTTTCTAAATTAAAATCTCTTTTACCTCCAGAGACTGAAGTATTACTTTATGCAACCTGGAACTATCCTAATTTTCCGGTAGAAGTAGATCCGCCAAAAGATTCAAAAAAACTCGAACTTAACCTAGAAAACATTGCAAGTAATGTCCAAGAGGTAAGCCTCATACCTGTCGGAAGGGCTTTCGATTTATTTACGGCTACTTATCCAGAAATTCAACTTTTAACAGATGATGATAAACACCCAAGTCCGAATGGAACTTATTTAGCAGCCTGCGTAATATATGCAACATTGAGCGGAAATTCAGCAATTGGGCTTGATCGGCGCTATGAGGGAAAAGACGCTAATGGAAAAAAAATATTTTACAGTATTGCTGAAAATAGGGTAGTTACTAAATGCCAGCAGATTGCAGATCAAATTGTATTTGGCCAAAAGCAATAGTCAGTAAAACTTTTTTATGTGTCCAGTGCATTTTTGCAATAGGCAATACTTTTTCTAACCTCTTCCAATATAGTGGAGAGATCTTGTTGATCAAGCAATAAATCTTGATGAGTTGGATTTATACGATTCAAATTTAGAAGGAATCGAATTGAATGGAATAGAAATCAAAAATGGCAACTTCAAAAAATCTAACATTAGAAAAGCAAAAATGCATTTAGCCAATCTACAAAAAAGCAACTTCGAATTTGCTGAAGGAGCTGGTCTAAATATAAACTATGGTAATTTAAGTTTTTGTAATCTTCAAAAGGGTAATTTCAATAATTCTGATTTTAGTAACTCAAATTTGATGTTTTCTAATTTTGAAGATGCCAAATTATCTGGAGCTAACTTTATTAATTCAAAATTAAAAGGAGCCAAATTTAAAAATGCTTTCATGATTGGAGCTAATTTTACTGGGGCAGAGGTAGATATAAAAGAATTAGAAAAAGGGGTCTTGACAAATGCGATCATGCCAGATGGTTCAAAACATGATTAAACTTTTCTTATTATAAATACAATATATTGATAAAAAATATTCATTTTTAATCATTTTACATTGATTTTCGAAGTTTTTTGATCATTTTGAGTGATTTTAGATGTTTTTGGATTAAAGCTAATCCCCATCACGTATCCACACAAACCCCAAACAACTCCCCCCTAAAACCACTACAAAGAATCTTATGTTAAGGCAATGATATCAATCGATTAGAAGGGGTTTGGATTGTATCCATTGGTGTAAAGGAAAAACCCTCCG
>JAFMMH010000042.1 GCA_017851655.1 Flavobacteriaceae bacterium
CTGGTGCAACCTTTAGAGGTTATCTTGAAGACTTTGGTGGTGGACCAGTAGCAGTTGACTCTGAATGGTGGACTACTAACGGTGGTGGATTCGGTGATGTAGGGGAACCTTTCATCATGGATGGATCATGGATTAAAATGAGAGAAGTAAGTTTATCTTATAATTTCACAGAAGCTTTTGTGAAAGATCTAGGGCTTACCAATCTTTCATTGTCTGTATCAGGTAGAAACCTTTTCTTATGGTCTGCAATCGATGGATTTGACCCTGAAAACAACCTAACTGGTGCATCTAGAGGTAGAGGTCTTGAGTACTTCAGTAATCCTGGTACTAGCTCCTTTTTAACTACTCTAAGATTACAATTCTAAAACATAAGAATCATGAAATTTAAAAAAATATATTACGTACTTTTTGCTTCACTTTTACTAGTTAATTGTGAAAGCTATACGGAAGGTCTAAATGATGATCCAAATGCATTTATTGTTGCGGCATCTGACCTCTTGATTGGACAATCTCAGCTGACATTTATTCAGCACATGGGAAGTAACAATGCGCGTTATGCTGCAGTTTTCTCTAATCAAATGAGTGGTGGGGACAGACAGTATTTAACACTGAATACTTATTCTCCTAACAGAGGTAACTATGATGACATGTGGAATGATACCTATACACAAGGGATCAAAACTACTCGTATTATCCTAGCAGATGAATCTGCTGGTGTAACTATAGCAGGTGTTGCTGAAATAATCCAAGGTACATTGTTTGCTGATATGGCAGCTTTGTATGGAGATATTCCTTTTACGGAAGCTGTTGACTCTGAAATCATAAACCCTGTTTATGATGGTCAAGCTTCAGTTATGTCTTCAGCTATTGGTATTATAGCTTCGGGTATAGGCAAAGTAGGAACTTCTTCTGTAGCTGCTGGTTACGGTGGTAATCGTCTTGCTGGTGGTACTTGGGCAGAAGCTGGTAATACACTAGCAGCTCGTTATAGCCTAATAAATGGTGACTATGCAGCAGCTATCAATTATGCTAACAATGGTGTAAGCTCTACCGCTAATGACTTAGTTTCTCTACATGGAACTTCATTAGACAACAGAAACTTGTTCTACCAGTTCGCTATTGATGAAAGACAAGATTATCTTGTTGCTACTGATGCACACTCTGTAAAATTGCTTAACGGTACTACTGCAAGAGCTCTAGAAACTCCTGGTAGTAGTTTAGTGTTTGACAGCTATTTCTTAACAGATGGTAGTAGAACAATCCTTAACACTAACGAAGGTGGAAGATTTTCTCAGACTAGCTCTATGAAATTAGCAAGTTATGTAGAAAACCAATTGATTTTAGCTGAAGCTAAATTCAAAACTGGAAACGAATCTGGAGCTCTCGAGCACTTAAATAATGTACGTGCTGATTTAAGAGTACAATATGACTCAGCTGACGGATTCCCTGATTCCACAGCAAGTGGTAATACTTTACTCAAGCAAATCCTTGAAGAAAAGTATTTAGCTTTGATTGGAGAATTAGTTACTTTCCATGACATAAGAAGAACTAGAAACTTTATTGGAGTACCTAATAAGACTACAGGTAGTACTGGAGCTTCTGATTTCCCACAAAGATTCTTATATCCACAAACTGAAGTAGATGCGAATGAAAACATTCCTAATCCACTTCCTGAGTTTTTCACGCCTACTGCTTTGTTAAGTAGCTACTAAGAGAAAAACTGATTGTAATAAAAAACCCACCACTTTGGTGGGTTTTTTTTTGATCCAAACTTTAAATTCTTTCAAAGAAAAGAATAGAATATCACAGAAAATTAAGAAAGGTTTCTCTCTGGTTTGATAAACTATTATCTTCGTTAGATGAATACTCCTCTAGCAGAACGCATGCGCCCGAAATCAATAACTGATTATTTTGGTCAAGAGCATCTTTTGGGGCCTAAAGGAAGCTTGACTCAAATGATAGCAAATGGAGTATTTCCCTCGTTAATATTCTGGGGTCCACCAGGTACGGGAAAAACAACATTAGCTCAGCTATTAGCCCAAGAAAAAGAACGCCCTTTTTATCAACTATCTGCCATAAATGCAGGGGTAAAAGAAGTACGTGAAATTATTCATAAAGCAGAACATTCAGGAGGATTATTTAGTGGAAAAAATCCTATTCTTTTTATTGATGAAATACACCGATTTAGCAAATCTCAACAAGACTCTTTATTAAACGCTGTAGAAAAAGGCATAATAACACTTATAGGAGCCACTACTGAAAACCCAAGCTTTGAGGTCATCAACGCCCTTCTATCACGTTGTCAAGTTTACACACTCAATGCACTTGAAAAAGTAGACTTAGAGAAGATTTTACAAAAAGCAATTACAAAAGACGCACAACTAAAGGAAAAACAAATTAAAATTAAAGAGTCCGAAGCTCTGATAGAACTTGCAGGAGGTGATGCGCGAAAACTACTTTCATTATTAGAACTAGTGATTCAAGCAAATCCAAAAAAAACAATCGAAATTAACAATAAGCTTGTCTTTGAAACTATTCAAACAAACACCGTTCTCTTTGATAAAAATGGAGATTTTCATTACGACATTGTTTCTGCATTTATTAAGTCCATACGAGGTAGCGATCCCAATGCAGCAGTTTATTGGCTTGCACGGATGATAGAAGCTGGTGAAGAAATTTCATTCATTGCAAGACGGCTACTAATCTTAGCTGCAGAGGATATTGGCATTGCTAACCCCACAGCTTTAGTTTTGGCAAACAGTACTTTTCAAGCTGTTACAAGTGTAGGATACCCTGAAGGAAGGATTTTATTGAGTGAATGTGCGCTTTATCTTGCCACTTCACCTAAAAGCAATAAAGCATATAAAGCCATTGATACTGCATTAGAAAAAGTAAAACAAACTGGAAATCTTCCAGTTCCATTGCATTTGAGAAATGCTCCCACAAAACTAATGAAAGAAATGGGATATGGAGATGGATATCGGTATGCCCATGATTACAAGGATCAATTCGTGGAACAAGAGTTTCTTCCTAAAGAAATAGCAGGAACAAAATTTTATGATCCTGCAGAAAATCCAAAAGAAAAAACGATCCGAGATTTTTTAAAAAATAGATGGGAAAATAAATACGGTTACTAAATTTTTTTCCAAAAAAACGGAGAAAAGAGAATCAATACGGTAAAGAGTTCCAAACGCCCTAAAAGCATTAAAAAAGAAGCCCACCATTGCCCAAATTGGGGTAGAGCGGCATAAGTATTGCTGGGACCAAAATCCCCTAATGCAGGTCCTACATTTCCTAGAGTTGATGCAGAAAGACCTACAGCAGACTCGAAATTTAAACCTAAAGTGCCAAAACCAACTGCTCCAATGATGAAACTGAGCATATACAATATGAAGAAACCGAGAATATTATACGCTATGGCATCAGTAACCGTTTTTTTATTGTAACGAGCTTGAATAATTGCATTCGGATGCAGTGCTCGTTTAAACTCTAAAAAACCACTTTTTATCATAAGCATATGTCGCACTACTTTTACTCCTCCTGAGGTTGACCCTGAAGACCCTCCCAAGAACATTAACCCAAAGAAAACAATCGTAAGCAATGGGGTCCATTGGGTGAAATCAGCAGAAACAAAACCAGTAGTAGTAATCACTGCTACTACTTGAAAGAGGGCTTCACGAATACTCAATTCTATTTTTGTCCATGAACTCCCCAGGGCAAATCCACTTTGAGTATTATAAATAATGAATGCTGAAAGAATGGAAAAAATTAAGATAAAGCTTAGATAAACTTTAAACTCCTCATCTTGAAATATCTTTTTAAACTTACCTGTGAAAATAAAATAACTCAATACAAAATTTGTCCCTGCCAAAAACATGAAAAATAGTATAATGTATTGAATAAGAGGCTGATCATTCCAAAAAGCAACACTATTGTTTTTTGTTGAAAATCCACCTGTAGAGACTGTGCTCATGGCATGATTCACTGCATCAAAAAATGACATCCCTGCAAAATAAAGTAATAAGGTCTCCAAAAAAGTATAGACTACATAAATTAACCAAAGTCTTTTTGCGGTGTCTGTAATTCTAGGATGCAGCTTGTCTCCAGCTGGACCTGGAGCCTCAGCGGTAAAAAGCTGAATCCCTCCAATTCCTAAAAAAGGAAGTATCGCTATCGCTAAAACAATGATTCCCATCCCACCAATCCAGTGAGTAGTACTTCTCCAGAATAAAATACCTTTAGGCAGAATTTCTATATCATTTAAAACTGTTGCTCCGGTAGTGGTATACCCAGACATCGTTTCAAAAAAACTGGAGGAAAAATCTGTAAAAGTCCCCGTAAGTAAATACGGGAATGTACCAGATAATGCCATCAAAACCCAACCTAGACTGACAATAAGATACCCTTCTCTTTTTTGAATTTGCTTATCATGTTGTCGCCCAAAAAGCATCATCAAGGCACCAATAGATAAAACTAAAAACGCAGCAAGTGTAATTTCAAAAGTCACCCCATCTTTATAAATAAAGCTGATAAGAGAGGAAAACAACATCAAACCTCCATTAAAGAGCAGCAGAATACCCATTAAGAAAACGACAATCTTATAATTCAGCTTTTGCATCTCCCTTTTATAAAAATAACTGCTCAATACGTTTGATAGAGCGAGGAAGGCAGCAAACTACAATCCTATCACCAGGTTCAATGGTATAATCTCCAAGTGCAATAACACCAACACCATCTTTAATAACCCCTCCAATAATTGCAGTTCTTGGAAAATCAATATCTTTAATTCGGTAATTTGCTACTTTGGAATTTGCATTCACTAAAAACTCCAAAATTTCAGCATTTAGATTATTGAGAGTTGTCATATCAACGACTTCTCCTTTTCTTATGTATCTAAAAATAGTATTTGCAGTAAGTAATTTTTTGTTTATTAGTGTATCTATGCCAATGGAATGGGATAATTGAAAATAATCCATGTTTTCAACCAATGCGATGGTTTTCTTGACATTTTTTGTTTTTGCCATCAAACAAGACATGATATTGGTTTCCGAATTTTCAGTAACTGAAATAAATGCATCCATACTGGATAATTCTTCTTCATCCAATAGTTCAACATTTCTACCATCACCATGAATTACCAATGCGTTGGGTAATAAGTCTGCTATTTCAAACGCTTTTTTCTTGTTCTTCTCTACAACAGTGACATTAAATTTTTTGGTGCAAAGTTCCCTAGCGGTATTGAATCCTATTTTTCCTCCACCGAGAATCATTACATTTTTTATTTCTGTTTTTTTCTTTCCAGTCAATTTATATAATTCCTCAACTCCTTCTTTTAGCGTAATAAAGAATACTGTATCCCCTGTCTCAAAACAAGTATCACCTCTTGGAATTATTGTAGTTTGTGTTCCCATACGCTGAATCGCAATGGGCATAAAATGAACATCAGGAAAAATCGAAGCGGCCTCTTTGACACTCTTACCAACAAATGGTACATGCTCATCTAAACGAGTCCCAATCAAAGTCAAGGCTCCTTCTTCAAATTCATAACTATTCGTAAATGCAGACTGATCTAATAATTGCTGAATTTCGTCAGCAGCAAGTTCTTCTGGAGAAATGAGCTCATCAACTCCAATTTCCTGAAAGCTTATAGTGTCTTTCGCTTTAATAAATTCAAAGTTTGAAATTCTAGCAATTGTTCGCTTGCAACCTAATTGTTTTGCAATTGCACAAATGGTTATATTGGTTGCTTCCTCTGAGGTAACTGCAATAAAAAGATCTGAAGAAGCTACCTGGGCTTCTTGCATTAGGGAGAGTGAAAGTGCATCTCCTTTAATTGCTTTGATATCCAAGTGGGATTCTGCATAGTTTAAACGCTCCTTTTCGGTGTCGATTAGGGTGATGTCTAAAGATTCGAAAGAGAGAAGTTTAGCCAAATGGAATCCTACTTCTCCGCCTCCTGCAATTACGATTTTCATATGATTGTATCGAAATACCGAACAAATATACAAATATTAGGTATTGAAGCGTAAAAATTAAAACGTTCATAAATACCAAATATGTATCTTTGCTTGCCTATGAAAGAATCTATCAAACCGAATCAAAACCACCCTGACACCAAAAAAAATCAGGTAACTAAAATGTTTGATGGTATTTCCAAGAGCTACGATATTCTGAATAGAATAATAACTCTTGGAATCGATGTGATCTGGCGTAAACGAGTGGTGCGTTTGCTTAAAAAAGAACAACCTAAAAGCATATTGGATATTGCCACTGGAACGGGAGATCTCGTTATTGAACTTGCTTCTATAGATGCAGAAAAGATCATTGGGCTAGACATTTCTCCAGGTATGTTAGAGATAGGAAGGCAAAAGGTTAAAAAAAACAATTTAGATAATCGTATTGAGATGCAATTAGGAGACTCCGAAGCCCTAATCTTCGAAGATTCAAGTTTTGATGGGGTAACCATTGCCTTTGGTGTGCGGAATTTTGAGAATCTGGATTTAGGTTTGCAAGAAATTTTTAGAGTTTTAAAACCTAACGGTACTATTATTGTTTTAGAAACTGCTGTCCCAAAAAATACAATCCTAAAAAGGTTTTATTCATTTTACACCCAACAAATCATGCCTTTTATTGGAAAACTCTTTTCCAAAGACCGATCCGCATACCAATATCTGTCTGATTCTGCCGCATCATTTCCTTGTGGAGAGAACTTCAACAATATTTTACGTAAAAATGGGTTTATAAAAGTGAAAGATTACCCACAAACCCTAGGGGTGTCTTCCATTTATTTTGCGAAAAAACCGTAGTTCTTTCTTAAATACATTTTTATATGTTTTTGCTCTCCTAAACGTAAGCATCTCTCTCGCACAGTATCCTGTGGTGAAAGAACGAATAATTAACCTCCCTAACTTTGATAAAAAAACAATCCATTTTGGATATTTTTTGGGATCAAACACTTATGATTTTAAGTTTGAATATATACCCACCTACTACAAGGATCTTCAATATAAGGATGTTGCAGTAGAACAAAAAAAAGGATTTTTAGTAGGCATACTTGCTGATTTACGCATCAATGAATACTTTAATTTACGTTTTGAACCGGGTTTGTTTTATAACCAGCGAATTTTACAATATCCTGAATTCCCAGAATTCACAAGAGAATCAGATTTAACGAGAGAAATCAAATCAACTTACATCCATTTGCCTTTACTTCTTAAAGTAAGTACTAAACGAATAAACAATTTTAGACCCTTCATAATCGGAGGAGTTTCTACAGACTTTAACCTTTCAAGCAACCAAAAAAACTCTGATGATAACGCAAGTAATGTATTCAGAGTTTATAATCAATCTTATAATTACGAATTGGGATTGGGTTTTGATTTTTACTTGTATTACTTCAAATTCTCCCCATCAATCCGTGGAATTTTTTCTGTTCAGAACGAATTAATTCCGGATGCGGATATAGAAAGTCCTTGGACAGGAAAAATTCTTAATATGTTCTCTAGAGGGGTTGCCGTTGTTATTACTTTTGAGTAAATCAGCGAGATCTAAATATTTCACTCAATACAATTGCAGTAGCTGTTGCTACATTTAAACTTTCAGCTTGATCTCCCGCACGAAAATTTGGAATAGAAAGGGATGTGCTCAAATAAGGAGAAACAACTTCAGAGATCCCATGAGACTCACTACCAAAAACATAGGTTGCTTGTTTTGGAAGGGTCGTTTTATAAATCGAATTTCCTTTTGCGGTAGCTCCAAAAATAGGTTTTTCCAAAGACTCTAAATAAGCTCCTAAATCAGCTAGATAATGACACTGTACCCTAACAACAGAACCCATAGAAGCTTGGATGACCTTAGGGTTATAACAATCAACCGTTGTCTGACTACAAATTAATTCAGACAATCCAAACCAATCACATAGTCGGATTAGAGTTCCTAGATTACCCGGATCACTAACACCATCTACAGCAATTGTAACAGACTCATTTAACATTTCTTTCTTTAAAGGAATTTTAAAAACTCCTAGAACTGGACTTGGGGTTTTAAAATGAGTGATTTTTTTCATCTCCTCCCACCCAATATTTTCGGCAATTTCAAGAAAATCGGTATCAGTGGTAAATAGCATCTCTGCTTCCCAGTTTGCTGTAATCAATTCACTCACCACTTTTTCCCCCTCTGCTACAAAAAGTCCACTTGCTAAGCGGTGTTTTTTTTGGCTTAATTGAAGTATTTGCTTGCGTTGATTCTTAGAGAGCATAAAAATGACTTATTTTTGAATTAAATTCCAAAGTGTGTATCGTCCACAAGCTAAATTAATCATTCTAATTCTTACAGGCCTAACTCTTGTAGGATGTTCTGGAACAAGAGCTTATAGGACACCGCAAGTACTGATTAATAAAAATGAGATTTATCAAGATACTGAATTACTAAAAAACGATCCAGTTAACTTTATAATCACCACACCTGCTAATAAAAAATTCCTGGGGATTCCCATAAAAAGAATACTTTATGAAAAAGCACATCCCGAACCAGAAGAAAAATTTGATGCTTGGTTAAGTAAAAAAGATAACCGCAAGAAACGTTTGAATCGATTGCTTTCTCCAAAGCAAGTGTTGGCATTAAAGAACTATACCGTAAAATTCAATGATTGGCTTAAAAATAATGGGGAACCTGCTGCAGTATATGACTCAAGCGCAATTAAAGCATCAAAAAACAGAATTGAAAAATACTATAAAAACTTAGGATATTATAACGTAGTAGTTGAACACGACACCCTGCATATAAAACCAAAACAAGTAGTCTTAAAATACCAAATCTACCCAGACAAACAATATGAAATTGACTCTATAAAAACCAATATCGATTCTCCTGAGATTGAATCCATATATAATTCCAACACCACTAACGCTGCCATAAAACAAGGAGATATCTTTGAAATAAATAATTTCGAAAAAGAAAGAGAACGCCTTTTCACCTTATTTAGAAATAATGGGATCTATAACTTTCAACAAAATAGTATTCAATTTATTGCAGCAATTGACAGTACTGGAAAAGATTTAAAAATCCCTGTAACCATTCAAATTGAGGATCCCCAACAAAGAATTAATGAAGTTTCAACTAAAATACCTTATCGAAACTTCAATGTTAAAGAGATAGAGGTATTTATTGATAATCTTAACAGCCAAAATATTACCAATGAGTTTACAGATTCCATAAGATACAATGACATTACCCTTTTCAGTAAAGGGAAACTAAAATACAAACCCCAAGCCATTACGTCAGGTATTGCCATTCAAAAAAATCAGCCATACAGTGATTTTGACAGAACACTTACTTATCGGTATTTTACAAATTTGAAAAATTTTAAATATCCAAGTATTAATTACAGTCTTCTTTCAGATGAAGAAGACCAACTCAAAGCTTCCATTTTTCTTACGCCAAGAGAACGTTTTTCTTTAGGCTTCGATCTGGACTTTTCACACTCCAACATTCAAGATTTTGGAATTGGATTGGGTGGAGGTCTCGGTATTCGTAATGTTTTTAAAGGAGCAGAATCATTAGAACTTAATATTAAAAATACTTTAGGAGCCTCCCGAGATATTGCACAGGCTGGAGATCAATTTTTCAATTTATTCGAATTGGGAGCTGATTTAAAACTGAGTTTTCCCAGGCTCGTATTTCCCTTTTTTGAAAATACTTGGGCGTCGGTAGATATGAATCCAGTAACCCAAATGATTTTAGGAAGTAGTATTCAGCAAAACATCGGTCTAGACAAGCAGTTTTTTAAAGCCACGTATCAGTTCGATTGGCAACCAAAAAAGAACAAAAAAGTTCAAATAAAATGGATCGAACTTGAATTTGTAAACAACAGAAACCTTTCAAATTATTTTAATGTTTACAAAAACTCATATGACAGACTCAACACCATTGCAGATACATTTAACATACAACCAAAATTCGTGGATGTTCAGGGAAATCTCTCCATTCCCGATGGCACTGAAGGATTCATCAATGCGGTATTGAATAATGAAACTATACTCGATCAGGATGATGATGATTACAAAATTGTCAATACCGTAAAAGAGAGACAAGACAGACTTACAGCCAATAATCTAATCTTAGGTTCTTCGTTAAGCATGAACTTCAATAGTCAAGAAAGTATTTTTGATGAAAATTTTTACCAACTCCGCTGGAAAATAGATTGGGTTGGAAACCTGCTTAATGGTTTCCTAAGAGCAATTAATGCATCAGAAAATGAACAAGGACAAACACTTTTAGGTGGAGTAAGTCCCTCACAATATGTAAAAACAGAAGTAGACTATATCAAACACTGGCCCTTGGGAAAAGAAAGGGTAATTGCTTTTCATGCTTTTGGAGGAATCGCAATTCCCTACGGAAATGCAACCAATATGCCTTTCTCTCGTTCATATTTCTCTGGAGGCTCAAACGATAATCGTGCGTGGAAAGCATATAAATTAGGGCCTGGAAGTAGTAACAACATCAATGAATTTAATGAAGCTAACTTTAAATTGGCTTTTAATATAGAATACCGTTTTCCTCTTTCAGGCCCATTAAAGGGTGGATTTTTTATTGATGCTGGAAATGTTTGGAATATTTTTGATGACATTGAAGATTCTGAATTTCGATTTGATGGGGTACAAGATCTTTCTGAAATTGCCATAGGATCGGGGATTGGTTTACGATATGACTTTGATTTTTTTGTGTTTCGTTTCGACACAGGGTTCAAAACCTACAATCCAGCCTTACCTCAGGGAGAAAGATGGTGGAAAGAATACAACTTAAAAAGTGCTGTGTTTAACATCGGAATTAATTATCCCTTCTAAGTCAAATAAGTTTAATATTTTTGCCCCAAACTAAAATAAATGAATCATTCTATTCCTTCTGGAGTTATTACCGGAAAACAAGTTCAAGAAGTCTTTCAACTCGCTAAATCAAAAGCTTTTGCTCTCCCAGCCGTAAACGTAATAGGAAGCAACACAATTAACGCTGTTTTGGAGACAGCGGCTGAATTAAATAGCCCTGTTATAATTCAATTTTCAAATGGTGGTGCTCAGTTCAATGCTGGAAAAGGACTCTCTAATGCCAATGAAAAAGCAGCAATCGCAGGAGCTGTAGCTGGAGCAAAACATATACACGAACTTGCAGAAGCCTATGGTGCTACCGTAATTCTTCACACTGATCATTGTGCAAAAAAATTACTCCCTTGGATTGATGGACTTCTTGATGCTAGTGAAACTTTTTATGCACAACACGGAAAATCATTGTTCAGCTCTCACATGATAGACCTATCAGAAGAACCTTTAGAAGAAAATATTGCCATCTGCAAAACCTACTTAGAACGAATGTCTAAAATGGACATGACTTTAGAAATCGAACTAGGAATCACTGGAGGCGAAGAAGATGGTGTAGATAATAGCGATGTAGATGCATCAAAACTTTACACGCAACCCGAAGAGGTAGCTTATGCTTATGAAGAACTCAGTAAAATAAGTCCTCAATTTACCATAGCAGCAGCATTTGGGAATGTTCATGGAGTATACAAACCAGGAAATGTTAAATTAACTCCCAAAATCTTAAAAAACTCTCAGACCTTTATTTCAGAAAAATACAATTTGGAACAAAATTCTGTTGACTTTGTATTTCATGGCGGATCAGGCTCCACTCAAGCTGAAATAGAAGAGTCTATCGGTTATGGAGTTATCAAAATGAATATAGATACTGACCTTCAATATGCGTTTACTGAAGGGATTCGTGATTATATGAATGATAAAATTGATTACCTTAGAAACCAGATTGGTAACCCTGACGGTGCTGATCAGCCAAATAAAAAATACTACGATCCAAGAAAATGGTTGCGTTTAGGAGAAGAAACATTCAAAGCGCGTTTAAAGAAAGCTTTTGAAGACCTAAACAATGTGAACACTTTATAGTGTCCATTAATTTCTATATTTGAGGTAAATTACATCACACATGAGTTGGTTCAAACGAAGCGAAAAAGGAATTCAAACCAAAACCGAAGAGAAAAAGGATATTCCTAAAGGCCTTTGGTATAGAACAACTACTGGGAAGATAATTGAGTCTCAAGAATTAGCAGAGAATAATTATGTAAGCCCAGAAGATGATTTTCATGTTCACATTGGAAGTAAAGAATATTTTGAAATCCTCTTTGATGATAATCAATTCAAAGAGTTGGATAATCAACTTAAATCAAAAGACTTTCTAAAGTTTGAGGATTCTAAAAAATATATAGACCGTCTTAGAGATGCTCATAAGAAAACTGGTTTATATGATGCAATAAGAACCGCTGTGGGGCCCTCACAAGGGAAAGAAATGGTTGTTGCTTGTATGGATTTTAAATTTATTGGAGGATCAATGGGTTCTGTAGTAGGCGAAAAAATTGCTCGAGCTGTTGATTATGCAATAAAACACAGTCTCCCTTTGGTGATCATTTCAAAATCTGGAGGTGCCCGAATGATGGAATCAGCAACATCATTAATGCAAATGGCAAAAACCTCTGCAAAATTAGCTCAATTAGCAGAAGCTAAACTACCATATATTTCTCTGTGCACTGACCCAACTACAGGAGGAACTACGGCTTCCTATGCCATGTTAGGAGATATCAATATTGCAGAACCCAAAGCATTAATAGCATTTGCAGGGCCTAGAGTTGTAAAAGATACCACTGGAAAAGAACTTCCTGAAGGATTTCAAACCAGTGAGTTTTTACTAGAAAAAGGGTTTCTAGATTTTATTTCCCATCGCAATGAGTTGAAAATGCAGATCAATTTATATATCGATTTGATACTGAATCAACCCTTAAGGAAGTAAGTTGCTGATTTTCAAAATTTAAATAAAATTAAAAGTATTGTATAATACGCCTTAAGTTGTATATTTGCGGCTCGTAAAAAAAACTACATAAAAATCATTAAAACTAATATTGGCATGTACATTTCAAAAGAAGTAAAAGAAACTATTTTTAAAAAACACGGGAAATCTGAAAATGACACAGGTTCTGCAGAAGGACAAATTGCGCTTTTCACTCACCGTATTGAACACCTATCTAACCACCTAAAAAGTAATCGTAAAGATTTTAATACGGAACGCTCTTTAGTTCGATTGGTAGGGAAACGAAGAAGTTTATTAGACTACTTAAAAGCTAAAGACATAACACGTTATCGTTCGATTGTCAAAGAATTAGGTTTACGTAAGTAAAACCTTATTTCTTCGAAAACTGAATCTTAGTTTTTCATTGGTTGCCACAACACACAACACTGTTTTAACCAAATAATGAAAAATGATTCCAAAAACATTTACACAAGAAATCCGTCTTGAAGACGGTAGAACAATTACATTAGAAACTGGAAAACTTGCAAAGCAAGCAGACGGTTCAGTAGTAGTCCGTATGGGAAATTGTATGCTGCTAGCCACTGCAGTATCTGCAAGAAAGGCAAGTCCTGTAGACTTTTTACCGCTAACGGTAGATTATAGAGAGAAATTTGCTGCAGCTGGTAGATTCCCAGGAGGTTTCTTCAAACGTGAGGCACGTCCAAGTGATCAAGAAGTTCTTACCATGAGACTTGTTGACCGTGTGTTGCGTCCTTTATTCCCTAAAGATTATCACGCTGAAACACAAGTGATGATTCAGCTGATGTCTCATGATGATTCAGTAATGCCTGATGCCCTTGCTGGATTAGCAGCATCGACTGCAATTCAATTATCTGACATTCCATTTGAATACCCTATTTCAGAAGTAAGAGTAGCTCGGGTAGATGGTATGTTCGTGATTAATCCTAGTAGAGAACAACTTGCTACATCAGATATTGATATTATGATTGGTGCTAGTCAAGATTCTGTAGCTATGGTAGAAGGAGAGTTTGATGAGATTTCTGAAGAAGAAATGCTCGATGCTATTTCATTTGGACATGAAGCTATTAAGGATCAAATTAAAGCTCAAGTAGCTCTTGCAGAAGCATTTGGAAAAAAAGAAACACGTTCTTACGAAGAAGAAGATCATGATGAAACTTTAGAAAAAGCTATTCAAAAGGCTACTTATGACGCTTATTACCAAATTGCAAAAGAAGGCTTATCAAAAGCTGATCGTTCTGAAAAGTTTTCTGAAATCAAAGAAAACTATCTAGCAACCTTTTCAGAAGAAGAAATTAGTGAAAAATCAGAACTTATTAGTCGTTACTTAAATAGTGCTCAGAAAAAAGCAGTACGAGATTTGGTACTGGCTGAAGGTATCCGATTAGATGGTAGAAAAACAACTGATATCAGACCTATCTGGTGTGAAGTAGATTATTTACCCTCAACACATGGGTCTGCACTGTTTACCAGAGGAGAGACACAAGCACTTGCAACAGCGACCTTGGGAACCTCAAGAGAATCTAACATGATCGATTCACCGACTAATCAAGGTGAAGAAAACTTTTATTTACACTACAATTTCCCTCCTTTCTCCACTGGAGAAGCGAGACCTTTGAGAGGTACATCCAG
>JAFMMH010000118.1 GCA_017851655.1 Flavobacteriaceae bacterium
CCGTTGGGATGTTTTCTTCTGTAATCAAAAGATAAGGACTTGTGAGACCTAACATTTTAATTTGCTTTGTCCCCGTTAGTGCATCTGAAAAGTTCACATCGATTGATGGGTTGGTTTCAAAACTCTCTGATAAATTACAACAGGCTGCCTTTAACAATTCTGCACTATTGACATTTACAATATTTTGAGCTTCTAAATATGACTTTTGAATCGCTTTTCTTCTTTGTGAAATGGTTACCTCTTCTAAAGAGGTTGCATCTGAATGGGTCAAGAAATGTGTGAGCGTTTTTTGATTTTTGACAGTAAGTGTATCCGATTTGAACCCCAGAAAACTGATTACCAGTTTAGGGTTTGGATTTGAATAAGGCAAAGAGAATTTACCTTGATCATCTGTGGTGGTTCCTATTTGAGTTCCCAGCCAATAGAGACTTGCTCCTTCTAATGGTATGTTTTGATCACCTTCTTTGGTCATTAAGGTTCCCTCAAGAATATCTTGAGCAAAACTTGCCATACAGGTGAAGCTTAAAAATAAAACTGCTATGAAATGGTTCATTTGTTGTTTTTTTGATCTGTGAATTTTTTAGTTTTTTTTCTAAAAAAGATTCACTAACCATAAACAACAAGTGACTGATTCAATAAATAAATTTTTGCTTTTTTCGTTGGAGGTAAACTCCATTTATAGGTAGGTACTTTTTCTTTGTTATAAGTTTGATTATTTAATACTTTAACTTGAATAACAGAGTTCGTTGCTGAGAAGAGTATTGGGGTGGATTCTCCCTTTGTATTTTGAGGTTCATGGTTTTGGAAAAGCAGAATATTATCTTGACAACAGTTCGATTTTGAGTACTGTTTATGATCGCTATTCTTTTGAATACTCTCGGCTTCCATCCCGCAATTTGTGGGATCATGCGCTAAAGAAATAGTAGCAATTTCAGCCCCACAGTAATGCACATTGAGGGCAAAGCCTACTCGTGTACTCATAAGAATGAGTGCGAGAAAAAAGCTATATAAACGCCTACTTTTCATATTACAAAGTTAAGTTATTATATAATATAATCCATTAACAATATTGAGGACATGATTATCATGATTCCATTCTCGATTAAAGTTGCCTCTGTCATTGGTAATTTAAGTGCAGTTCCTAAACAAGCACATTGAATTTCTGATTTGTTTAAAATAGATTTTAATACCCCAAAAGTAGTAACAGATAGGACGAATAGTGTGAGACCTAATATGAGTGGTAATTGCCAAGAAAATAGGTAAGACACACCCAATGCAGTTTCAATAAAAGGGTAGCTTTTTGCATAGAGAAGACTTCTTTTCGCTAATGGATCATAACGTGCAAAACTATCTGGAAACCCATTGTAATCTAAAAACTTAAAAAAACTAAATACAATAAAGAAAAGGCCCATAAAATAGCGCATCCCCTGCTCTATATTCGCTGAATACAAATAGGATACAAATAAAGTCCCGAGAATGAGGTATACAAAAATTAAAAAAAGAGGATACAACGATTTTAATTTTGAAACAGATTCAATGGAATTTCCAGTCTTAGTAACAGTATATTTTGATCCTAAAAGTTTGCTAATTTCATTTGTTGAAACCAATCTGTCAGAAATTATAAAGGCTTTACCGGTTTCTAGTGTTACTTCTACTTCAGAAATACTTTCAAGTGAATCCAGTTTTTCCATCACTGTTCTTCGACAATTTTGACAGGTCATTCCCTCAACGTAAAAATGCTGTTCCATTTTTTTGACAAAGATCTTTATAAAATTTAAAAAAAAATCAGAAAGCTTCGTTAAAAGTTGTTTAAACAAGATTTTATGTAGTAAATCTGGAAACAAAATTCTCAAATTCAGCGATTTAATACTTACTTTTGCAACTTATGATATCTAGTATTCATTCAACTGTCTTTTCAAAAATTTCAGCGCTCATAAGCGATGAGAAGAAACCACTAATTGAGTGCTTGAAAGCGGTTTGTGAATGTTTAAAAAACGAAATTGAAGCCTATGATTGGGTAGGGTTTTATTTTTCAAATTTTAAAAGTCAGACCTTACATTTGAAAGCTTTTAGCGGAACTCCTACAGATCATATTGTTATTCCTTTTGGGAAAGGTATTTGTGGGCAAGTTGCACTTTCAAATCAAAACTTTGTAGTCCCAGATGTTACTGCTCAAGACAATTATATCGCTTGTAGCTTAGATGTTCGTTCAGAACTTGTAGTACCGCTTTTTTTAGACAAAAAAAATATTGGACAAATTGATATTGATTCGAAAACACCAAACCCCTTTTCTATAGAAGATGAAAACTTACTCGAAAAAGTTTGTCACCTTATCTCCAAAACCTACGGTAGATCATTACTAAAATTATAATGCACCACTATGAGTCATAAAAAAATTAAAACTGCCTTAATATCTGTTTTTGATAAAACTGGCTTAAAACCCCTAATAGAGGCCCTTGTAGAACAAGGTGTTTCGCTATACTCTACCGGAGGTACCGAAAGCTATATCAGAGAACTAGGACATGAGGTAAATGCTGTAGAAGATCTTACAGGCTACCCTTCAATATTAGGTGGACGTGTAAAAACTTTACACCCAAAAGTTTTTGGAGGAATTTTGAAAAGAAGTGCTGTAGAAAGCGATCAGGCTGAATTGCAACAATATGAAATTCCCTCAATGGATTTAGTTATAGTGGATTTATATCCTTTTGAAAAAACAGTTGAAGGAGATGCCACAGAAAGTGAAATTATTGAGAAAATTGATATCGGAGGAATTGCATTAATTCGTGCTGCTGCCAAAAACTTCAATGACGTATTTTGTATTTCTGACAAATCAGATTACGCTTCTTTCATAGACATATTCAATACCAACAATGGGGGCACTGATCTAGAACAAAGAAAGGAATTTGCTGTAAAAGCTTTTCACACCTCATCACATTATGATACGGCAATATTCAATCATTTCGACCATAAAAATGATCGATTAAAACTCAGTATTGGGGAATCAAAAGAATTACGTTATGGTGAAAATCCTCATCAAAAAGGACAGTTTTATGGTAAGCTAGATGATTTACTAGAGCAAGTTCATGGAAAAGCTATTTCTTATAATAATCTCTTA
>JAFMMH010000119.1 GCA_017851655.1 Flavobacteriaceae bacterium
ACTTAATTGCACTTTTAAATCATCTAGAATCAGGAAAGGCCTCGTCTATTTTAAAATAAATTTCCTTTTTATAAACAATCAAAGCAGCTTTGATCGAAACCAGTTACGTTTTTTCAGAGGTAATACCTTACTATTTGCTGCAATTTGAAGTAAGTCTTGGTCCTTTTCTTTAGAATAAAACAAATTAAATAAAGCTGCAACAGTCATACTCACTTTTGATCGTTCTACTAAGGAAAACTCATCGCCTACTGTAACTTCTCCCTCCTTTAAAACACTCATATAAGTTCCTCCACGGCCGTGTTTAATAAATTGTTTGATGATTTTTTGATCTCCAAATTTATATCCTAGTTTAAAACAAGGTTCTCTGTGCTGCGAAATCTGAACTAATGCACTACCAACTTTATAAATATCTCCAACAAATACTTTATGCTCATCAAAGTCGGCTACAGTCAAATTTTCCCCAAACATCCCCCAGGTCCATTCAAGATCTGGGTATACATCTTTCCAAAAAGGATATTGCTCAGAAGAATACATATAACACGCCTTGTAGTAGCCTCCATGGTGCAGACGATCCGAAACCTCATCATTGACGACATCATTTTTGGAAAGATAAATAGGACTGTGACTTGGCTTTTTAAAAATCCCTGTGGTAACCTCTGCATTATTCCAAATAAAAGTCTTGGGGACTGCTGTATTTGTTGATATAATTCTCATTTGACATCAAAGATTATAGTATTCAAAAAACTCATTTAATATTCAAAATTACTTAAATCCTACCAAAAAAAATTCCCTGGAAAGAATATTAAAAACATTTTCAATGAAAATTGTATCTTTTGATTATGAATAAAACACTATTGAAAGAAGGAACTATTTTCATCAAACAACTTCTACTGATTTTTTTATTTTTTTCTAGCCATTTTGTTATGGGACAACATGAAAAAAATATACGGATGCATTCCCATAATGATTACTACCAAAATGTTCCTTTTTGGAAAGCTTTATCTTGTGGTTTAAGTTCTATAGAAGTGGATGTGTATCTTCAAAACGACCAACTCTACGTTACTCATAGTGCCTCAGAAATCATTGAAAATAGAACGATAGAAGAACTGTATCTCAATCCCATTCAAAAAATGATTGAATTAAAATTAGGTGACCTTGATGCATTACAATTATTAATAGACATCAAATCTGATCCGTATTCAACATTATTAAAATTAATTTCTATTCTTGAACAGTATCCGAAACTAATAACCAATCAAACCTTTTCAATTGTAATATCAGGAAACAGACCGCAGCCTAAAGAATACCCTGACTATCCTGATTATATTCATTTTGATTATCAAAGTCTTGAGGAAATTCCTCGGGGAAAAACATGGGAAAAAGTTGCATTAATTAGCCTAAACTTCAGAAATTATTCTAATTGGAATGGAACAGGAAATATGACAAACCAAGACCAACTAAAAATCAAAGAGCTAGTTGATAAAGCGCATCAGCATGGAAAACCATTCAGATTTTGGGGAACACCTGATACTCTGGAGTCTTGGACAGTTTTTAGTGCTTTAGGAATTGATTTTTTGAATACTGATGATCCTATTGGACTTTCCACGTTTCTTAAACAGCAAAAACTTTATCACTGACTTTTGTTCTGGACAAATATTTCATCAAGGAATTAGAAAAAAATGAGGTTGCTTTTCTAATTTCCTTTTTTGTAATACAACTCAAGTCCTATAGAGGTTCTAGGTAAAAAACCATGCCATGGCTCATCATCAGAAAATTGTTCAGCATCCAAGTAATTTAAATAATCTGATTGAGATTTAAGTTTTGCACCTAGAAAGGCAGTTATAAAATGTTGGTTTATGTTATTTATTCGCCTTTGATCCCATACAGAATCAGCATACCTCAGATACTCGTCGATATGCAATCCCTCTTGAAGAGCCTCGACAGGTGGTGGATTAGGTGCAATATTATGTCTGGCATTGACATAGGTAAGCATATAGCGTTCGGCATTCACTGCTCCATCATAAATTGCTTTGATTCCATTTTCGTATCCTGAAATATCGTCCTTACTTCCTGCTACAAAAAAAGTCGGGATTTTTAATCCTTCCAAACCTTTTTGGTCCCATACACCATTTGCCATTCCCCAAGGTGCCATGGCAACGATAGCTTTTATTCTAGTATCAAATGATGCTTCAAACACTGGATTGCCAATCATGCGTTGTTCCAAATCCGTTCTCCCTTTAGAGATTCCTTTAAAAAATTGAGCCGCTTGTGGACTATACCCAGCTCCTCCAACATTCAGAGCACCATATCCTCCCATAGAATACCCGACAAGACCAGTGTTGTTCGCGTCAAGAAGTTCAAAGAGAAAAGAATCAGAGTCTTTACTTAGTCGTTCCATTTCATTAAGTACAAATAGATCATCTAAAGAACGATTCAAGAGGGTACTATTAAAAGGACTTGCATCTCTAAATGTAGAGTCAGTATGATCAATCGACACAACGACATAACCTTTTGAAGCCATGTTTTCTGTCAGGTAAGTAAATAACAATCTCGAACCGGTATAGCCATGTGAAACAATGATTAATGGATAGGGTTTGTCTGACTCTAGAGGCTTGGCATTTCTTTTTGCTCTTCCGTAAAATTTAAAGGGGATTAAAGGTCGCTTTGGATCATTTAAATTTCCCATCACTTCATCATAAACCTCCCAGGCTACTTCTGATTCTTTAAGTTTGGCAGGATACCATACCTCTACGGTTAGTGGGCGGTCATAAAAAACATCATTGTCTTCGGAACTTTTTAAAATATCGATTTGGTTTGAATGAACTAAATTCATGGTCATAACACCTACTTGATGATCTCCTCTAGAGGATAATAATGGAGCATCGGGTAATTTATCTCCGTATACGAATTCCATTCTATCTGCTTGAGAAAATAAATTCAAGCTTAAAAAGAACACAAATACGAATAGCATTTTCTGATTGTTTTTTTTCATCAATTTTAATTTAGTTGGTAGTTTTTACAATAGTTTCATAGCGATCAATCATTTCTTTTAGCTTTTGTTTTTCTGATTGCACTAAATTATTTTGTTGTGAAATATCATTG
>JAFMMH010000120.1 GCA_017851655.1 Flavobacteriaceae bacterium
ACAGACAGTTGAATGTCCATGCCTCCATGTCTAGCTAGCTGATCCAACATGTGATCAAAAAAAACGATACCAGTACTGATGTTACTTTTTCCAGTACCGTCTATATTGAGTTGCAAATTGATATCCGTTTCCTTGGTTTTACGAGTATACTCAACTTGCCGTTGCTCTAATTTTAAAAAGGAATAAATTTCTTTCCAAGAGGTAGTGGCCATTGAGATAGGAAATTCCGTTTCAGGAGTAGCTTCTGACTGGCCCAAGTCGGGTTCATTTGCAATATATATTCCTTTACATCCTAGGTTTTTCGCCAATTCCATGTCTGTGATTCGATCACCAATTACAAAAGAATTTTTTAAATCATATTCTGAATTTTCTATGTATTGCGTGAGCATTCCCGTTCGGGGTTTTCTTGTAGGCGCTTTGTCTTCTGGAAAACTCTTATCAATACAGATATCATTAAATAAAACGCCTTCATTTTTAAAGGCTTGAATTATAAAATGTTGCACAGGCCAAAATGTGTCTTCAGGAAACGAGTCTGTTCCCAATCCATCTTGATTCGTAATCAAGACCAATTCGAAGTCCAACTCTCGAGCAATTTTCCCCAAATAGGTAAACACTTCTGGATAAAAAACCAATTTATCAAAAGAATCCAATTGATACCCTTCTGGTTCTAACGCCAGTGTTCCATCTCTGTCTATAAATAAAACTTTTTTCATGTTTATTAACTTAGTCGTTTAAGAACTTCAATTAAACGGTCATTTTCTTCAGGAAGCCCTATAGATATTCGTAACGTATTTTCGCAATTTAAATTTTTGGAAGGATTCCGAACGACTATTCCATTTTCAATAAGCTGCTGGTAACGCAAATTGCTGTCATCTAATCGGATCAGAATGAAATTCGCATCAGATGGAAAACAGTTTTCAATAAATGGGATACTGGCAAATGCTTTTTCCAATCGTTGACGTTCTGATAACATCTGTTTTACTTGTTCCTCAACTTTATCTTGTTGTTTTATTTTAGATAAAGCAGCATTGATGGTCAGTGAATTAATATTGTATGGTGCTTTGATGCGATTGAAAAATGCAATAAAATCAGAATGTGCAAAGGCCATTCCTAAACGTGCTCCCGCTAATCCTTGTGCCTTAGAAAAGGTTTGACAAACGATGAGATTCGGGTATTTTTTTATCCAAGAAATCGTCGATGGATTTGAACTAAATTCAACATACGCCTCATCAACAACGACTATGCCAGAGAATTTTTGTATCAATGTTTCTAAGGCATTTAAATCAAAACTATTCGCTGTAGGGTTGTTAGGGGTTGGAACGAATATAATTTTACTAGTTTTTGTCACTGATTCTAATATAGC
Source organism: Flavobacteriaceae bacterium (assembly GCA_017851655.1). GTDB lineage: Bacteria > Bacteroidota > Bacteroidia > Flavobacteriales > Flavobacteriaceae > MS024-2A. Next base: position 1,364 of record JAFMMH010000120.1, read on the forward strand.
CGAGACATCCAACTCGAATGAAGTAGTTAGAGGGACTTCTCTTATTCCTACGCCATGTAATTTAGCAGCTACTTTATACATTCCAAAAGTTGGAGGTAAAATTACAATCTCATCTTGAGCAGGTTCGCAACATGCCATGATAATTTGAGAAATAAATTCATCGCTACCGTTACTCAAATAAAGCTGGTTTTCATCGACCCCTTTCCACTGGGAAATTCTTGTTTTCAACTCTTTTTGCATGGGGTCTGGATACCGATTCACCTCACTGTTATATGGGTTTTCATTAGCATCCAAGAGAATCATGGCTTGTTCATTACCTTCATACTCCTGACGTGCCGATTGATAGGGAGACAAGAGTAATAAATGTGAGCGGACATATTTTGAAATATCAAACTTCATCTTTTAACGCTTTTAATCTTATACTGACTGCATTTTTATGAGCTTCAAGCCCTTCGGCAGCAGCCATGAGTTCAATGGTCTCTCCTAGAGACTGGATTCCTTTTTTACTAATTTTCTGAAAGCTTATTGCCTTTCTGAAGCTGTCTAAATTTACTCCGCTATATTGTTTGGCATAACCATTTGTAGGAAGTGTATGATTTGTTCCAGAAGCATAGTCCCCTGCACTTTCTGGAGTATAGTTTCCAACAAAAACGGAGCCTGCATTTATTACATTGTCTAGATATAGGTCTTCATTTTCTACACAAACAATATAGTGTTCAGGACCGTAGTCATTTATAAAATTAATGGCAGTAGAATCTTCATCAAAATAAATCGCTTTAGAGTTCTCTAAAGCAGCTCTTGCAATTTTTTTTCTTGGTAATACTTTTAATTGTGCTTCAATAGCATTAGCAACCTCTTTTAATAAGGGTTTATGGGTGGTTATAAAAACAACTTGACTGTCCTTTCCATGTTCAGCTTGAGAAAGTAGATCTGCAGCTATAAAATCAGAATTTGCACTGCGATCAGCAACAACCAATAGTTCACTTGGTCCAGCGGGCATATCAATGGCAACGTGTTGCCGTGTCGCCCATTGTTTTGCAACTGTCACGTATTGATTTCCCGGTCCAAAAATCTTATATACTTTTGAAATACTTTCTGTTCCTAGAGCCATTGCAGCGATCGCTTGGATTCCACCTACTTTATATATGTTTTGAACCCCGCAAAGTTTTGCTGTATAGAGTACTTCGGGGGGTAATGATCCTTCTTTTGTGGGAGGAGAACACATTACAATTTCTTTACATCCTGCAATTTGAGCAGGAATCGCTAACATCAATATTGTTGAAAATAAAGGGGCAGAACCTCCAGGAATATACAAACCTACTTTTTCTATTGGCTTTTTCTCTTGCCAGCATTCTACACCCGCTTGAGTGGTTACGCGTACAGGGTCTGTCAGTTGTGCTTTGTGAAAGCTCTCGATATTATTTTTGGCATTTTGAATCGCCTTTTTAAGTGATTCAGGAACTTGAGACTCAGCGATATTTAGCTCAGCTTCACTCACTTTAAAATCAGTCTGTTGAATTCCATCAAATTCAGCAGTGTAGCTTATTACCGAGTCATCTCCGTTGAGTTTTACTGCATCAAAGACAGAAGCAACCAGAGGTTCTAGGGTTTCGTATTTCTCCGTGGGACGCTCAATAAGTGAAGCCCACGAAGAAGATAAAGGATTGATATATTGCTTCATTATAACACCATTTTTTCAATAGGGCAAACCAA
>JAFMMH010000121.1 GCA_017851655.1 Flavobacteriaceae bacterium
TCTTCGTTTTTGAGTTTGCGCATAAATTGTTAGAAAAAACAAAAGTACACACTCTATTTTTTTCATTAGCTATTTGCATCTTTGTTTTTTATCTAGATGTAAAATTTAAATACATTCTTAAAAAACGAAAATATTTTGGCTAAAGCTTCAAAAGAAACCCCTTTAATGAAACAGTACAATCGTATCAAGGCGAAATACCCTGATGCCTTATTGTTATTTAGAGTAGGCGATTTTTATGAAACCTTCGGTTCAGATGCTGTGAAGGCCTCGGGGATTTTGGGGATTATACTCACTAAACGTGGGGCTGGTAGTACCAGCGAAACTGCTTTAGCCGGTTTTCCTCATCATTCGCTAAACACCTATTTGCCTAAGCTCGTAAAAGCAGGTTGTAGAGTCGCTATTTGTGATCAGTTGGAAGATCCAAAAATGACAAAAACGATTGTTAAACGAGGTGTAACAGAACTTATCACCCCCGGAGTTTCCCTTCACGATGATGTTTTGGATCAGAAAACTCACAACTATCTAGCGGCGGTATTCTTTCAAAAAAATTGGGGAGTCTCTTTTTTGGATATTTCTACAGGAGATTATTGGGTTGCAGAGGGGAATGCAGAGCAAATAGAACAGTTACTTCAGAGTTTTGCTCCGAGCGAAGTTTTGGTTTCAAAACCTAAAAAGAAACTTTTTACGACTCAGTTTGGAATTGGATTTCATTGTTTTTTTATGGACGATTGGGCTTTTGAAGAAGGCACTGCACGAGAAAAATTGATGACTCATTTTCAGACTAATTCTTTGGCGGGGTATGGGATTCAGGATTATTCTTCCGGGCTCTCAGCAGCAGGTGCTGTGCTTCACTACCTTTCTGATGCACAACACGATAAGTTACAACACATCAATAAAATAAGCCCAATTGGGCAGGAACGATATGTCTGGTTAGATCGATTTACCCAACGCAATTTGGAACTATTCCAATCCACATATCCTGAGGGTGTTCCACTGATTCAGATTATCGACCAAACACAAACACCAATGGGAGCACGTTTGCTACGGCAGTGGTTGGCATTTCCCTTAAAAGAACAAAATGAAATAGAGGCCCGACATCAAATTGTCCAAGACTTTGTTTCGGATATTACGCTATTGTCAGATACTCAAGAATTTTTGTCAAAAATTATTGACATAGAGCGTGTTGTTGCCAGAATAGCTACCGAAAAAATTAGTCCTCGAGCATTGAATCAGCTACAGTATTCTTTAGAGGCGATTGCACAGTTAAAATCTCATCTGAAAGAAAAGGGGCATAAATCATTGCAAAAGCAATTGAAGTCCTTACCCGAAACCAATGCGGTTAAAATTTTAATTGAAAAGACTCTGGCTCCCGAAGCTCCAGTATTGGTTTCTAAGGGAAATGTCATCGCAGTAGGTTTTTCACAGGATCTTGATGCTCTTCGTGGTTTAAGGGATACTTCCCAATCTCATTTGGATGATATGCTTGCTCGTGAAACCGAACGCACTCAAATTCCTTCTTTAAAAATTGCTTTCAATAATGTTTTTGGATATTATATTGAGGTTAGAAATACACATAAGGATAAAGTTCCCTCAGACTGGACTCGAAAACAAACCTTAGTGAACGCGGAACGTTATGTTACAGAGGAATTGAAACAGTTTGAATCCGAAATCCTCCAAGCAGGAGAGCAAATTCAAAATCTGGAATCCCAACTTTATGCAGAACTCATAGGTGCTTTACAAAAAGAATTAAACGTTCTACAGCACAATGCTCAAGCAGTAGCCCAATGGGACGTACTTAGCTGTTTTGCCCAGACTGCAGTTAAGCAGAATTACTGTTGCCCAGAATGGACACAAGAGACTACATTGAGTATACAGGGTGCGCGACATCCAGTGATCGAACAACAATTGACCCCCGGTACACCTTATATTTCTAATGATCTTTTTTTAGATCAGAAATCCCAACAGATTTTAATGATTACTGGGCCAAATATGTCGGGGAAATCTGCCCTACTCCGACAAACGGCATTGATTGCATTAATGGCTCAAATCGGAAGTTTTGTCCCCGCTACCAAAGCCAAATTAGGAGTGGTAGATAAAATCTTTACTAGAGTTGGTGCAAGTGATAATATTTCTATGGGTGCGTCTACTTTTATGGTAGAGATGAATGAAACAGCCTCAATTTTAAATAATATTTCAGAACGGAGTCTCGTTCTTTTAGATGAAATTGGTAGAGGAACTAGTACCTATGATGGAATTTCTATAGCATGGGCTATAGCAGAGTACCTTCACGAACACCCATTCCGTCCGAAAGTTCTCTTTGCCACACACTATCATGAATTAAACGAGATGAACACACAGTTCTCTAGAATTCAAAATTTCAATGTATCTATTAAAGAATCTGGATCTAACATTTTATTTTTAAGAAAACTTGTACCAGGTGGGAGTGCGCATAGTTTTGGAATCCATGTTGCAAAAATGGCAGGAATGCCTCAGCACGTTTTGCAAACTGCCCAAAATAAATTAAAAATATTGGAGTCTTCTCAACGAACCCAAGGAGAGTCAAAGAAAAACAAAGTTTCGAAAGAAGAAGATCTGCAACTCAGTTTTTTTACTTTGGATGATCCTATCCTGGAAGCCTTAAGGGATGAAATTACAGCTTTGGATATAGATACACTTACACCTGTTGAAGCACTGATGCAACTCAATCAGATCAAGCGAAAATTGACTCAAAAAAAAAGTTGAAAGAAGGAATTTAATCTACAAGTTGAATGCAATTTGTGTTGACTTCGATTTATACGGGTAGTTTTAGGTTTGATGGGAATTAATTTTTGTGTTAAAAGCAGAGGCAATATGTCAAAAAAAATTAAATTTTATTTTACATTTGCAATCCAATATGAGCAAAGTAGCTCTTGGGTAGCTTATCACCTTTTGAAGTAGATAACGTTCACTCCAAAGTTTGAAATTAATTGCGAAAGTAGCTCAGGGGTAGAGCATCACCTTGCCAAGGTGAGGGTCGCGGGTTCAAATCCCGTCTTTCGCTC
>JAFMMH010000006.1 GCA_017851655.1 Flavobacteriaceae bacterium
GCATTTAACTGATTCACAATTATTATGAAAAGAGTAATCCACAGATTTTTCATTACAAGTATTTTAAAATGGAAGATATTTGAATCTTAAATTATTTAAATTATAGAAAATTTTTATATTCCATAAAAATAGTGAATAATAATAGATTAATTAAACTCACTGTGGATTCAATCTAAACTCTATTTTTTTTCGAAGTTGAAGGTAATTTTCAGCTAAAAAAAGAGTTTTCTTTTGATTTTAAATTGTCTAGGAAAAACATACAATAAACTATTCTTTTTTTATGAATTTTATTTGATGTGAGAAAAAAGGTATTTTATAAGTGGTCCACTTTCTTCATATTATAAAGCAAAGACTTTTTTTTTGACGTTCAGTATTATATTTTTTTTAGGTTGTTTTCACTTCATAATCTATAGAACGATAAGCTGTTCATTTTTTCAATTCTGTTTGGTTTTGACTACTAAAGATTAGAAGTAAATTTCAAATTGTTCAATGAATCTTTTTTTACATTTACCCCTGTCACAAGAAATTAAGAATAGATATTTGATACATTAACCCTTTAGTGAAAGCTAAATATTAATTAGATTAGTTTAAAATATAAAAGAACTAATATGAAAAGTAAAGCAATTTTAATTACTCTGTCACTTTGTTTTGTTGTTAATGCTCAAACCGAAATTAAATTACAACTAGGGTCTTCAGATATCCAAATTAGCAAGCATATTTACGGTCATTTTGCAGAGCATCTTGGGCGCTGTATATACGGTGGTTTTTATGTTGGAGAAGAGAGTGAAATACCGAATCTTAATGGTGTTAGAACAGATATAATTAGTGCTTTAAAAGAGATGAAAATTCCAAATCTGCGCTGGCCAGGGGGATGCTTTGCAGATACTTATCATTGGAAAGACGGTGTAGGTCCTAAACAAGATCGTCCGACTATTGTAAATCAGTGGTGGGGAGGTGTTACAGAAGATAACAGTTTTGGCACCCATGATTTTTTAAATCTTTGTGAGGTATTGGAAACCGAACCATATATTTCTGGGAATATAGGAAGTGGAACAGTTCGTGAATTCGCAGATTGGTTACAATATGTAAATCATGATGGAGTGAGTCCAATGGCAGATTTACGCCGAAAAAACGGACGTAAAAAGCCATGGGATGTCCGATACTGGGGGTTAGGAAATGAAGCTTGGGGATGTGGGGGTCACATGACTGCGGAATACTACACTGATCTATACCGACAATATGCAACATACATGACAGATTGGAGTAATTCTCAAAAATTATATCGGGTAGCTTCTGGCGCGAGTGATGGAGATTACCGTTGGACTGAAGTATTAATGAAAAATATACCTAAAAATTTAATTGAAGCTGTCGCACTTCATTCTTATTCTGTTATTGACTGGGGAAACAAAGGCCCAGCTGCAGATTTTAGTGAAAAACAATATTTTCAAACCATGCAAAGAGCCCACATGATGGATGAATATATAACCAAACATGTTGCTATAATGGACGAATATGATCCAGAACGTAAAATTGACCTTATAGTGGATGAATGGGGGGGGTGGTATAATGTTGAACCGGGTACAAACCCTGGTTTTTTATATCAGCAAAATACAATCCGTGATGCGATGATCGCAGGAATGACACTTAATATTTTTAATAATCACGCACAGCGGGTAACGATGGCCAACTTGGCCCAGGCTGTTAATGTCCTTCAAGCTGTAATTTTAACTGAAGGAGAAAAGCTAATTTTAACCCCTACTTATCATGTGATGAAAATGTATGCAGTACATCAAGATGCAATGTTAATCCCCTTAAATTTTAAAACACCCCAATTTTCTTTTGAAGGACAATCTTTACCAGCCTTGAGTGTTTCTGCTTCACAAAACACGTCTGGGGATATCCATATTTCACTTGTAAATATTGATAGTCAAAAGGCACATGCAGTATCTATTCCTCTTGAAGATATAAAATACAATAAGGTTTCTATTGAGGCGATTCATTCACCAGAAATTCAGGATCACAACACATTTGATGCGCCTCATAAAGTTGGAATCAAAATGTTTACTGAATATTATATTAAAAAGGATCAACTCCAATTAGAAATTCCTGCGCACAGTGTATTATTAGTGAAAATTGAAGCAAATTAATATTTGTCTTTTTCAAACAAAAACAACTTCAAATCTAGATTGAACTCGAGTTGAAGTTGTTTTGGAGTTTTAATTGATTCGTCAAATAATTTACAATTCCCAACCTTTACGATACTCGTAGTGGAAATAATCATTAGCGGCATCACAATTCGTTATTTTCATGTTTGCAGCATCATACTCTAAAGTGATATCGAGTTTTTGTGCAGCAACAGCAATATTTGTTAAAAGCATCACTTCGGTTACTTTGGCAGCTACTTCAAAATTATTAGCCGCTGGGCGATTCTCTTTTATTGCTTCTACAAAATCCAGATACACGCTACTCGGTCTGGGAAGCCATTTTTTGGGTGTATTCTCGGGATTTTCAGGAATTAATTCGGGTATAGCCCCATGAGTTCCGTGCATTAGCTTTCCTTTAGTACCTATATAAAGTGCTTCTCTTAAGCCACGATTAGGTTCTAGCTCAGACGGTCGTGAAGGTTTTATTCCACCATCAGACCAAGTTACTTTTACAGGAGGTTTATTACCGCGAGCTTCAAATTCATATGTTACACTTTCTGATACAGGAATATAGTCGTCGTTGAAAGGTGTTGTTGTCGCCTGAATTTTGGTAGGCATACCAAGATCTAATGCCCAAATTGGAGCGTCGAAAGTATGTGCGCCCATATCTCCCATGGCACCTGTACCATAATCCCAAAGTCCTCTCCAAGCAAAATGCAAAATATCTGGATGATAAGGTTTGAATTGAGCGGGGCCTAACCAGAGGTCATAGTTTAAATTTTTTGGAACCTGAATTCCTTCAGGGCGACTAAAATAGCCTTGTTTCCAAACAGGACGATTGGACCATAAATGCACCTCACTTACGTCACCGATCATACCCGATTGAATATATTCCACCGTTTGCATCGTTCCTTCAACATTGTGTCCCTGATTTCCAACCTGGGTGATTACACCTGTTGTTCTAGCTAAATCTCTTAAAAACCTGGCTTCGTAAATGGTTTTTGTCATTGGCTTCTCTACATATACATGCTTACCTGCTTTCATCGCATAGGATGAAATAACGGCATGTGTATGATCAGGTGTTGCAATTACTACGGCATCGATGTTCTTATCGTTATCGATCATTTCTCTGTAATCGTAATAAGTTTTGGCTTTAGGATATCCCTTGATGATATGTCCCGCATATTCATGGTCTACATCACAGATAGCATAAATATTTGCGTGTTTAAAAGATTTTGGCTCTGTAGCTTGACCTCTGTTATATGGACTTCTTTCAGGTTGAATTCCTCCATAGGGCTGTCTTAAAAAACCTCCCATTCTAGCACGTTCAACAATAACATCCGGAGTAGCAATATTCCCTATTACTTGACCCCCTCTGTTTCCAACTCCAATTGCAGCAATGTTAACCATGTCGTTAGGTGATTGGTATCCTAAGCTAGTTAGTGTACTGCTTGGAACTATAGAAAATAGTGAAGCAGAAGCTGCCTTTTTAATAAAGTCTCTTCGAGAATCGATTGGAAAATTTTTTTTATGATTTTTCATGAGTTCATTATCATTGAATAGTAGTTGATTAAATTTTTGTTTGAAACCTTTACCAGCCTCTTAATTTTGAAAGGGATTGAAATTAAAGCACACTTTTAATGTATGCGACACAATTTTTCACTTCCTCCACAGCATCCGATCCTTCTGGAATTTTATATTCCAACTCTATAGTTACTGGAAAGTCATATCCATTGTCCTGAATTAGTTTTAAAACCTCTTGAATGGGAGTATCGCCTTGGCCCCACACTAAATTATCTCCTCCATTACTTCTTTTTTTACGATCTTTCAGATGCATACTCACGATCTTTTCGTGTTTAGTTTTGATGATGTCAAGTGGGTTTTTATTTTCTGCTGCAATGTAGTGACCGAAATCAAGATTCATCCGATTTGCATCTGATTGACTCATTGCAGTATTCCAAAGTGTTGGAGTTTGTTGCTCATGACCGTGATATCCAATTAGTATATTTTCCTCTTCAGCAATTTTAGCTAATCTAGCCGTATGTTCATCATCCTCTGGATGTTCTAGTGTAACATGATTTGCACCAAGTGCTTTAGCAGCGCGCATACCATAACGAATATCTTCATCTGTATTATTTTTACCAAACACTCGTGGCTTAAACGCATAAATGGAAACTCCAGCCTCATCATATAACCGCTTAAGTTCTTCAAACTTTTTAAAGTCAACATTTTTTCTCCATTCTTCTACCTCTTTGTTGAACTCTAATCTTTCTTTGGCAATTTCTTCCGCTATTATCTTTTCCTCCTCAGTCAAGCTTTCTTTTCTGTATTGCTTAATTATTACCGCTAATTTGACTGGATCAGACATGGAACTTTCGGGTGCACCAGCAAATGGTTCAGCATGATTACCCATTAATTCTACGTTTTTTATTCCTGTTTGTTTAATATAATTTAGAATAGCCATTGGACTTTGATCTTCCATAGTCCTGAAAGAATAGGTTTGTAATCCAATTGTAATTTCTGATTTTTCTTTGGTTTCTGATTGACAAGAAATGCTAATTTGGGAGAATACCGCGAGTACGGCAAGAAATCTTAAAAGTGTGTTCATGAGTTTTGTTTTCATAAATAGACAAAATATTTTTGCACTAGTTTAATTATAATTAGCGTTTTTCTTAAAATCACGGTTTAAATTAAAAAACAAAGCCTTAAAGTTGATTGAAAATCAAAGTACTTCAGTTGAATTTAGTTTTTGTATTTTTGAGTGATATCAAATTAGACTCTTGAAAAAAATTCCGTATTACTTTGGCTTTTCATATCTTAGACCTCAATTGTATTGGCCCCTAAGAATCATCCTCTTGCTCTATACTGCTATAATTTTTATAGGGCTCATTTACGATCTCTCTACTGAAAAGCTGGGATACTATTCTACCAATTCAGATTACCTTCAGATTTTAGTAACAGACAAAACGTTCTATTATATTTACATATTGCCTTTTGTTTTGGTGTATATAGCTTCTTATATCTGGGAATTTTTTGTGACTGTGGATAGTAAAAAGAAAACTAAAAAAGAGTCTTAATTTTATTAAACTCAATTTCTTTAAACGAATTGATAGTCAAGTCAGCTTCTTTATAGTCTTGATTTTTTGAATGGGGGCTATCAAACCCAACACAAAAAAGTCCTGCAGCTTTTGCTGCTTTGATTCCGTTTGTAGAATCCTCAATCACAAAACAGTTTTCTCTTAAAAATCCTGTTTCTGAAGTCGCTTTTATAAATATTTCTGGATGAGGTTTGGAAGCTTTGAGATCTGCACCACTGAGTTTTGCTTTAAAATAGGGATCTAATTCAAAACGTTTAAAAATACGATTGATGTTTTGCATGGAAGCAGAAGATGCCAGTACTAAAGTCAGTCCAGCTTCTGAATACTCCTCGATCAATTGGCGAACACCATCAATAAGATTAAAATCTTGATCCTGTTCGAAGAGAATATTAAAATGCTCTCGTTTTCGATTGATAAGTGTTTCTGGTGTGAGTTTAAGATTAAATGTAGTACAGAGTTTTTCACAGATAGCCAAAGTGGCTTTTCCTGTAAAAGATTCATACATGGAGTTCGAAACCTCTAATCCGAAGTCATCGAACATTTTTTGATACGCTTTGTGATGCAACGGTTCGCTATCTACAATAACACCGTCCATGTCAAAAATAACAGCTCTGAGCATTTGGTTTTTTAAAGTGAATTTATCTGATTATCAAGCCATTCCAAACGATTCTCGCTCCAATCTTTCAAATAGTTTATTTCGTCGGTATAATTGTTTCCAACATAAGCGTTGGGCCAAATATACTTTCCTAAAACCAACCATTTCGAAAAATTATTTTGAATGGCATTGTTCGTTTCTAAATACTCTTGAAGCGTTGTTATATCTCTAAGTATTTTATTGGTGGAGAGAATATCAGTCCGAAGGCTTGTCCAACGTTCCTTCAATGCCTTTATAAAAATGGGATCCTCCATAAAACGTTCCCACCAAAAAGGAACAAGCCAAGTATCGTTTGGGCAGATGTCGTTAAATTTGTAGGCCCACCCCTCAGTTGAGGCACCATTACAATAATCAACATTTCCAAAGGCAATATTAAAATCCCAAATGGGTCCCATTTTTAATTTTTCACCCTTGTCTTTATGCATAAAAGTACTTAACCGAAATCCATCAGGATTTTTAGAGACCTCATTCAAAATAAAAAAGTCAATAAAACTATCTAAGTCGATATACTTTTGATATCCGTCTTCTTCAGATGAAAAATTCTCTGACACTAAAGCTGTTTCAAAATCATACATATACTTTTGTATGTAGTCTTTTTGCAAATCAGAGATATCATCTGCATCGGGATATTCATACAAAAAGATGGTATTTTTAAATTGACCCAATACACCTTCTACAGTATATTGTGAGCCAAAAGCAAAGGATTCATTGTACCAATCCCCATCTCCAGTAGGCTTATCAATCTTAATGATATAACCTCCGCTGATATCATCTTCTTTATTTTTGCTTATATCGACTCTATTCTTATCCCGTTTTATTTTTTCCATAAAAACATAGGTCCCTTGATAAGTTTGATTGATTTCTAATTCATAAAAGGCTGTTTTAGTTGCGTATTGTCCCATTTCATTGGAGAGTTGATAAATCAGTACATTACGGATTAATGATTTATCACTGTAGGGGGCATATAAAATCCAATCTTCCTCCTCAGGAAATCCTCCTACTACGGCGTTTAGGTCCTCATTGTTTGAATCCCAAGTTTCAAAACCGTACGATTTTTTGTCGAACATTTGAGAACTGGATCCTCTTATTTCTATTCCTATTTGATGGCTTTCTAACAGAGAATCTTTATGAACTATTTGAAGATTGGCACTTACTTTAGGTTCATCAACAATTGTATTTCCTTTTGTATTGATCTTGAAAAAGGGAAGGGAGTTGCTATTAATTGGGATTTCCTGGATTATTTCGGTTTCTTCTGAAATCACATCCGATTTAGAACAGCTCACAGCCAAAAAAAGTAGTGCTGTAGTGACCCCGCACTTTAAAGTCATAATTTATGGATCTATTTTTTAGCGTTGATGAAAATGGTCTGAAATAAATGAAAGGACGGTGGGTAGTGAGGTTCTCCAATAAGTCCAAGTGTGTCCTCCATCCCGTATTCTAAATTCGTGATTGATCATTTTATCTCTCATTTTAATGTGCATAAGACTATTTCCTTCATATAAGAAATCATCATCTCCACAATCAATAAACCAACGTACGGAGTTTAATTCCTTGGCTTCCATTTTATCAACCAGACGCAAAGGGTTGTTTCGATCCAGAAAGCTCTCCAAATTTTTAGAATCAAATTTTATATTTTCACGATTTGCGAAATCTTCCATTTCTTTTAAATTTTGGGGTCCCATCCAAGCACTAAGAGAGGCTGCAGATGAGAATAAATCAGGACGATGAAGAGCGTAGAGGAATGTCCCTCCTCCGCCCATAGAGAGTCCAGAAATAGCTCGAAAACGTTTTTCTTTTTTAATTCGAAAACGATCCTCTACATGTGGCATTAATTCTTTAAAGAAAAAATCTTCGTAATTCCAGTTTCCAGAGATGGCGTTAGTGTAGCCCGGCAAACCTGTATCTGCATCTGGCATTACAATGATCATAGGACTTGCATCTCCACTGAGAATGGCTTTGTCTGCGATATGAAGTACTTCTCCAAATTGTACCCATCCGGTATGGTCGTCAGTATATCCGTGCAATAAATATAAGACTGGATAACTTCTACTTGAAGAATCATAATCTGGTGGGAGGTAAACAGAAAACTTGCGTTCTCCCTTAAGAATCTTACTGTTTAAGCTAAGGTCATCCATTACCTTGCCATGTTGAGCTTGCAAGCTAAAAGATCCAATTATGAGTGCGATTATGAAAATCCCTTTTTTCATTTAGTTTATTTTTTATGAAATGTACAAAAAAGATTAGATTCTAAAATGTGATTGAAAATTTCAAAAAAAGAGAGTAGGGTATCAAATAAACTTTAATTTTAGTTCAAAACAAGAAAAATACTCATGAAGATTAACAAAATCATTTGGATCGCTATTGTAATTTTTATAAACTGTAGTAATGCCCGTGCACAAGAAGAGACTTTAGAGGTCAATTCAAATCGACTGAATGCCCAATTAAAAAAACTTTCCACTTTTGGAATGAATTCCAATGGGGGGAATGACCGTGTAGCGTTCAGTGATCATGATATTCAGGCTCGAGCTTATTTGACTCAATACCTTGAAGGTTTAGGACTTGATGTTTTTACAGATGCTGCAGGAAATTTAATTGCAAAAAGAGAAGGCAAAATAAAAAATTTGAGTCCAATCACTTTTGGTTCTCATATTGATGCAGTTCCAAATGGTGGACACTATGACGGAGATGTAGGAGTGATTGGTGCAATAGAAGTTTTGGAAACCATGATTGAAAATGAAATCGTTACAAGACACCCCCTCGAAATGATCATCTTTTCAAATGAAGAAGGTGCTATTTTTGGGTCACGTGCTATGGCTGGTAAAATTGACCAAGCCACTTTGGAGGTAAAAACTGCATCTGGCTATACCAATGGAGAGGGTATTTTAAGAGTTGGAGGAAACCCGGACAAGATTATGGAAGTTAAAAGAAGTCCTGAAGATCTTCATGCTTTTTTAGAATTGCATATAGAGCAAGGGAATGTGTTGCATAAAAACAAACTCGATATAGGTGTAGTAGAGGGGATTGTAGGTTTGAAATGGTGGGATGTGGAAATTACAGGTCTTACAAATCATGCAGGTACAACTCCTATGAATGACCGAAAGGATGCTATGATAGCAGCGGCACAATTTGTTTTAGCTGTAAATGAAATAATAACTAAAACTGAAGGAGCTCAGGTAGGTACAGTAGGAAGGATTGAGGCTTTTCCAGGCGCACCAAATGTTATTCCAGGAAAGGTAATTCTGAGTTTGGAAATACGTGATTTGGATGCTGCAAAAATCATCTTGATGTTTAAGCAGATTGAAGCAAAGGCTCATGAAATAGGGAAATCCACTGAAACTTCTTTTGAATTTAAACCGATAGACGCAACCGCAGAACCAGCCCTAACAGACATTCGAATTCAAGATATTATTCGTCAAAACGCAATTGATTTGAACTATTCACAAAAGACGATGCCAAGCGGTGCTGGACACGACGCACAGGACATGGCAGTTATTACTCCTACTGGGATGATCTTTGTGCCAAGTGTCAATGGAATCAGTCATGCACCTCAGGAATATTCTACTCCTGAGGCTATTGCGAAAGGAGCTAATGTGTTATTGCATAGTATTTTGGACATTGACAAGTTGGAATTTAGAAAGAATTAAGCAGCTAGTTTAAAATCATATTTTGTTATTTTAGTCAAATTAACAGATTTAATTAATTGATTTCAAAAACGAAAAATAATGATCTTTACTAAGAAGATTTCAAGATTTAATACAATACTCTTAATTTCAATATTTGGCACATTTTTGAGTTGTGCAACTCCAGAAATTAGTGTTATCTCATATAATATTAGATATGCAAGTCCTAATGACGGTGTTAATCTTTGGGAAAAAAGAAAAGGAGATATGATTGAATCTCTATTGAATATTCAGCCAGATGTGATGGGAATGCAGGAGGTGGTTCACCGACAGTTACTTGACTTAACTTCAGGTATGAAAGACTATAGCCACGTTGGAGTAGGTCGTGAAGATGGAGAAACAAAGGGAGAATATAGCCCAATTTTCTTTAAAAGACAGCGTTTGGAACTGAAGGAATCGAATACATTCTGGTTATCAGAAACACCAAATGAAATTTCAGTTGGATGGGATGCAGCTTTAGAAAGAATTTGTACCTATGCTCGTTTTAAAGATAAAATCAGCAAAGAAGAATTTTGGTTATTCAATACCCATTTCGATCACATAGGGAAAGAGGCAAGAGCAAATTCGGTTCGTTTGATTCTATCTAAAATAGAGGAAATTAATCAGCAAAAATTACCAGTGGTAATTACTGGCGATTTTAATTTGACTCCAGACCAACAGCCTATCCAATTATTGCAAGTGGCCTTTGAAGATGTTCAGCAAGGTTTAACAACAGAATCAGCAAATTATGGAACTTTTACTGGTTTTAATACTGAAACGGTTGGAGACCAAAGAATCGATTATGTTTTTCAAAAAGGATTTAAAGTGATCCGAGCTGATCATCTTTGGCTCAAAACAAAAGAAGGAATGTGGGTGTCTGATCATCATCCTGTTAAAACTGATCTTTCCATTAAAAAGTTAAATTAAATTAATTTATCATTTGGACTGATTATATTCGTAGTCTAAAAACATCAATTATGAAACAAATTATTACCATTGCAATTTTCCTATTTGTAGCTGTACAAAGTGTGGAAGCACAAAAATTTAAAGCCTTAGATAAAAGTCCTTTGGATCAGATAGAATATCCGGGAACTAGAGGTGAAGCTCAGTGGGCAAGAATACTTTACAGTCGTCCTCAGCTCAACGGAAGAGCTATTGAAACTCTTGTGCCTCAGGGAGAAATTTGGAGACTGGGGGCAAATGAGTCTACTGAATTAACGCTTTACAGTCCTATGAAAGTCGGAGGGAATTCATTAGAAGCTGGAAGATATACTATGTATGCCATCCCTTCAGAAGGTCAAATGACGATCATCATCAACAAAGCAACCAGCGTTTGGGGAGCTTACAGTTACAGTAAAGATTTAGACGTTGCTAGAGTTACGGTTCCTCTAACAGAAGGTTCTGATTCTATAGAGGCCTTTTCTATGATTTTTGAAGAGGCAGATATGGGTATGGATCTTCATTTAGGATGGGGATACTTCAGAGCAAAGTTGGAGTTTAGAAAATAAACACCAACTATAAATTCTTCTTAAAAGGTTCTTGGATATTTTATTCAAGGACCTTTTTTATTGCCTCCTCCAAAAGTGGTTCTAGGATTTTATAACCTTCCAAAGTTAAATGAACCCCATCATAACTATTCTTTTTATTTATCCCATTATTTCCGTCGTTAAGTGCACTGAAATAATCTAGATAATAAACCCCATTTTGGTCTGCATAATTCTTAATTAAGGCATTTAATTTTGGGATTTTAATATTGGGTTCTAAACCAGGTTTCCATGGGTAGTCGTAAGCAGGTAGCACAGAGCATAAAATAACTTTAACACCATTTGACTGAGCAATTTCAGTCATGGAAATGATGTTGTCAGCTATCATCTCTAAAGAAGAAGGGCCAGTGTTACCAGCAATATCATTAGTACCTGCTAAAATAACAACAACCTTTGCATCGATGTTTACCACATCTGCACGAAAACGCACAAGCATCTGAGGTGTAGTTTGACCACTGATTCCACGATTTACATATGGCTTGTCTTTAAAAAATTCAGGATGAGTTTGTAACCAACCAATAGTGATGGAATTCCCCATAAAGACAATCCTATTTTCTCCACTTTTTGGGGTAGTAAGTGCCTCATTAGCGGCTCTAAATTCGCTAAAGTTGGCCCAATCTTGAGCTAGAATTTGAACGCTAGAAGTAATGCATACAAGTAGTGTAGCGAGGTATTTATTGAATGACATATGAATGTTTTTTTTAAAAATAAGATTATTTAGTGAGCTCTGAATAGGGAAAGCGAATAAAATAAATCCCATTATTGTCTCTCTCATAAAAAAGTCCGATGGTTTTTGAGTCGATTTGTACCAAATCTGAATAGGCTGCTGTACCCGGATAGATTTCTTTCTCTATAGACCACGTATCCCCAAAATCTCGACTTGCTTTTAGGGTCATTTTTTCTCTTTTTGAGATGCTATTGGGCCCAGAGTACAAGAGAAGTGTGTCTTGACTTCCTTCAAATAATAAGAGGCTTGATTGACAAACGGGGGAAATCAAATCACGATCGAAATATTCAGCATCCCATTGTGTACCTCCAGATTTACTTATGGCAATTAATCTTTGTTTAGTGAGTCCATTTTGTTCCCTTACATTAAGCATTAAAGACCCATCAGGTAATTCAACCCCAATAGCTTCATTGGAAGAAAGTGTTTTCAAATCTGGACTTACGCGGAAATTCTTTCCGTGATCGTCAGTATAAAAACCATAGGCACGGTATTCGTTAAAGCCATCTTGAGGATCTCCTTGAGAATGATTAGCGGGAACATAAATACGACCTCGATAGGGTGTCTTTTTGAATTGAATTGCATGTCCTGGGGTGGTAGCATTGGTTCTCCAATCTCGGTCTGCTTGAGTGGTCGTTGAATTAAAATGAACTTGATTGGTAATGTTTACTGGCTCTGACCAAGTTTTTCCCTCATCTTCGCTAGTGATAAAATACACTTTGCGAACTCCTTTGCCCTTGCGCATATCATGTTCAGAAACATTTCCAGTGTTGTAGAATAAAAAAATCCTCCCCTGTGGAAATAAAGGATCTAAAACATCTACTACTGGTGCTGGATTCCCAGCTTGTAACTCTTCAAAATCAGCAACAACTTCCATAGAAGTCCAATGAAGTCCACCGTTATTGCTCTTTCTGACAAGAATGTCTACGTTTCCAAAATCATTACAATTTCTTTTTCTTCCTTCTGCAAAAGCAAATAAAGTACCCTGTGGGGATTGAATAATGGCAGGAATTCGATAACAGGCATAATTTCCTTCTCCATTTTTAAATAATTGGGTCTCAAAAATCACGTTGGATTCTAGACAACTATTAAGGCAAATCCCCAAAAGACAAAATACTGTTATTACTCGTATTTTCATTTTAAATATAATTACTTAAGGTACATGAATAAAATAAATTAAAAAAAAAGGTTGTGATGAATTATAACATTAAAATAACAATTTTAAAAGTATTACATTTAGGAAACAAAACTAGAAAACATGAATTATCCGAACCTTAAACAACTTATTCTGAGTTGTTTTACCTTTCTTTTGATTTCAAATACAAATGCTCAAAAGTATACACCCAGTCAAGAAAATGTTGAGGCAAGAGCCTGGTTTCAAGATGCTCGTTTTGGGCTTTTTGTACATTGGGGGGTCTATAGCATTTTAGGTGACGGAGAATGGGTAATGAATAATCAAAACATCAGTGTTGAGGAGTACGAAAAACTCCCAGCTTTTTTTAATCCAATTGATTTTGACCCTGTAGAATGGGTCACTATGGCCAAGAATGCCGGAATGAAATACATCACTATTACTAGTAGGCATCACGATGGATTTTCAATGTTTGATTCAAAAGTTACTGAATATGATATTGTTGACAGTTCGCCCTACGGAAAGGATATACTCAAATTATTGGCAGAAGAATGCCGCAAACAAGGGATCAAACTCTTTTTCTACTATTCCCTGCTGGATTGGAATCGGGATGATTATTTTCCAAGAGGAAGAACAGGAACAGGAATTCAAGGCCGTAATGAGGGCAATTGGGAAGATTATATCGCTTTTATGAAAGCCCAGCTTAAAGAATTACTGACTAATTATGGTGAAATAGGTGGTATATGGTTTGATGGTCATTGGGATCAAAAAGAATGGGATGGTAAGAAGTTTGGAGAAGCCAAAGTAGATTGGCACTATGACGAAATCTATGGAATGATTCATGAAATGCAACCTCAAGCATTAATTGGAAATAATCATCATATTGGTATAATTGATGGAGAAGATTTTCAAATGTTTGAAAAAGATTTGCCCGGCAAAAACTCAACAGGCTGGGGAACACCGGCAGACCAAATAGGAAGCGTGCCCTTGGAAGTATGTGAGACTATTAACGGATCCTGGGGATTTAATCT
Source organism: Flavobacteriaceae bacterium (assembly GCA_017851655.1). Classification (GTDB taxonomy): domain Bacteria; phylum Bacteroidota; class Bacteroidia; order Flavobacteriales; family Flavobacteriaceae; genus MS024-2A. Next base: position 13,988 of record JAFMMH010000006.1, read on the forward strand.
ACAAGACAGAAAGCATAAATCTGAAAAAGAGTTAATTCATTATCTAATCAAAGCCGCAGGCTATGGGAGTAATATGCTTTTAAATGTAGGTCCAATGCCAAACGGTAAAATCCAACCTAAACATCAAGCCTCCTTGAGAGCGATGGGTGATTGGCTAAAACTTCACGGGGAGACCATTTATGGAACTCGAAAAGGTCCTATTCCACCCAACGATGATTTTGTGTCGACCCAAAAAGACAAAACGGTCTTTGTTCACCTACTAAACCCTGAAATAAAGATTCTTCATACGGATCAAGTTCCAGTTAAAATTAAGGCGGTATATGATATGAAGTCAAATCAAAAATTACCATACCGAAACGATGCTTTTGGATTTTCAATCGATGTTTCTAAAATTTCTAAAGACGATATTGATACCCTAATTAAAATAGAATTAAGATGAGCACAGAAAATAAATTAAATAACCGTTTAGTTTCCTTGGATTTTTTTAGAGGATTAGTCATGTTTTTACTCATTGCTGAATTTGCACACTTGTTTGAAGTTCTTATGGAATCAGGAAATGAGCAGCTAACAGCGATAATGGATTTTCTTTTTCATCACGCGAAATGGGAAGGCTTACATTTCTGGGATTTGGTTCAACCTTTCTTTATGTTTATTGTTGGGGTTTCTATCCCTCTTTCCTATGCAAATAGAAAGAAAAAAGGCGATTCCGAACAAAAAATTCGGAACCATGCCTTTCGAAGAGCTTTTCTGCTGTTACTTTTTGGCTGGGGACTGTACTGTATTGGACCTGAAAAAATCATCTTCCAATTTGATAATGTTTTAGCTCAACTATCCTTTACATATTTGATTTCGTTCCTTTTATTGAAAAAATCTTCCACCTTTAATATTGCTGCAGGATTCGTTTGCATTCTGATTTCAGATCTTTTGTATCGATTCTTTCCTGTTGCTGGTTTTGATCAGGCTTTTGTAGCAGGAGAAAACTTTGGAGCTTGGTTTAATATTTTTATTTCTGGATATGAATACGGTGGTCATTGGGCAGCATTTAATGCATTGCCTACAGCTGCTCATACCTTGTGGGGGGTTGTAGCTGGGAAGTGGTTAATGGAAAATTCTTCTTACGCTGATAAACTTAAACGACTGATCATTTCAGGAGTGATTGCTTTGGCGTTAGGATATTTATCTACTTTTTTCACTCCTGTAATAAAAAGAATTTCTACAACTTCTTTTGTACTACTTTCTGCAGGTTGGACGTTTTTAGCACTTGCTCTTTGTTATTGGCTCATAGATGTAAAACAAATAATTAAAAAAACCTATGTTTTCAGAACTGTAGGTGTAAACCCACTCTTTATTTATCTTTTCGCTTCACTTGGAGGAGGAGGTCTTTTCTTGAAAATTGTACGGCCTTTTTCCAATAGTATAATAGGTAGTTTTTCTCCATGGTTAGCTGATCTAGTATCAGGAATTGTCGTACTCTATGGGCTTTGGTTTTTGTGTGATTGGTTGTATAAAAAACAAATTTTCATAAAAATTTGACATGAAATATTTTATTTTATTCTTGTTTGGATTTTTATTTTTAGGTTGTTCAGAACAGAACCAAAGAGAATCGAAAGCACCAAATATTATTTACATTTTAGCGGATGATTTAGGCTATGGAGAAATTGGAGCCTATGGGCAAGAGAAAATTCAAACACCAAATCTTGACCGACTGGCCGCTGGAGGAATGCGTTTTACGCAGCATTATACAGGAGCCCCAGTTTGTGCGCCTTCACGATATATGTTTTTAACAGGAACCCATGCAGGTCATGCTTATATAAGAGGTAATTACGAATTGGGTCAATTTGAAGACGAGAATGAAGGTGGGCAGATGCCTATTCCTGAAACGACACCAACCCTTGCTAAGATGTTAAAAAAAGCTGGATACCAAACGGCTCTTGTCGGTAAATGGGGTTTGGGAATGAACGGTACCTCAGGGAGTCCTTTGTTGCAAGGTTTTGATTATTACTACGGTTATTTAGATCAAAAGCAAGCGCACAATTATTACCCTACCCATCTTTGGGAAAATGATGAGGTGGCTTCATTAAATAATGACTTTTTCTTGGTGCATAATCCTATTCAAGAAGGGAGTGATCAGGCTGCTTTTGATCAGTTTAAAGGCAGAGACTATGCCCCTGATAGGATGATAGATAAGGCCCTACATTTTCTAGATACAACCGCTGTTGAAAAACCATTTTTCTTGTACTATCCTTCACCGATACCGCATGTATCACTTCAGGTTCCCGACTCATTGATTGATCACTATAGAGACCAATTTGATGAAACACCGTATTACGGGGATCGGGGTTATACTGCACACCAATATCCTAAATCGGCATACGCAGCCATGATTACTCATTTAGATACTGAAGTGGGGAAAATTTGGGATGCCGTAAAGGCCAGAGGACAGGAGGAAAATACATTAATATTATTTACAAGTGATAATGGACCAACTTTTGCCGGAGGCGTAGATGCAAACTATTTTGACAGTGCAGCAGGCTTTAGAGGATTAAAAATGGATGTTTATGAAGGAGGAATTCGAATTCCATTCATTGCTTATTGGAAAGGAAAGATTGCCCCTGGTTCCAGCTCTGATCTCGTTTCTGGCCATTGGGATATGTACAATACTTTTGCGGCTTTAAGCGGTCAAGAACAAACTTCACCTGATGGGATCTCACTATTACCTGAACTTCTTGGGAAAGAAGGGCAAGAACAACACGAGTTTATTTATTTTGAATATCCTGAAAAACGCGGACAAATAGCTTTAAGAATTGGCGATTGGAAAGGAGTGAAAATCAATATGAAAACCAACTCCAATGCTTCTTGGGAATTATATGACCTAAAAAATGATCCTTCAGAAAAAAATAATATCGCATCTCAAAACCCAGATATTGTAAAAACTATAGATTCTCTTCAACGAATAGCACATCGTCATCCACATATTCGAGAATGGGAATTTATCGATCCAAAATTTAAATAATAATTAGAATGAAAAAACAGTTTTTCAAGCCCTTTACTGTATTGATCCTACTAATATCTATAGTTTCTTGTAACAGTATTCCGGAACCCTTAGAGCCTGTGGGACCTATACCCAATGAACATCAATTGGCCTGGCAAGAATTAGAATATTACGCCTTTATTCATTTCAATATGAATACGTTCACGAATATGGAATGGGGGTATGGTGATGAAAAGCCAGTCCAATTTAATCCAACTGCATTAGATACAAGGCAATGGGCTCGTGTAGCAAAAGAAGCAGGAATGAAAGGCATCATTATCACGGCAAAACACCATGATGGATTTTGCTTATGGCCTTCAGAATTTTCGGAGCATTCTGTAAAAAATTCACCTTGGCAAAACGGTGAAGGTGACCTCATACGTGATTTATCCGAAGCTTGTAAGGAATTTGGATTGAAATTTGGCGTCTATCTTTCTCCGTGGGATCGGAATCATCCAGACTATGGCAAACCAGAATACATTTCTTATTTCCGTAATCAGCTTCGAGAATTATTGACCAATTACGGAGAAATATTTGAAGTTTGGTTTGATGGAGCAAATGGTGGTGACGGCTATTATGGTGGAGCTAATGAAGAACGAAGGGTAGATAAAAAATCTTATTACGATTGGCCCACAACAATTAAATTGGTTAGAGAATTACAGCCACAAGCAGTTATATTTAGTGATGCAGGTCCAGATATTCGTTGGGTTGGAAATGAAAAAGGCTATGCCAATGAGACCACTTGGTCGCCCATCTACCGTGACAGTGTTTATGCTGGGATGCCTGATTTTCAGCGTTTTGCTGCAGGCCAGGAAAACGGAACACATTGGGTGCCTACTGAAACAGATGTCTCCATTAGACCAGGCTGGTATTATCATCCAGAACAAGATGATCAAGTAAAATCACTTTCTAAATTGGTCGATATCTATTATAATTCAGTAGGATTGAATAGTTCTCTTTTATTGAATCTACCTGTAGATACACGAGGTTTGGTTCATGAAAATGAAGTTGCTAATTTGAATGCTTTAGCGACTTTTTTAAAAACAACATTTTCTAAAAACTATGCCCTAAAACAGCAAATTAAAACAAGTTCCACAACAAAAGGGTACGATGTAAATGCTCTAATCGACAATGATTTAGATACTTACTGGGTTTCGGAAACGAAAGATGAGAAACCTACTATAGAACTTCGTCTACAATCAGCTGAAGAATTAAATACGTTTATGATTCAAGAGTATCTTCCTATGGGTCAGCGCGTCAAATCTTTTTCCTTTGAGGTTTTAGCTGAAGGGGAATGGAAAAAGATTTATGAAGGATCAACTATTGGAAACAAACGTTTAATCCGATTCGAAACTCAAAAAATTGAAGGGATTCGATTTTCGGTTACATCAGCTAAAGATCGAGTTGTTTTTTCGAATATGGGACTTTTTAAAGCTCCAGATTTAAACGAATAAAATGAAACGGCTATTTTTTGTATTCACTTTTTTTCTAGTTCTCTTTATTGGATGCCAAAATCAAAAAGAAGAAGCTAAACCTCCAAATATTGTCCTTTTTTTTGTTGATGATATGGGTTGGCAGGATACCTCTGTTCCCTTTTGGGATCGCCTTACCCAGTTTAATAAAATCTACAAGACACCCCATATGGAGCGATTGGCAAAAAAAGGGGTTAAGTTTACTAATGCTTATGCTACACCCGTATGCTCTCCTACGAGAGTGAGTTTAATGACGGGAATGAATGCTGCTCGACATAGGGTTACAAACTGGACTCTAAAGCCCGATCAAAAACAACCCATGGAACTCAATCATCCTAGCTTGGAGTTTCCCGAATGGAATTACAACGGTATCGGCCTGAATCCTTCCACACCCAATGCTGCATTTGCAAAGCCTTTACCTCAAATATTAAAAGATAATGGCTATTTCACTATTCATGCCGGAAAAGCTCATTTTGGAGCAATAGGATATCCCTCTTCAAATCCCTTAAATCTGGGTTTTAATATAAATATCGCTGGTCATGCTGCTGGAGCACCCGGAAGTTATTTAGGTTTAGAGAACTTTGGAAATGGTAAAGAAGGAAAAGAAGTTTGGGCAGTTCCTGGTTTAGAAAAGTATCACGGGCAAGATATTTTTTTAACAGAATCACTCACAAAAGAGGTGCTCGAATCACTGGACATTCCTGTTATGAATAAGCAGCCCTTTTTCTTGTATTTTGCATTGTACGGAATACATACCCCCTTAATGGCGAATGATCGTTTCGTAGATTCTTATCGTAAAATGGGTCTTGAAGAACCTGAAGCCCGCTATGCATCTATGATTGAGAGTATGGACGAAGCCTTAGGGAATGTGATAAACTACTTAGAAGTAAATGATTTGGTGAACAATACTGTTATTTTATTTATGTCAGATAATGGTGGGTTGAGTGCCGTTGCACGTGGAGGCGAAAAACATACCCATAATCTTCCTTTAAAAAGTGGAAAAGGATCTATATATGAAGGAGGAATTCGTGTCCCCATGTTGGCGTATTGGCCTGGAAAAACGCAAAGGGGAGTGGTTAATTCAACTCCATTAATCATTGAAGATTTTTTCCCTTCCATTTTGGAAATTGCTCAAATTGAAGCAAATAAAATACCTCAAACGTTGGATGGTAAAAGTTTTGTTCCCTTACTTCAGAATACAAATGCGGAGATTTCAGATCGTCCATTATTTTGGCATTATCCCAATGAATGGGGCATAGAAGGACCAGGAATTGGTAGTTTTAGTGCTGTTCGGCAAGGTGATTGGAAATTGATCCATTTCCACACCAAAGAGACTTTGGAGCTCTACAATTTAAAAAACGACATCAAAGAAAATCAGAATTTGATTGAGACAAATGTGAAGGAAGCATATCTATTGGCTAATACTCTCACTAAACATTTAAAATCTGTAAATGCCCAAATGCCAAGAGATAAATTTTCAAATGAAATTGTACTTTGGCCCAACCAATTATTGAGTAGTAAAAAATGAAAAACTTTATTAAATCGAATTTATTTACGGCCATTCTTTTGTGTTTGACTTTAGGCTTAGCGCCCTTTACTCCAGAACCTCATTTATTTGGAAAAATTCAATGGGTTTTGGGAGGTGGAGAAGGAATGGCTGGGATGGATGTCTTTGACCTTTTTCTTCATGGAGCCCCATGGGTTTGGCTTTTGTATTCTTTGGTAAAAGAACTCTTTCGTCTGGCAAAAAATAAGTAAATTAGATCTTAATTTAAAAGAAAAATTATGGCAACTTACGAATGTACATCATGTGGAATGGCTGTTAATGCGAGCTGTGCAAAATGCGACAAACCTCTAGAGAATGATCACCTTACACTCGATGATGGGACAGTAGTACAAATTTCAATCTGCAGAAGTTGTGAAGGAAAAATAAAGTCACCACAATGTTGTGGAGTCGATATGAGTTGTTCAATATAATTCCAAATTACATGAATCCTCTTGAGTGGCACAAGAAAATAGCAAAAAAAGTTGTTGATAGAATTGGACTCTATACGGCACTCTGGATTGCGTTTCTCAAAGGAGTGCTGATTACATTGCTGATTCAGTATTTTCTCTAAAAGAGTGTATGTAAATTGAAAATCAACCCATTAACGACTGAACCTTCATCGCAAGTCCCATGTCGCCAGAAATTTTAATTTGCCCTCCCATAACGGCCATCATTGGATTGATGTCCCCGTCTCGAAGTTTTTGAAGTACTTCAGCAGTTAGGCTTATCGTACAATCTGCTTCACCGTCTGAAACCTTTACTGTATTGATATCACCGGAACCGTCAATTATTATTCCTTGACCATCTACTTCAAATTTGATTGATCCTCCTATGGGCGCTGCAGTAGCTGCTCTTTTTTCAAATTGGGAAACCATGTTTTCTAGGCTCATAAATAAAATTTTTTCTAAAAGTAAAAATAAAAAATGACACCGTGTCATTTTTTTAATTAATTTTAAGCATTCAAAACCTATAAAATGAATTATCGATTGAAAAAAGTAGCTGTTCTAGGATCTGGTGTTATGGGATCTGGAATTGCTTGTCATCTTGCAAATGTGGGAATGGATGTCTTAATGTTAGATATCGTTTCACCTGATTTAGATGCCACACAATCTAAAGTAAAAGCCCAACGGAATAAATTGGTGGATATGGCACTACAGAAAACCATCAAATCTAAACCAGCCCCACTGTATCACAAAGCATTTGCCTCAAGAATTAAGACTGGAAATTTTGAAGATGATTTTGAAAAAATCGGTGAGGCCGATTGGATCATTGAGGTTGTAGTTGAAAACCTAAAAATCAAGAAACAAATTTTTGAAAAAGTTGAAAAATTTCGCAAACCAGGGAGTTTGGTAAGTTCAAATACCTCAAGTATCCCTATTCAGTTGCTTGCAGATGGGCGCTCGGAGGATTTTAAATCTTGTTTTTGCGGAACCCATTTCTTTAACCCTGCAAGATATTTACGCTTACTTGAAATAATCCCTATCGCTGAAACTCAGAAGGAAGTTGTTGATTTTTTCATGGAGTTTGGGAAAGTAACATTGGGAAAACAAACTGTTTTATGTAAGGATACACCAGCATTTATTGGGAATCGTATTGGGGTAATGTCTGGAACGGAAATGACATTACTCACAGAACAGTTTGAATTCCAAATTGAAGAAGTAGATGCCATGACAGGTTCTTTAATAGGACGACCCAATACAGCTACTTTTAGATTACAAGATTTAGTTGGCTTAGATACAGGAGATAATGTCAGTCGTTTTGTAATGGAAAACGTGGAAGGGGATACCTATATCGAAAAGCTCAAAGACCGTCCAGAACCCAAGTTTATGAAGTTTCTTTTAGAACAAAAGTTTTTGGGGAATAAAACGGGTAAAGGGTTTTATGAAAAAACAAAACAGAAAGATGAAAATGGGAAAACCATTATCAACGCTCTAAACCTTCAGACGTTAACTTATGAACCTGCAATTCGTCCTAAAATGGAAGTGGTAAAAACCGCTAAGGGGATGGAATTGATGAATAAAAGATTACAATATCTTGTAGAGGGAGACACCAAAGAACAGCAATTTTTTAGTTCCTATTTTGGACAACTTTTTGGCTATGCTGCAGCACGAGTTCCTGAGATTTCAGATCAATACTATCCAGTAGATGATGCCATGCGAACTGGATATTTTTGGGATTATGGACCTTTTGAATATTGGGATTTAATTGGTTTTGAATTAGGAATACAATTGATTGAAAAGGCTGGAGCAACCCTAGCTGATTGGGTAAAGCAGATGAAAGCCGCTGGGGATACGACATTTTATAAATTTGAAGGAGGACAAAAAAAATATTACAATATAAATTCCAAAAAATACGAGCCTGTTCCCGGAACAGAATCCTTTATAATACTAGACAGCTATAGAGAACAAGCTCCTGTTATTAAAAATAGTGAATGCGTTGTTCACGATATTGGTGACGGTGTCCTTTGCATTGAGTTTACAAGTAAAAGCAACTCTATTGGTGAAGGTATTGGGAAAGCACTGTTGAAAGTAATTGAATTGGCTGAAAATGAAAACTGGAAGGGGTTAGTCATAGGGAATAATGCCAAACAGTTTTCTGTAGGCGCAAACCTGATGAATATCGGGATGGTAGCCATGCAAAAACAATTTGATGTTTTAGAGCGTTTTGTTGATGATTTTCAACAAATCAACATGAAAATTAGGACCTCAAAAATTCCCGTAGTAGTTGCTACTCAAGGCTATGTATTCGGTGGGGGTTGTGAGATTGCGATGCATTGTGATGCTGGTGTTTATGCAGCTGAATCTTATATTGGTTTGGTCGAGGTAGGCGTTGGTCTATTACCGGGAGGAGGAGGAACAAAAGAATTTGCCCTCAGAGCTTCAGACGATTTCTTTGAAGGGGATGTACAATCACCTACCTTAATTAATTATTTCAAATCTATCGCTACTGCTGCCGTTTCTACCTCAGCATACGAAGCATATGATTTAAAATATCTCAAAAAAGAAAGAGACCTAGTCTGCGTTAATACACCCATGAATATTGGTCTGGCAAAAGATAAAGTTTTAGAATTGGCTAAAAACTATATTCCTCCTACCGCCAGAGAAGATATCAATGTACTGGGAAGAGCTGGAATGGGTGTGTTGTATTCTGCGATTAATGAATTTAGAATGGGAGAGTATATGTCGGATTACGATGTCGAAATTGCTCGAAAAATTGCTTATGTGATGTGTGGAGGTGATTTGACAGCCCCCCAACAAGTCAGTGAGCAGTACCTTTTGGATATTGAAAGAGAAGGTTTTATGAGTCTATTGGGAAATCAAAAAACACTCGATCGAATTCAATACTTACTAATGAATAACAAACCCCTAAGAAATTAAATTATGGAGGCATACATTATAAAAGGCTATCGTTCTGCCATTGGAAAAGCCAAAAAAGGAGGGTTTAGAAATTACCGTTCTGATGATTTAGCAGTAGACATTATCAAACATTTAATGACCCAAGTTCCGGAAATTGATCCTAAGACTGTCGATGATGTTATTGTGGGTTGTGCAAATCCAGAGGGTGAACAAGGTTTGCAAATTGGACGTCTTATTTCTGCACGTGCTTTAGGTAAAGAAGTTCCAGGCTTGACAATTAACCGTTATTGTGCTTCTGGATTGGAAGCCATCTCTCAGGCAGTAGCAAAAATCAAAGCAGGATTTGGGCAGATTTATGTAGCAGGTGGGATAGAAAGCATGAGTATGATTCCAATGACTGGATACAAACTTTCTCCAAGCTATAAAGCCAATTTGGAAAATTTAAATTATCATGTTAGCATGGGACATACCGCTGAAGCTGTTTCATCTAAATATGGAATTTCTAGAGAAGCAGCAGATCAATTTGCTTATGAATCACATCAAAAAGCTGCAGCAGCAATAGATGGTGGGAAATTCACTAGTCAAATTGTCCCTATAGAGGTAGAAGATGTTTTTGTAAAAGACGGAAAGAAGGTTACTACTAGTCATTTGGTAGCAATGGATGAAGGAGTGCGAAGGGATACTTCTGTAGAAGGATTATCAAAACTGAGACCTGTATTTAAACAGGGTGGAGTTGTCACAGCAGGGAATGCCTCTCAAACTTCTGACGGTGCCGCTTTTACATTAGTTGTAAGTGAAGCTGTTGTCAAGGCAATGAATTTAGAGCCGATTGCACGATTAGCTTCCTGTGCCGTAGCAGGAGTAGATCCTTTATACATGGGTATTGGTCCTTGTTTAGCTATTCCAAAAGCATTGAAGCAAGCGGGACTTAGTCTCTCAGACATAGAACAAACAGAGCTTAACGAAGCTTTTGCTGCGCAAGCCCTAGCAGTAATTCAAGAAGCAGGACTGAATCCCGATACTGTAAATGTAAATGGAGGAGCTTTGGCGTTAGGACATCCTTTGGGATGTACTGGAGCCAAATTAAGCATCCAACTCTTGGAAGAAATGAAATTGCGAAACCAACGTTACGGAATGGTTACTGCCTGTGTAGGAGGAGGTCAAGGTATTGCAGGTATTTTTGAACGCCTATAAGTATGGAAAAAGCCATGGTAGTTTTAGGGAAAAGAGAAATTCAAAAGCAACAAATTCGAGAACGTATTCTTGCGGAGGGTTTAATCCTTTTTTCTGAAAGAGGGCTTGAGAAAACTACAGTGGCTGACATAGTTGAAAAAAGCGGTATCGCTCGGGGTACGTTTTACAACTATTTTTCTGACATGAATGCACTTTTTGATGCCTTGATAGACCAGCTCAATCGGCAAGTTGTAGAATCTATCCAACTCACACGAAAACAAAGTACAAATCTATACGACTACCTTCACGGAACCTTTAAAAACTATTTTGATTTGATCGGGACAGATCAGATGATTCAATTTCATATTGTGAATCAGGCCCATATCCGTCAGAGTTCCTATCAGAGTGATATCATCAAGAGTATTGTTAAGAATTTAAATCGAGATCTTAAATCGGATTTAAAAGTAAAGTCCTTTAATGAAAAATACGAATTTTTACTTCTTAGCTATATGTTAGTAGGCGCCCCCCCTGAACTCTTTTTAGCTACCCATACCACAGACATTAATCTGACAAGTGAGCAGTTGTCCACTTTTTTAGCCAAACTTTTTTATAAAGTTTTGATGGAATAATTTTCGGAGATCCTATTCTCTTCGTTCATCCTCCCAAACCAATACTTCTCCGCTTCTTATTTTAAAAAAATCGGGGCATTGACCATCTCCTTGTCCAGTGATACCTCCGTCTGGATGGCAAAGAAGAGTGCAATTTTCATCGTATAATTCACTAAAGATATCGCAACATCGCTGTGGGAAAAAATACACTGTTTTTCCTTGATAGCTGTAGCGGTATATTTTTGCAGCTGGATTCCAAACGGCTTCTTTTTCAATTAGTTCTATTTTAGATTGGATGCACGAAGGAAGTGTGGAAGTCGTTTCTTTACTGCAACCAAAAAGAACTGTTAGAATCAGGGGAATGAAAGCTTTCATAATTTTTTCACCACATAGGTTACGATACCCCAAATGATGAGTTCATTATCTTCGCTTACTTCTATGGGTTGGTAGTTTGGATTTTCAGGCATTAAAAAAATTCCTCCCGGAGTAACTTTCAAACGCTTTACTGTAAATTCACCATCGATATAACAGACGGCAATTTTATTGTGTTGGGGTTCCATGCTGCGGTCAATAACCAAAAGGTCACCATCGTCTAGTCCTGCGCCCTGCATAGATTGTCCAGAAACTCGCGCATAGAAAGTTGCTTCTTCATTACGGACTACTTCTTGATCGATGCTGATCCGCAGTTCTTTAAAATCATCTGCAGGGGAAGGGAAACCTGCTGAGATTCCTTCATTGACCAAATGCAATGATTTATGCTGGTCTTGATCGGGATGAAAAAAGGTAAGCTTTTGTGATGTCATATTTTATTTTACTGTAATGATTTCGCTTATTTCAGTTGTAAAGCGTTGTGAGAGGTGTTCTTGTTTCATTTTCCAGGTACGTTTCAAATCTTGATTGCCTAGTTTCATTTGGTGAGGACCAAAGCGTTTGTGAATCCGATCCATAGCTTGCATAACGGCCAGATGTTTTGTTTCTTTTCCTTCAAACAGAGGAAGCTGACGTGAGGCTGTCGGGATCAAGCCCATAATCATGACTCCTGCTTTTTTGTAATGTACACCCTCTTTAAAAATTTTATGCAGCCCTATTACGGCGTATTTGCTCAAGAGAATACTCGAGTTAGTTGCATAGGGTAGGGTTAGTACACAGCTATTTCGGTAGGGAGTTGCTCCTTTTTTATGAGGATCGCTACGAAGAAAAATGAGTAAAGCCGTACAACTGCTTCCTTGCTTTCGCATCTTTTCAGCACAACTACTGGCAAAAGTAGAGAGACGTTCTTCTAAATCTGAAAAGGTGGTGAGTGTCCCTTCAAAACTACGGGTAGTCGCAATACCTTTTTTAGGAGGTTGGATTTCTTCCAGTTGAATGGAAGGGAGTCCTTGTAGGTCTTTTTTAAGCCGGAGACCTAAGACGCTCATATTTTTTCGAACCCAATCATCGGGGAGTAAAGTAAATTCCCAAGCGTTAGTGACACCTATAGTTTCGAGTCGTTTACGATGTTGTCTGCCGATTCCCCAAACCTCTCCAATAGCAGTCCATTTTAACGCTTTAATTCTTTTGTCCTCCGTATCAATGCAATACACTCCCTTGGTTTTTGCATCGTATTTTTTAGCAATTTTATTTGCAATTTTAGCTAAGGCTTTGCTGGGAGCTATACCTACAGAAACAGGAATACCTGTCCAACGACGTACTTGCTTTCGCATTCGGTGTCCCTCTATTTCCAGATCAAATAAATCAAAACCTTTGAATTGCAAGAAAGCCTCGTCTATACTGTAAATTTCGATATTGGGGGTGTACAGTTCTAAGATGGACATTACCCGGCTACTCATATCGCCGTAGAGGGGATAGTTCGAAGAAAAGACTTGAACACCTTTTTGATTAAAAAAAGAGCGGTATTGAAAGGCAGGTGCACCCATAGGGATCCCCAAGGCTTTGGCTTCGTTACTCCGCGCGATAACACAGCCATCGTTATTGGAGAGGATAACGATAGGTTTGCCCTCCCATTGCGGCTGAAAAACGCGCTCACAAGAGGCGTAAAAATTGTTACAATCTACCAGTGCAAACATGGTCAAAAGGTAGTTAAAATGTTCTATTTTTTTGATAGGATTTTTTTGAAAAAAAGAGGTTTTTTTTGACTTCTGTTTTAAAAAATAACTTTTGTGAAGTGACAGCTGTATTTTTCTAAAAATAAAGAAACACTTCAATCAAAAGTTGTAATTTTGTTTATGGATTTTAGTAGCGCTTTTTTGCATGGATAATTATTCGTTTTTAAATGCTGCCCATACCGCTCACTTTGCAGCGCTTTATGATCAGTATTTACAACAACCCGATAGTGTAGAGCCCAGTTGGAGGGCTTTTTTTCAAGGCTTTGATTTTGGCATGGAAAACAATGGTTCGGTAGAGGCCGATACGATTGAAATTCCTGAAGATTTACAAAACGAATTTAAGGTCGTTAAGCTAATAGACGGCTATCGTAGCCGAGGACATTTGTTTACCAAAACAAATCCAGTAAGAGAGCGGAGAAAATACAGCCCAACTCTCGATATTGAGAACTTTGGATTGTCTACACAAGATTTAAAAACCGTATTCAATGCGGGTGAAATTATGGGGATAGGCCCCAGTAGTTTGGAGACTATTATTGCTCACTTACAACGAATCTACTGCGATTCAATTGGGATGGAATATATGTATATTCGAAATCCAGAGAAACTCAATTGGATTCAGCAGCGGTTAAATATCAACGACAATCATCCAAAGTTTACTGTAGAACAGAAAAAACATATTCTTAAAAAATTAAATGAAGCAGTAAGTTTTGAAAACTTTTTACACACCAAATATGTAGGACAAAAACGATTCTCATTGGAAGGAGGAGAATCTTTGATTCCTGCTTTAGATGCAGTGGTAGAAGCTGCAGCAAACCAAGGTGTAGAAGAGTTTGTAATGGGGATGGCTCACCGGGGACGCTTAAATGCCTTAACCAATATCTTTGGAAAATCAACAAAAGATATTTTTAGTGAATTTGATGGTAAGGATTACGAAGAAATTATTTTTGATGGTGATGTAAAATACCATTTGGGGTGGACTTCCCAACGTATTACAGATAGCGGTAAGAAAATCAACATGAATATCGCTCCTAACCCTTCTCACTTAGAGACAGTTGGAGCAGTGGTGGAGGGAATTACACGTGCCAAACTGGAAAACAAGTTTAATGGAAACACCAACAAAGTACTTCCTATTATAGTGCATGGAGATGCGGCTATTGCAGGACAAGGACTGCCGTATGAGATTGTTCAAATGGCAAAGCTCAAAGGTTACGGGACAGGCGGAACAGTACATATAGTAGTAAACAATCAGATTGGATTCACTACAAATTATTTAGATGCTCGCTCCAGCACTTACTGCACAGACGTAGCCAAAGTAACCCTTTCGCCTGTGATGCATGTAAATGCAGACGATGCAGAAGCTGTAGTTCACGCAACACTTTTTGCGCTAGATTACCGAATGCGTTTTGGTCAAGATGTTTTTATAGACCTGTTGGGTTACCGAAAATATGGTCACAATGAAGGGGACGAACCACGATTTACCCAGCCAGAACTTTATAAAGCAATTGCTAGACATCCTAATCCAAGAGATATCTATGCTGCTAGTTTACTTCAAAGTGGATTCATAGAAGAGGGATATGTTAAAGAATTAGAGAAGCAGTACAAAAGTATTTTAGAAGACGACCTTCAAGATTCTAGAAAAATAGAGACCACAGTAATTACTCCCTTCATGCAGGACGAATGGGGATCATTTGAGCGAGTAGATGAAGCTGAAATGATGAAAGCTGTTGTGACTGCAGTCTCAGAAAAAGAATTGGATCAGGTAGCAGCGGCAATAACAGTACTTCCTCAAGGACAAAAATTTCTCCGAAAGATTGAACGTCTAGTTGGAGATCGCAAAGCAATGTATTATGAAAAAGACACATTGGATTGGGCTATGGGTGAATTACTAGCCTATGGGACTTTACTTCAGGAAGGATACAATGTTCGTATGTCAGGACAGGATGTAGAACGAGGAACTTTTTCTCATCGTCATGCTGTGATCAAAACGGAAAGTGCGGAAGAAGAAGTGGTCTTGTTAAATCAGATTAATTCAGAAAAACAAGGACATTTTAGTATCTACAATTCATTGCTATCAGAATATGGTGTCTTAGGATTTGATTACGGCTATGCTATGGCAAGTCCAAATACACTGACCCTTTGGGAAGCTCAGTTTGGAGATTTTTCTAATGGAGCTCAAATAATGCTAGACCAGTATGTTTCATCTGCAGAGGATAAATGGAAATTACAAAATGGGATTGTTTTATTGTTGCCTCATGGATACGAAGGGCAAGGCGCAGAGCATTCTTCTGCAAGAATGGAGCGCTATCTTCAATTATGTGCAAAAGACAATATGTATGTGTCAAATTGCACTACTCCTGGGAATCTATTTCATTTACTTAGACGTCAAATGAAAACAAATTTTAGAAAACCTCTAATAGTTTTTACTCCCAAAAGTTTGTTGCGTCATCCTAAAGCGGTTTCCTCTAAAAAAGAATTGACTGAAGGTGCTTTTCAAACGGTGATTGGTGATAATGAAGTTACCCCAGAGAATGTCAAAACAGTTGTTTTATGTTCTGGGAAGTTTTATTTCGACTTGGATCAAGAAAGAGAAAAAAGACAACGCGAGGATATCGCCTTGATTCGTTTGGAGCAATTATTTCCTTTACCTGTTGAAGAAATTGAAATGAATTTAGCGAAGTATCCAAATGCAGATGATTGGGTGTGGGCACAAGAAGAACCAAGAAACATGGGAGCTTGGAGCTATTTGTTATTACAATGGGAAGATGCACGCAAGTTCCGCCCAGCTACAAGAAGATTTTATGGAGCTCCTGCAGCTGGAAGCGCCATTCGTTTTCAAAGACGCCATCAGCAAGTGATCGATTACGTTTTTGACGCAAAACAAGATAATTTTATAAGAACACTTAAGAAGTAAATCATGATTTTAGAGATGAAAGTTCCCTCTCCGGGAGAATCTATTACGGAAGTTGAAATTGCCCAATGGTTAGTCTCTGATGGGGATTATGTAGAAAAAGATCAGGCGATAGCAGAAGTAGATTCTGATAAAGCAACCTTAGAGCTCCCTGCTGAAGTTAGTGGGACAATAACATTAAAGGCTGAAGAAGGGGATGCCATCGCTGTGGGGGCTATAGTTTGTCTGATTGATACAGATGGGAAACCAACCGAAGGGTCAGCATCCTCAGTAAGTTCAGAAACACCAGCTGCAGCAGTGTCAGTTCCAACAACTCCTGCTCCAGAACAAACGAGTAATTATGCATCTCAAACACCTTCTCCTGCAGCTCGAAAAATTATTACTGAAAAAGGGATGGATGCTGCCGATATTAAAGGCTCTGGAAGAGGAGGACGAATCACAAAAGAAGACGCTGTAAAAGCGGTTCCTTCCATGGGTACTCAGCCAGACTATGGTGATCGGGGTCAAGACCGATCCAAACTTTCCATGCTCAGAAGAAAGGTTGCAGAACGTTTGGTCGCAGCGAAAAATGAAACAGCCATGCTGACAACTTTTAACGAAGCAGATATGGCTCCAATTTTTGAACTTAGAAATCAATACAAGGATGCTTTTTTAGAAAAGCACGGAGTAAAACTTGGTTTTATGAGTTTCTTCACTAGAGCCGTTGTTCGTGCTTTAGGGCTTTATCCAGACGTGAACTCGATGATGGATGGAGATTATAAAATAGCCTACGATTATTGTGACATTAGTGTTGCAGTTTCAGGACCTAAAGGATTGATGGTTCCTGTAGTTCGTAATGCAGAGTCATTAAGTTTTGCAGGAGTTGAAAAAGAGATTGGACGATTGGCTGTTAAAGCTAGAGACGGAAAAATTACAGTAGATGATATGACTGGAGGAACATTTACTATTTCTAATGGTGGTGTATTTGGTTCCATGCTTTCTACTCCTATTATTAACCCTCCTCAGTCTGGAATTTTAGGGATGCACAATATTATTGAACGCCCTATTGCTTTGGATGGTAAAGTAGTTATCCGACCTATGATGTATTTAGCTCTGTCTTACGATCATCGAATTATTGATGGAAGAGAATCGGTTGGATTTTTGGTAGCTATAAAAGAAGCATTGGAAGATCCGTTGACTATTCTAATGGATGGTGACGCGAAAAAGGCTTTGGAATTATAATATCAGTTTTCTATTTCTATAGTCAATCAATACTTTCTTTTTAATTAAAAAATCAGCACCAAGTATACCGTCTATTGGTTTAGCTCCTTGAGAAAGAAGTGTTTCATTTACATGAGTTAGATCAAGAAGCACAAAGCCGTGCTTCCCCATTTTATATCGTCCAAGATGAAAGGGACCTTTTTTTGTCATTGTAGCCTTCATTTTACCTTGATTTGCCCCTGCGGCATCAAAAGGTGATCCTTTTACTTGAAGTTTAAAATGCTCCTGTAGAGCAGAATGAATACAACTACTAGATGCTCCAGTATCAACAAGTAGATTAGCATGTATTCCATTAATTCTTGCGCTACACAGAATGTGTTTTGTTTTGGAAAATTTTAAACTGACAATATAAGATCTGTTCATAAGTGCCAAAAATACATTATCCTGTTCAAAGTAAATTCCTCATGACTAGATTTGCTATTTTTGCTATCATTTAATATCCATATGATTGATACCCATGCTCATTTATACGTAGAAGCTTTCGATGAAGATAGAGATATTGTTATTAAAGATGCCATTGAAAAAGGGGTGTCACATTTTTATATTCCTGCAATAGATAGTGCATATCATGAACGGATGTTTGAATTGGAAAAATCCTATCCTGAAAATGTCCATTTGATGATGGGCTTACATCCAACACATGTCAAAGAGAATTTTCTTGATGAACTTTCACTAGTAGAGACTCAGCTTGAGCAACGAAAATTTTCAGCCATAGGAGAGATTGGGATGGATTTGTATTGGGATAAAAGTTTTAAGAAACAGCAACAAGAAGCTTTTGGCATTCAAATTGAATGGGCAAAAATTCATGGACTTCCTATTGTAATTCATTGTCGCGATGCATTTGATGAGGTATTTGAAGTACTCGATCAACATAAAGATGAATCCCTCTATGGAATTTTCCATTGTTTTACTGGAACATTGGCTCAGGCAAATCGTGCTATAGAATTGAATTTTAAATTAGGAATCGGAGGAGTGGTTACATTTAAAAACGGAAAAATAGATCAGTTTTTAAATCAAATTCCTTTGCATTCGATTGTTTTAGAAACAGATGCGCCTTATTTAGCCCCGACTCCTTATAGAGGTAAAAGAAATGAGAGTGGTTTTTTGTCTCTAATCCGAGATAAAGTAGCATCAGTTTATGGCTTACCACCCCAACAGATTAGCCTTATTACAAACCAGAACGCACTGGATGTTTTTAAAAAATAAAAAATTGATACTAAAAAGTAATTTATTTTTTTTTAAAAAGATTTTTTTCCCTTTATTTGGTATGAAGAATTAGAGAGGTGGCCGAGTGGTCGAAGGCGCACGCCTGGAAAGTGTGTATTCCAATTGCATTGGAATCGAGGGTTCGAATCCCTTCCTCTCTGCAAAAATGAATATGGTACATATTTTTTTTTATCTTTAAACGCATTTAATTAAAAAGAACAAACATTATTTAAAATGAAAAAACTATTTATTGCCCTTACTTTTTTAGGTTTTATGGCTACTGCCAATGCATCAACTGTAGTACCTAACACAACTACAACCGTTGCTGTTACTAGTGTTCAAGATATGGAAGACGAAGCTACTGCCGAGTCTGCAACTTTTACACAAGAATTAAAGAAACGTTTTATCGAGGGAGGTCCTGGATTTATGGGGATTGTATTGATCTGTTTAATTTTAGGTCTTGCAATTGCTATTGAGCGTATCATTTTCTTGAATTTAGCTACAACAAATACTAAAAAATTAACTGAAGGTGTTGAAGAAGCGCTTTCTTCTGGTGGTGTTGAAGCTGCAAAGGAGTTTTGTAGAAACACTAAAGGACCTGTAGCATCAATTTTTTATCAAGGACTAGATCGCGCTAATGAAGGTGTTGAAAGTGCTGAAAAAGCTGTAGTTGCTTACGGAGGTGTTCAGATGGGGCAACTTGAGAAAAACGTATCATGGATTTCACTCTTTATTGCACTTGCACCCATGCTTGGATTCATGGGAACTGTAATCGGGATGATTCAGGCATTTGATAAAATTGAAGCAGCTGGTGATATGCAGCCTTCACTTGTAGCAGGAGGTATTAAAGTAGCTCTTTTAACTACTGTATTTGGTTTGATCGTAGCGATCATTTTACAAGTATTTTACAATTATATTGTTGCTAAAATTGATAGTATTGTAAACGATATGGAAGACGCATCAATCACATTGATCGACATCCTTGTTGCACAAAAAAAATAATTAACCCTTAACAGCAATTCACATGAATATTCAAACAATTGTCAAAATTATCAGTGCTGTTTTTGGTTTGTTAGGAGTTATATTCCTATTTAGAATAATAGGAGTAGGGGATGAAGAAATCAAAATGGCTGCTAGTATGGGAGACTTTGGAGTTGTTTCTCCTCTAGTTTCACTATCTATTGCTATTTTATTAGTAGCAGTGGTTGTAACCCTGTTATTTTCATTACTCAATTTAGCCTCAAGCGCACAGAAACTTAAAAAATCATTAATCTTCATCGGATGTTTTGCCGTCGTTCTAGGGATTGCTTTCGCTGCCTCTGAAGGAGTTGAAACACCGCTTAAAGACGGAGAAATACTTTCTGCAAGTGGATCAAGATGGGTTGGAACTGGACTGCGTATGTTTTACATACTTGCAGCTTTAGCTATCCTTTCAATGGTTTTATCTGGGGCTAAGAAAATTTTTAACCGATAAACTATGGCTAAAAGAGCAGCACCAGAGGTAAACGCTGGATCAATGGCGGATATAGCGTTTCTATTATTAATTTTCTTTTTGGTTACTACAACCATTGAGACAGATAGTGGATTAAATCGAAAACTACCTCCAATGGAAGACCAAGTAGATCCTCCAATTATACGTCAAAAGAATATATTTACGGTGGTTGTAAATAAAAATGATCAGCTTCTAGTCGAAGAGGAATTAACCGACATTAAAGATCTTAGATCACTGGCGGTAGCTTTCTTAGATAATGGAGGTGGTGTAGGAGATGAGGCTTGTGATTATTGTCAAGGGGAACGCGATGAGTCTTCTTCTGATAATCCTGACAAAGCGATCATTTCTTTGAAAAACAACCGAGAAACATCTTACAAGGTATATATAGCGATTCAGAATGAGTTGGTTGCGGCGTATAATGATTTGAGAAATCGTGAATTTTTGCGACTTTATCCTTCTGTAGGGCTCAATTTTGTAGATGCTCAAAAGAAATATGATGACCCGCGTACTTCAGTTGATTTAAGTGATCAATTAAAACCAAAGTTAGATGTGGTAAAAGCAATGTATCCACAAAAGCTTTCTGAGGCAGAACCAAGTAAAACAAACTAAAAAAAACAGTTATGTCAAAATTTAAAAAGAAAAAAGGAGGCGAATTACCTGCTATTTCTACCGCATCATTACCCGACATTGTTTTTATGTTATTGTTCTTTTTCATGGTTGCAACAGTAATGCGTGACAGTACTTTAATGGTTGTCAATAAGTTACCTGCAGCTGATCAAGTTCAAAAACTGGATAAAAAAGACCGTGTAATGTATATATATGCCGGTAAGCCTTCCAATAGATATCAAGATAAATATGGAACAAGTGCAAAGATTCAGCTAAATGATAAGTTTGCAACTGTTTCTGAGGTTGGAGCTTTTATTTTAGCCGAGCGTGCTGCAAAGCGTCAGGAACTTCAAAATGTATTAACAACTGCTCTCAAGGTAGATAGTGATACTAAAATGGGGTTAGTTCAAGATATAAAGCAAGAACTTCGTAAAGTAAGTGCACTTAAAATTAACTATACAACTCGTTTAGGTGATTATACCCAAAACATAAATTAGTTTTTTAAATATTAATGTGATAAAAAAGTGCCTATTAAGGCACTTTTTTTTATTTTCACTAGTGATGTATAGACCTGCTTTCGCTTATCAAAACACAACAAGGTTTTGGACCTTTATTTTGTTTCTAATCCCGTTGTTGTCTTTATGGGGACAGGATGTATCGGAGCAAACAAAGCCACTTTTTCGTGAGGATCAATTTTATGTGGGAGTGTCTTTTATGTTATTGCAAACAAATCAAGATCAATTTGATCCTCTTGGGTTGTCTCGACATTTTCAGTGGGGTTTTGTACGCGATATCCCCTTAAATGATTCTGGGAAATTGGCTTCAGCCGTTGGTCTAGGAATGAGTTTCGAACGATACAATACAAATTTAGAGCGTAGTTTAGATGAATTTAATAAAGCCTCCTATTCGTTTAATAGCGCTACATCATCTCCTTTGTTTTTTTCAGTTCATTCCCTTGAACTTCCATTGAGTATCCGATGGAGGAATGCAACTCCAGAAAGTTTTGCCTTCTGGAGAGTCTATGGAGGTGTCTCTTTACGTTGGAATTATTACAATAAACTTATGCAGGATAAAGAACAAATAAGAAATATCGAAGACCTAAATCCTTTTGGAACAGTTGCACATTTGAGTTTTGGATACAACACCTGGAATTTTTACATTGCTTATCATCTTAGTCCCTTTTTTAATACAGATTCAATTTCTACCGGTTCAATCCCTTTTGAACTTAATCCAATTAAAATTGGTTTAATTTTTTATATTTTATAATTACAGTTCTTTTCGTAATCGAGCTACAGGAATATCAAGTTGTTCTCGGTATTTAGCAATTGTCCTTCTAGCAACGATATATCCCTTTTCTTTCATGAGTTTAGAAAGGAAGTCATCCGTTAGGGGCTTTTGTTTATTTTCTTCTGCTATAAGTTGGCTTAGGAAGTTTTTTATTTCAATAGAAGAAACATCTTCCCCTTCCTCATTTTTAAGACCTTCAGAAAAAAATGTTTTCAAAAGTTTTACGCCATACGGTGAGTCGATATACTTACTGTTAGCTACCCTTGAAATAGTAGAAATATCCATTTGGACCTTGTCAGCAATATCTTTAAGGATCATTGGTTTTAGTTTTCGCTCATCACCGGTCAAAAAATATTCTTTCTGGTGTTCTACAATTGCATTTATGGTGAGAGTAAGAGTCATATGACGCTGTTGAATGGCCTCAATGAACCATTTTGCTGAATCCAGCTTTTGCTTGATAAACTGTACAGCTTCTTGTTGAGTTTTAGACTTTTTTTGACTTTCCTGGTAGCCCATAAGCATTTCTTTATAGGCATTAGAAATTTTTAGCTGTGGTGCATTTCTACGATTTAATTGTACATCAATTTCTCCATCTTCTAATGTCATAATAAAATCAGGTACTACATGTGTATTTTGGATAGTAGAGGACAAGGCTCCTCCAGGCTTGGGGTTTAGCCTACTGATGATATCCAATACTTTTTTTAATTCTTCTTCAGTGATTCCAATTCGATCTTGTAGTTTAGAATAATGTTTGTGACTAAAATGTTCAAACTCGTCTTTGATTATTTTAAGCGCATGAATCAATTCGGGACGATCTTTTTTCTTTTTTTCAAGTTGTAATTGTAAACATTCTCTTAAGTCACGTGCTCCAACACCTGGTGGATCAAGAGATTGAACAGATCGAATAATTTTTTCTAATTGTTTTTTTTCCACAAAGATATTCTGGGTAAAAGCCAAATCGTCTATGAGCTGATCTTCTGTTCTTCTGAGGTACCCACTGTCGTCTATACTTCCAATTATGAATTCAGCAATTTGCATTTCATCATCGTTTAAGATGAGGTTTCCCATTTGTTGGTGAAGGTATTGATGGAAACTGATTCCTCCACTTAACGGGACTGTTCGATCTTCGTCATCACTGCTAAAATTGTTAGTGTATAATCTGTAAGCAGGAACTTCATCGTCACTCAAATACTGATCAATATCAATTTCATCAGTTTCAATTTTTGTGTTTTCGTCGTAGTCATTCTCTGAATTTTCATTTTTGACTATTTCAATTCCACTCTCTAAAGCAGGATTTTCTCCTATCTCTGATTCAATCTTCTGTTCCAAATCGAGCGTTGAAAGCTGAATCAATTTCATCAACTTGATCTGCTGAGGAGATAGTTTCTGTGAAAGCTTTATTTGGAGCTGTTGTTTGAGCATGGAATAAATTTACCTTATAAAGATAGAAATTTTACTTTTTTCGCATTTAAAATGCAGCGTTTTGCGGAGTTCGAGGAAAAGGAATGACGTCTCGAATATTTCCCATGCCCGTTGTAAACTGAACAAGGCGTTCAAATCCAAGCCCAAAGCCACTGTGTGGTACACTTCCGAATCGTCTTAGATCTAAGTACCACCATAATTCTTCAGCATCAATATTCATTTCTTGAATTCTTTTTTCAAGAACATCTAAACGTTCTTCACGTTGTGATCCACCTACAATTTCCCCAATTCCAGGAAAAAGGATGTCCATTGCTCTTACGGTCTTTCCATCGTCATTTTGCCGCATATAAAATGCTTTGATTTTGGCAGGATAATCAAAAAGTATGACAGGACATTTAAAGTGTTTTTCTACCAAAAAACGCTCGTGCTCACTTTGTAAATCAACACCCCATTCATTGATTGGATATTGAAATTTTTTCTTTTTATTGGGTTTGGAGTTTCTTAAAATCTCTATGGCTTCGGTGTAACTGATTCTTTTAAAGTTGTTATCTACTACAAATTTTATTTTTTCCAAAAGACCCAACTCACTTCTGAGTTGTTGAGGCTTAGAACTTTCTTCCTTATTAAATCGTTCGTCCAAAAATTCAAGATCTTTTTCACAAGTTTCAAGCACATGTTTTAGAACGCTAGTAATAAATTTTTCTGCAAGATCCATATTATCATTCAGATCATAAAAAGCCATCTCAGGTTCAATCATCCAAAATTCAGCTAAATGTCTGGTAGTATTCGAGTTTTCAGCTCTAAATGTAGGTCCAAATGTGTAAACTTCTCCTAGTCCAAGTGCGTAGGATTCGGCTTCTAATTGTCCAGATACGGTAAGGTTGGTTTCTTTTCCAAAGAAATCTTCTTTAAAATCAGGATCACCATTCTCATTCAATTTGGGGTTCTTTGGATCTAAGGTGGATACTCTAAACATTTCTCCAGCTCCTTCAGCATCACTTCCGGTAATGATCGGTGTATTTACGTATACAAATCCTTCATTCTGAAAAAATTGATGTACAGCAAAAGACAAAGCGGATCTAACTCTCATTATCGCAGAAAAGGTGGCTGTTCTGACTCTAAGATGGGCTTTTTCTCGTAAAAATTCCAAGCTGTGTTTTTTTGGTTGAATAGGATAGGTCTCTGGGTCACAGGCACCTACTAGTATTAACTCTTCAACTTGAAGTTCTACTTTTTGTCCACTACCTTGACTTTCTACAATATTTCCCTTCAGACGGAGCGCAGCTCCTGTTGTAATTTGTTTTAAAATAGTTTCTTCAATTTTTTCAAAGTCTACAACGCATTGAAGGTTTTCTATAGTGGATCCGTCATTTAAGGCAATAAATCTATTAGCGCGAAAGGTTCTTACCCAACCTTGTATAATGCAAGTTTGACTCTCAGGATTCAACTCAAGTAAAGACTTTATTTTTTTTATGTTCATCATTTTCTTTTATGGCCCGACTCAGCTATGAATATTATCTTTCTACTTCAGCCTAAATTGGTTTCAAATTTATCGGAATGCTATTGTATATTTTTAACAGTGCAAAGATAAGTTTATTTCAGAAAAATTGTCATTTTACCCTACAGCACTTAGGCATCAAGGATTTTAATTTTAGGTTTTTTCAAAACTTTATCATTGCTTATTGTGTCTTGAAGTGAAATGAGAAGTGAGGGGAGTAGTACGAGGTTCGCTAACATTGCCATTAAAAGAGTCACAGCAACAAGACCTCCAAGGGCTTGGGTACCTCCGAAATTTGAGGACATAAAGACTGAGAAGCCAAAAAACAATACAATTGAAGTATAAAACATACTGATTCCTGTCTCCCTGAGTGCTGCAAAAACTGCTTTATTAATCTTCCACCCATTGGCAATTAATTCCTGTCGGTATTTTGCTAAGAAGTGAATGGTGTCGTCTACTGAAATACCAAAGGCAATACTGAAAACTAAAATAGTAGAGGGCTTAAGTGGAATGCCGGTAAAACCCATTACTCCAGCAGTAATTATAAGAGGCAATATATTGGGGATCAGAGAAATAACAATCATTTTAAATGATCGAAACAAAAAGGCCATAAATAGTGCGATTAATAAAATGGCTAGGCTCAAAGAGATGATTAAGTTATTGATTAAGTACTTCGTTCCTTTTAAAAAGAGTAGTGCTTTTCCAGTAATTTCTGCACCATATCGATTTTCAGGAAATATTTTTTTCATTGCCTCTCGAAGGTCTTCTTCGATGGTTTCCATTCGCTCGGTTTCTATATCTTTCATATAGGTTGTGATTCGCCCGAATTGTCCTGTAGTATCTACATAGCCATTAATTAATTGATTATTTCCTTTCGCATTATTTAAATAAGGGTAGATAAAACTATTTTCTTGCGAGGTGGGAAGGGAGTAATAATTTGGGTTCCCATTGTAATATGCTTGCTTTGCAAATTTGATTGCATTTACAACAGATAGTGGAGGGGCCAACTCTGGGATTTCTTCAATAACTTCTTGGAGTTGATCCATACGTTGTAAAGTTGCAGGTTTTACAATGCCATTTTCACGCTTGCTATCTATCCAAATTTCGACAGGCACAATGCCGTTAAAACTCTGATCAAAAAAGCGAATGTCTTTGAAGAATCCGGCAGATTTGGGCATGTCTTCTATCATACTGCCCGAGATTTTTATTTGATAGATACCTGTTATTCCAATAATGAGTCCTATAAGAGATACAATAAAAACATTCACTCTTTTTTTCCTTACTTTTTCTTCCATCCAACTTACGAAGAAGTCTATCGATTTATTTTTTAAATGTTTGAGGTGTTTTTTCTTAGGGAGTGACATTAAACTATAAGAAATGGGAATAATAAGAAGTGATAAAAGAAAAATGGCAATAATATTGATAGATGCAACCACCCCAAACTCTTTAAGTATTTTACTGTTAGTCAAGATGAAGGTAGCAAAACCTGATGCTGTTGTAAGATTTGTCATAAGGGTTGCATTTCCCACTTTTACAATGACACGTTGTAACGATTTTGCCTGATTATTGTGTTTTGCAATTTCTTGTTGATATTTATTTATTAGAAAAATACAGTTTGGCACCCCGATTACAATTATGAGCGGAGGAATCAATGCGGTCAAGACAGTAATTTCATAACCCAACCAACCAAGTATACCAAAGGCCCACATAACCCCTATTGTAACGACAAAAAGGGAGATAAAGGTGGCGCGGAAAGATCTGAAAAATAAAAAGAAAATTAGTGATGTAATTAATGTTGCTCCTAGTACAAAAAGGCCAATTTCATCCACAATGTTTTGAGCATTTAATGTTCGGATGTATGGCATTCCAGATACGTGAACATCTGTAGAACTCTTTTTTTCAAAGGATTCTATAAGAGGAATGAATTTTTCGAAGATAAAATCCTTGCGTTTAGCTGTATTTACGATATCAGGATTCATATAAACAACTGATCGCACAGTATTACTCTCAGCATCAAAAATCAAATTGTTGTAAAAGGGTAGTTCCAGAAAAAGCTTTTCTTTGAATTTTAAAATTGCAGCTGAATCCTTTGCTGCACTCAGTTCTACTTCTTGGAGACGTAATTCTTGCTTTTTATCATCTTTGACTAATTCTTGTAAATTATCCGTGGAAAGCACTAAATCAATCTCTTGAAAAGCTTTAATTTGATTATTTAATTCACGCCAAGCATTCCTTTTTTCAGTTGTAAAAAAAAGACTGTCCTGTAGAGCGATTACAATGACATTGCCTTCTTCACCGAAAGTGTTGGTAAAAGATTGATAGAGGACATTTTCTGGATGATCATCAGGTAAAAGATTGGCTTCTGTAAAAGTGAACTGCATGTACTTCCATTGGGTTGCCCAAAAGAAAGTGAGTCCTAGAATACCTAAAAGAAGGATAAACCTATTTCTTAAAATAAGTCGTGCTACGAGACCCCATATGTTCGATTCTTTATTCTTCTTCATGAAGCCTTGTCAACTTTGGTTGACTTTTTGAAACATCAAACTGTTAAAATTTCTTTTTCTTTTATGCTAAAAATTTCATCGACATTTTTAATGTATTGGTCTGTCAAGTTTTGGATGTCAATTTCGTAGTTTTTTTGGATGTCCTCAGAGGCTTCAGATTTTTTAATTTCATCATTTGCATCTTTTCTAGCAGAACGAATACCAATTTTCGCATTTTCTGCCTCAGATTTTGCAAGTTTTGCTAAATCTCTACGGCGTTCTTCTGTTAATGCGGGAATATTAATTATGATTGACTCACCGTTATTCATAGGATTTAAGCCTAAGTTGGCTATCAATATTGCTTTTTCGATATCCCCGATGATATTTTTTTCCCAGGGCTGTACAGTTAAAGTTCTAGCATCTGGGGTGCTAATATTTGCTACTTGAGATAGTGGAGTAAGTGTCCCGTAATAGTCTACTTTAACTCCAGAAAGCATGATGGGATTCGCTTTTCCAGCTCTTATATTTAGCATTTCTTTTTCCAAATGCGTTATAGCTTGATCCATGCTCTCTTTAGCGCTATCAACAATAAAGTTCATTTCATCTTCCATACATATAAGTTTTAAAGATCAACTCGTGTTCCTATATTTTTCCCTTGTAATACATTGTCCAAGTTATTTGGCGTATTCATATCAAAAACGATAATTGGTAATTTATTCTCTTGACTTAAGGTAAAGGCAGTGGTGTCCATTATTTTAAGCCCTTTCTTAAGAACTTCATCAAACGAAAGATTATCGAATTTAGTGGCCTTGGCATTTTTCTCAGGATCTTCCGTATAAATTCCATCTACGCGAGTTCCTTTTAGGATCACATCTGCATTAATTTCAATAGCACGAAGGACTGCTGCGGAATCTGTAGTGAAATAGGGATTTCCAGTACCACTCCCGAAAATCACAACCCTTCCTTTTTCAAGATGCCGAGTTGCTTTTCTTTTGATAAAAGGTTCGGCGATTGCTTCTATTTTAATTGCGGTTTGAAGTCGTGTAGGCACATTATTGTTTTCAAGCGCTCCTTGTAACGCTAGTCCATTGATTACGGTAGCAAGCATACCCATATAGTCAGCTTGAACACGATCCATGCCTTTGCTTGCACCTGATATTCCTCTGAATATGTTCCCTCCTCCTATAACTATGGCAATCTCAATGCCTTTGTCAAACACTTTTTTAATCTCTTTTGCGTAAGTGTCAATTTTAATGGGATCTATGCCGTGGGTTTGATCACCCATGAGTGCTTCACCACTCAATTTCAAAAGAATTCTTCGGTATTTCATTGAGAAAAAAGTATTAACAAATATAAAAATTAAAGCAGAATTAGTTAGGCTCTAAAGGAACATTCTCAGTGTAAAGTAAGAAAAAAAAGGCTGATTGAGTTCTAAATAGCTTTTAAGCTCAAATCTATACTTTTGGAATCGTATGTTAGAGCTCCCATCGAAATAAAATTTACCCCAGTTTCTGCTATTGCAACAATGTTTTTTTTAGTGATATTTCCAGATGCTTCAGTAGGTTTTTTAGAGTCAATTTGTTTTAACGCACGATTTATTTCTTCTAAATTATGATTATCTAAAAGAATTCTACTGACAAAAGGAAATGCAATCGCTTGTTCAATTTCATCTTTATTTCTGCATTCCACAACAACTTCTAGTGGGCTATTTTGTTGCTCTAAATAGAGTTCTGTTTTTTGAAGAGCCTTAGTCATACTTCCACAAAAATCAACATGATTATCTTTAATCATAAGTGCATCAAATAAACCCATGCGGTGGTTATTACCTCCTCCGATTTTCACTGCCCATTTTTCTGCATACCTAAAATTAGGTGTGGTTTTACGAGTATCTAAAAGTTGGCAAGAGGTGTGTTGAATTAGTTTTTTTAGTTCATGGGTCATACTAGCAATACCACTCATTCTTTGAAGTGTATTGAGAACAATTCGTTCTGTTGCTAAGATAGCTTGTGTGGAGCCATGCACAGTAAAAACATGATCACCTGATTTTACTGATTCCCCATCTTTTTTAATAGGCTTGAAAATTAGAGAGGGATCATATCTATTAAAAATTTCTTTTGCTAAGTGAATACCGGCAATGATTCCTGCTTCCTTTACCAATAGGACGGCACTGCTTTTGTCTTCCTTGTCGATGCAGGAGAGTGAGCTGTGATCTCCAGTTCCTATATCCTCTTTAAGAGCTTCATCTATAAAGTGTTCAAATTGACTTTGAAATTGAGTGTAATAGCTATTAGGCATAATCATTATTGTAAAAGACCCCTTTGTTTTCAGAAATTTCTTGAGACTGTTTTGTTATAAGATAAGCGATACTTACCATATTACGGAGTTCACAAAGTCCATAAGTTAGCTTGTGACTATTGTAGATTTCGTTCACTTTTCTATAGATCGTATCAATCTTATTTTCTGCGATCTGAAGACCTTCATTGGTTTTGAATATTCCGACGTACTGTGTCATCAATTGTTGCAACTCTCCTCTGAGTAGCTGGATGGAGTCAATTTCTTTGCTATTTGAGTAAGAGTCACCATTCCACTCTGGGATTGAAGCATAAAAATCAGTATCAGGAAGTTTTTGTTTTAAGGCTATTTTTACATCTTGTGCAGCTCTAAATGAAAAAACTAAGGATTCTAAAAGAGAATTTGAAGCCAATCGGTTAGCGCCATGTAAACCTGTTGCACTACATTCTCCAATGGCGTAAAGTCCTTTTAGGCTTGACTCACTTGAAGAATTAACTTTAATACCTCCACAGAAATAATGCGCTGCTGGTACAACAGGAATAGGGTCTTCGGGGAGATTTATTCCAATACTTTTGCAAGTTTCTAAAATTGTAGGAAAATGACTTTTCCATTGTTTAAGTTCAATTTCAGAACCATCCAACCAAACGAAATCTTCTTTTTGTTTTTCCAATTCTAATTGAATCCCCCGAGCAACGATATCCCTGGGAGCTAATTCTGCTCTAGGATCATTTTTGAGCATAAAACGCTCTCCTTCAGAATTCAATAATTTCCCTCCAGCTCCTCTTACTGCTTCAGTAATTAAAAAAGTATGGTCGTTTATTTTAGGTTTGAGTGCCGTAGGGTGAAATTGTACATAAGGCAATCTTTCCATGTGAACACGAGCACGGTATGCTGCGCCAAGTCCATCTCCAGTCGCAATATCCGGATTGGTAGTATGGGAATATAAACTACCTGCACCACCTGTAGAGAGTATCGTTACTTTAGCAGTTATGGTGATAATTTTTTCCTCTTCCTGGGAAATTACATAGGCACCATAACAGCGATTTGCTTTTGCTTTTGAATGGTGATCAGTTATTAAATCAACCAGAGTGTGCCGTTCAAGTAATTGGATGTTGGGGAATGTCTTGATTTTAGCAATCAAAGCTTCTTGAATCTTCAGCCCAGTTTGGTCCTTGTAATGCACAATCCGTTTTTCAGAATGTCCTGCCTCACGAGCAAGATCCAATTTCTGTTTTTTAGTGTCAAATTCTGTCCCCCATGAAATGAGCTCTTTTAAACGATAGTGTCCTTCCTCGACAACATACTTGACCACCTCAGGATCACATGCTCCGTCACCAGCAATAATAGTATCTTTAATATGCTTTTCGAATGAATCTTTTTTAAAATTGGAAACTACTGCAATACCCCCTTGAGCATAACGAGTATTTCCCTCATTTAGGTCACTCTTAGATATGAGAACCATTGAAATTTCAGGATTCTCCTCTGCTAAATGAATGGCAAAAGTCAATCCAGAAATACCTGTTCCAATTACGAGTATATCTTTGACCATCTTTAACTCAGTTTAAGCATTCGTTCTATTGGACGTCTTGCTTGTTCCATTAATTTTGAATCTAAAGTAATTTCTGGGAGTTCGTAAAGCATGCAATTGTATAGTTTTTCTAGCGTATTGAGTTTCATAAAAGCACATTCGCTGCAGGCGCAAGTATCGTCTTCTACAGGAGCAGGAATAAATGTTTTTTGAGGACAACGTTTTTGCATTTCATGGAGAATCCCTGCTTCTGTTGCTACAATGTAAGAAGAAGATGCATCTTCTTGAACATATCGAAGTAATCCTGCTGTACTTCCTACATATTGAGCAATTTCTAAAACAGGAGATTCACTTTCAGGATGCGCAATAAATTTTGCTTTGGGATATTGTTTTGCAAGTGCAACAATCTTTTCAAAAGAAAATGCTTCGTGAACAATGCAAGCACCATCCCATAAAATCATATCCCTTCCAGTTTCTTTGATTAAGTATCGCCCTAAGTTTTTGTCTGGGGCAAAAATAATTTCTTGATCTCTTGGGATACTTTCTATGACTTTTACAGCATTACTAGAGGTGCATACGATATCACTTAGTGCTTTTATTTCGGCAGAACAATTGATGTAGGTTACTACAACTGCATTGGGATGCTGGGCTTTAAATTTAGCAAAATCATTTGGAGGGCAAGAGTCTGCAAGAGAGCACCCGGCTTTGAGATCAGGTAATAATACTTTTTTTGTAGGGTTTATAATTTTTGCAGTCTCAGCCATAAAATGAACACCAGCAAAAACAATAATATCAGCCTCTACCTTGGCTGCTTGTTGGGCTAAATAAAGACTATCTCCTAAATAATCTGCCAATTCCTGAATATCAGGTTCTTGGTAATAATGAGCAAGAAGCACAGCGTTTTTTTCCTTCTTCAGATGTTGAATAGCATCTGGAAGATTCAAATTTTTGTCAATTGACGAAGAAACATATCCTAGGTTTTTAAGTTGGTTTTGGATTAGATCAATTTCTTTTTTCATCTTAACTTTTTAATTAATTTTCAAGCTACTATTTTTAGATGAGTTCTCATCTAAAATACTATTC
The DNA here is from genome assembly GCA_017851655.1 of Flavobacteriaceae bacterium. Lineage (GTDB taxonomy): Bacteria > Bacteroidota > Bacteroidia > Flavobacteriales > Flavobacteriaceae > MS024-2A. Next base: position 46,344 of record JAFMMH010000006.1, read on the forward strand.
ATATTAAAGGCTTTTTCTACAGAAAAATCACCAATTTTTGTTCTTCTAAGATTTGTTAAATGAGCCCCTGACTTGAGTGATTTTCCGAAGTCATACGCCAGACTCCTCACATAAGTTCCCTTACTACACTCTACTAAAAAATGTATCTCAGGAAGATTCAGTTGAAGGACTTTAAATTTTGAAACAATTACATTTCTGGGTTTTATCTCAGGTTGTAGCCCATCTCTTGCGTATTCGTATAAACGCTTTCCGTTTTGCTTTAGGGCAGAAAATACAGGGGGATATTGTTCAATTTCTCCAATGAATTGTTTTAACGTTTGTTGAATTTGTTCCGATGTAATATGTTCAATTGGAAAGTGTTGGTCTATTTCAGTTTCTAAATCGTAAGAGGGTGTGGTTGCACCAAGAGTAAAAGTGCCTGTATATTCTTTGATTTGATTCTGATAGCTTTCTATAGATTTGGTTTTTTTTCCGGTACAAATAATCAGCAATCCTGTAGCTAATGGATCTAAAGTACCTGCATGCCCAACCTTTAATTTTTTTAGTCCGGTTTGGTTTTTTAGGTGCCACCGAATCTTGTTTACTACTTGAAAAGAAGTCCACCCCAGAGGTTTGTCGATGAGGAAAAATTGCCCTTCAACTATAGATTCAGTGCTAAATGTTTGCTTAAAGAAGTCCATACATCAAGGTTATTCCGCCCACTAGAAAACAATATATACTGAAATAAATGAGTTGACTATTTTTAACTAAACTAATCATCCATTGACAAGCAAATACACCCGTAACAAAGGAAGCGAAAAAACCAACCAGTAGAGGGAATAGATTCAGTTGTTGGGGGATTCCTTCAAAATCGAGTAGTGATTTTGCGATACTTCCAAAAATAAGAGGGAGAACCATTAAAAAAGAAAAGCGTGCTGCTTTTTCACGATCAATTCCTAAAATTACGGCAGTGGCAATTGTTGATCCACTTCGAGAAATACCAGGCAGAATGGCGATGGCCTGGACTATTCCCAAATAAAGTGCTTTTTGAGTGGAAACAACTCCAGAGGCTTTGGGAGCTTTTTCTCCCCAAAACAGAATTATTCCTGTGAGTAAAAGCATAGCACCTACCAGAAGTAAATTTTGATCAAATAAAATGGCAATTTGTTTTTCTAAAAACAATCCTACCAGCACAGCAGGAACCATCGATATTATAATTTTAAGTGCAAAAGTGTGGTTTTCATTTTTTTTAGAGGCAAACAAGCCTTTTATCAAGCTCAGAATGTCTTTGCGAAAAACAAGTATTGTGCTGAGCGCAGTACCTACATGGAGTGCAATAGTAATAAACAAGCTTTCCTGACCAATTGTATTTGACCCAAATAGTGCTTTTCCTATTTCGAGATGTCCACTTGATGAGATAGGTAAAAACTCTGTTAGTCCTTGAATAATTCCTAAAACGAGAGCTTCAATGGTATTCATTTATTTTGCTTTTCATTCGTAAGGATTGAATACATTGCAATTCCGAATCCGATCAGAACTAAAGTGGGTGCTAAACGAATACGGCGAAAATTAAAGATTTCTTCATTAAAGTAATTTGGGTCATCACTTCCTCCGCCTGTCATCAAAATAAAACCGAGTGCAATAACAAAAAAGGCAAGAAATAAAAAACGATAATTTCGTTTTCCGAACAAGAATTTTTTATTGGGAGACTTTTGAATCATAATGGTGATTTTAGTAAATAGCGTCAGATTTTAGGTTGAGGTAGCGTTGGGTAGCAAAAAAAGTACTTAAGCCAGTAATTCCGATTCCTAAAACTAGAACACCACCAAAAACAATTCCTAGTTCAAGGGGTTGGTCTAACATTTTAAGCTCAGGAAAACGCTGATTTATTTTTATAAACACAATAGCTAAACCACTTATGGCAAAGAGTGAGCTCAATATTCCCAAACGCATATGAGTCCAGATGAAAGGTCTGCGAATAAATGATTTTGTTGCACCTACCAGTTGCATGGTTTTGATAATAAATCGTTTGGAATAAATAGAAAGTCTTATCGAGCTATTGATAAGTAATAATGCAATTCCAATAAAAAGTATCGTTGTGATTAAAAGGACATAGGAAATACGAAGAATATTTTCATCTAGAAGAGTTACAAGAGGTTGGTCATAAACAACTTCATCTATAAAATCTGCAGTTTCTAGTTCTCGTTTAGTTTGTGTCAGACTTAGTGTGTTTACATATGCAGCATTAAAATAAATATCAACAGCATTAAGCAGAGGATTATAACCTAAAAATTCTAAAAAGTCTTCTCCGATATCTCTTGCGTATTGAGCTGCAGCTTCTTCTTTAGAAATGTAGTTTACTTTTTTGGTGGCTGGATCCAATTGGATCTTTTTTTGCAATTGTGTAATTTCTATATCTTTTGCACTATCCTTCAAGTAAACTGTCATTACAATTTGTTCTTTGAAGTACGAAGCCACATTTCGGGTATTCAATAAAAATAATCCTAATACACCAACAAAAAACAAGACTAGGCTGATGCTGACAACCACAGAAAGGTATCCGGTTAAGACCCTTCTTTTTTGAAATTTATCATGAAAGCTTTTGGACACAGTTAATCTTTCTGTAAAAATAGGAAAGAATTAGAAGATGGCAACTCAGATAAATTATTCTTTTCCCTTTTTGCCATTCAATCAATAAGCGTATTTTTGTGGCTTTCTTCATCATCCAATACCAAAAAAAGTGGGATACGACTTCAAAACTATTGAAAACAAATGGCAAGCTTATTGGGCTAAAAACCAAACTTTTAAAGCAAGCAATAATTCAGAAAAACCAAAATTCTATATTTTGGATATGTTTCCTTATCCCTCGGGAGCTGGTTTGCACGTTGGACATCCTCTAGGGTATATCGCCAGTGATATTTATGCACGTTATAAAAGGCATAAAGGTTTTAATGTACTACATCCTCAAGGATACGATTCTTTTGGATTACCAGCAGAACAGTATGCAATTCAAACTGGACAACATCCAGCAAAGACTACCCAAGAAAATATCAAACGTTATCGTAAGCAATTGGATCAAATGGGTTTTTCCTTTGATTGGAGTAGGGAAGTACGTACCTCAGAAGCTGATTTTTACAAATGGACTCAGTGGATTTTTCTACTTTTATTTGATCATTATTATTGTAAAGAAACCGATAAAGCACAGCCCATATCATCACTTATTTCTCTATTTGAAAAGGAAGGAAATCGTTCAGTGAATGCAGTTTGTGATAGTTCTGTAGCCTCTTTTTCAGCAAAAGAATGGGGAAGTATGTCCGATCAAGAAATGCAGGAAATTCTATTGTCGTATCGCTTGGCATATTTATCTGAAACAGAAGTAAACTGGTGTTCGGAACTAGGAACTGTTTTGGCAAATGACGAAATCATTAATGGGGTTTCTGAACGAGGGGGATATCCTGTAACTAAGAAAAAAATGAAGCAGTGGAGTATGCGTATAGGTGCGTATGCTGAACGTTTACTTCAAGGTTTGAATCAGATAGATTGGCCAGAATCTTTGAAAGAAATGCAGAGAAATTGGATTGGAAAGTCTATTGGAGCCAAGGTGTTTTTTCAAATCGAAGGGTACGATAAAAAAATTGAAGTGTTCACTACCAGACCCGACACTATTTTTGGAGTGACTTTTATGACACTTGCTCCTGAATTAGATTTGGTTCAAGAAATTACACAACCGGCTCAAAAAGAGGCTGTAGAGGCATACATTGAAGAAACACAAAAGCGCACTCAGCGTGAACGAATGGCTGACGTGAAGAACTGTACAGGAGTGTTTACAGGAAGCTATGTTTTACATCCCTTTACTAAAGAACGAATTCCGATTTGGATAGGAGATTATGTCTTAGCAGATTATGGTACAGGTGCTGTTATGGCTGTACCTTGTGGTGATCAACGTGATTATGATTTTGCTAAAGAGTTTGATCTACCCATTAAGAATATTTTTAAAGGAGTCTCGATTGAAACCGAAGCTTTTGAAGACAAAGGGGCAAGCATTATAGATAACTCTGATTTTTTAACAGGACTCCATTACAAAGAGGCGATGCATACTGTTATAAATGCTATGGAAGAACAGGGTTGCGGAGAAGGGACTATAAATTACAGACTTCGAGATGCAATTTTTAGCAGACAGCGTTATTGGGGAGAACCGATTCCAATGTATTATAAGGATAAGTTGCCTCAGCCACTTCAGTTAAAGCATTTGCCATTGGAACTTCCTGAGGTAGAAAAATATTTACCTACACCAGAAGGGGCACCACCATTGGGTAATGCTCAAACTTGGGCATGGGATACTGAAAAAGAGGAGG
>JAFMMH010000043.1 GCA_017851655.1 Flavobacteriaceae bacterium
TTAAGCCCAACATTGGGAGTGGAATAAAATCCAGTAGCAGGAGCTAACATGACCGTTTGACGATCAAGATCAAAATCGGTGAGTAGGAACTTTGAAAAATCTTCAGCATCAGTTACGGGTAATTTTGCAATACAATAAAAGGCACCCATAGGATGAGAGACTTCTACATGTGGAATTTTTTCTAATTGTTTAATCAATACATTTCTTCTCTGTGTATATTCCTTGACCACATTTTGTAAATAAGAATCTGGTGCAGTAAGTGCGGCTTCACTTGCCATAAGTGCATAGGTAGGTGGGGAGAGTCTGAGGTGTGCAAATTTTAATACATTTTGTATTAATTTTTTATTTTTTGACACGATACAACCAACACGTGCTCCACACAAGCTATAGCGTTTAGAAACAGAATCAATCATCACAGTATGCTCTGCAGCTTTTTGATTTTTTAATACAGAATAATGCGGTTCTTCACCATGAATAAACTCCCTATATACTTCATCAACGATTAAGAAAATATCGTATTTGATAGCCAGTTCACAGAGCGTATCTACTTCATCTTTATTGTAAACATATCCAGTGGGGTTACTTGGGTTGCATAACAATATAGCCCTTGTTTTAGGAGTAATTTTCTTATTGATATTTTCAAGTGAGGGAAGCTCAAATTGGGAATTAAATTCTGAAATAACAGGAACTACTCGAACACTTGCAGCACTAGCAAACCCATTATAGTTTGCATAAAATGGTTCAGGGATAATAATTTCATCTCCTGCATCACAAATTACATTTAATGCAAAATTAAGTGCCTCACTAGCCCCAGTTGTCACTATAATGTCTTCAGTCGAAAGTGAAATTCCGTGTTTGTGATAATAAGCAACTAATTTTTCTCGGTAGGAGAGTGTTCCCTGGGAAGGACCATAGGGTAACAAATTAAGTTTGGAATTTTTTACTGCATCAATAGCTTCTATTGGAGCTGCTATATCAGGCTGGCCGATATTCAGATGGAGTACTTCTATACCCCTCTGTTTTGCTTGATCTGAATATTGAACCAGCTTACGGATGGGTGAAGTTGGGAGTTCTGTTCCTTTTTTAGATAATTGTGGCATAAGCTTAATAAAAAAGCAAAAATGCAAAATTATTAACTTAAACTATGCAGCACTAAATAATTTTTTAGAAAAGATATAAATTAGGAAGGATAGCGTACAGGAAAGTAAATTTTATTGAGCAGGAAGAACAGTTCCCTTGATTTTTAAAGCAATAATCGGATTACTTTCTTGATTTGTTGTTATTGTGATTGTTTTTCTAAATGGTCCAGTTCTCTTGGTGTCGTATCGAACAACAATTTCACTTCCCTCACCTGGTGCTATAGGCCCATCTGGTTTTTTAGGAATCGTACACCCGCAACTTGATTTTACATCTTTAATAATCAAATCTGCATTCCCCGTATTTTTAAAACTAAAAACACGTTCTCCATTACTTCCATTTTCAATAGTTCCATAGTCTAAAGTTGTTGTTTCAAATTGAATTTGGGATGAAGTTTCTTGAGCGTAAGCTGAGAAGCTACAAAGTGTCAAGAAAAGATAAATGTAGGTTGGTGATTTCATTGGTTATTTTTTAATGTTTAAAAATAATTTTTTCTTTATTTATTACTAGTTGTGTTTATAACGTTTGTGTTACTATTTTTGTATTTCAAAATTAGATTAAAAATTTTACATGGAAATTCCTTCCAAATTTGATGCCAAAGGCATAGAAAGTAAATGGTATGCCTATTGGCAGGAAAATAAGTTTTTTAAATCTCTTCCTGATAATCGCGAACCCTATACAATTGTTATTCCTCCTCCAAACGTAACTGGTATTTTACATATGGGGCATATGTTGAATAATTCCCTACAAGATATTATCATCCGTAGGGCAAGAATGAGGGGTTACAATGCTTGTTGGGTTCCAGGTACAGATCATGCTTCTATAGCAACTGAAGCTAAAGTTGTTGCTAAACTCAAGTCTGAGGGAATTGAAAAAAGTGATTTGACTCGCGAAGATTTTCTAAACCATGCTTGGGAATGGACTGAAAAATACGGTGGTGTAATTTTAGAACAACTCAAAAAATTAGGCTGTAGTTGTGATTGGGATCGAACTAAATTCACTTTAGATCCCGAAATGACAGAGTCTGTACTTCAGGTATTTGTGAAATTACACAATGATGGTCTAATTTACAGAGGCTATCGTATGGTGAATTGGGATCCAGAAGCACAGACAACACTTTCTGACGAAGAAGTGATTTACGAAGAGAAAAATGGCAATTTATATCATATTGCGTACCAAGTAGCAGATTCAGACGAGCAAGTTATTATTGCAACTACTCGTCCAGAAACTTTACTTGGAGATACCGCTGTTTGTATTCATCCAGAAGACGAGCGTTATCATCATCTTAAAGGAAAGTCAGTTCGTGTCCCCCTTACAAACAGAATAATCCCTATTATAGAGGACGAATATGTTGCAATGGATTTTGGGACAGGGTGTTTAAAGGTAACTCCAGCTCACGACCAAAATGATAAGATTTTAGGAGAAAAACACAAGCTAGAGATCATCGATATTTTTAATTCAGACGCCAGTTTGAATGAGAATGGTGGAATTTATGAAGGATTGGATCGATTTAAGGCTCGAAAAATTATAGCAAAAGACCTTGAAGCTCAGAAATTTCTTGTTAAAGTTGAAACATACCTTCATAAAGTAGGAGTTTCAGAGAGGACCAAAGCAGTAATTGAACCTAGGCTTTCAGACCAGTGGTTTCTGAAAATGAAAGATCTTGCTGATCCTGCGATAGAAGCAGTATTAGAAACCAATGATATTGAATTACTTCCTGAGAAATTTAAAAACACTTACCGTCATTGGATGGAAAATATTCGAGATTGGAATATTTCAAGACAATTGTGGTGGGGACAGCGAATTCCGGCTTATTATTATGGGAAAGGCAATGAGGAATATGTTGTAGCAGTAACCCCCGAAGAAGCATTAAAACTCGCACAAGTAAAGAGTGGAAATTTAAATTTAAAATTAACTGATCTTGAGCAAGATCAAGATGTTTTAGACACTTGGTTTTCCTCCTGGCTTTGGCCAATTTCAGTTTTTGATGGAATTCGACACCCCGAAAATGAAGAAATTCAATATTATTATCCTACCCAAGATTTGGTTACAGGCCCAGATATTTTATTTTTCTGGGTAGCTAGGATGATTATGTCGGGTTATGCCTTTAGAGATGAAAGACCTTTTTCAAAAGTATATCTTACGGGATTGGTAAGAGATAAAAAGGGTCAAAAAATGTCAAAGCAACTTGGGAATTCTCCTGATGCCTTGAAACTTATAGAAGATTATGGTGCTGATGCTGTAAGAGTTGGACTTATGCTGAGTTCTGCAGCTGGTAACGATTTACTTTTTGATGAGGTCTTGTGTCAGCAAGGAAAAAACTTTGCCAACAAAATTTGGAATGCCTACAGGCTAATTGAAGGCTGGGAGATTAATGAGGATCTTAAATCGCCTAAAGTAGCTCAAGAGGCTTTGGATTGGTATGATAATCATTTTCAAAAAACCCTTGCTTGGGTAGATGAGAACTTTGATAAATATCGAATTTCAGACGCGTTAATGTCGATTTATAAATTGCTTTGGGAAGATTTTTGTTCTTGGCTATTGGAATTGATTAAGCCCGAATACGGCCAACCTATAGATCGTCAAACTTATGATAAAGCAATTGCCTTATTTGAAAATAACTTGAGGATATTACATCCATTTATGCCATTTATCACCGAAGAATTATGGCATTTTATTTCTACACGTAAATCAGAGGAGGCGTTGACAGTTTCATCTTGGCCCATTGTAGAAAGCTTCGATTCAAAACAAATAACTAATTTTGAATTTGCTCAAGAAATCATAGGAGGCATACGGAACTTTAGAAAAGAGAAAAATATTTCTTTTAAAGAAGGGATTTCACTTTATGTAAATACCACAGCTGATGAATTTAATTATGAGGCCAGTATTTTGAAATTAGGTGGAGTAAATGAAATTCACTACTCATCTGCTCCAGATGATCTTTTAGGGGGAAGTTTCAGAATAAATAATCTGGAATTTTTTATACCTACAAATGCTGCTGAAGACCCAGAGGCGGAAAAAGCAAAATTAACAGAAGAGTTGCGCTATACTCGAGGATTTTTAGCTTCTGTTGAAAAAAAGTTAGCTAATGAGCGATTTGTGGCTAACGCTCCTGCTCAAGTGATTGATTTAGAGCGAAAAAAGGCAGCTGATGCAATAGAAAAAATAAGTCTTTTAGAAAAAAGTTTGAAATCCTTTTAGGGGAGATGCGCTACGGGCTGAACCCCTCCTTTAACGACATCGCCTAAAGAGATATCTAATTTGGTTCCAATCGGAAGAAATAAATCTACACGAGAACCAAACTTGATAAATCCAGCATCTTCTCCTTGAACGATCTCCATCCCTTCTTGTGCGTAGTTTACTATTCTTCTCGCTACTGCGCCAGCAATTTGTCGGTAGAGAACCTCACCAAAGCTTTTGTTTTTAAGAACCACAGTAGTCCGCTCATTCAGTTCAGAAGACTTTGGATGCCATGCAACTAAATATTTTCCAGGATGGTATTTACTAAAAACTACACTGCCACTCATAGTATATCTTGTAACATGCACATTTAAAGGTGACATAAAAATGGATACCTGAAGGCGTTGATCTTTAAAATATTCTTTTTCAAAGACCTCTTGTATAATCACAACCTTCCCGTCTACAGGTGCGATGAGTTGTTTCTCATTTTTTGGAGTTCTCCTTTTTGGGTTTCTGAAAAACTGGAGTACTAAGATAAAAAGGATCAAAGCAGCGGTTTGAATGATCATTTTTAGCCATTCAATATTTATGTAATATTCTGCGACGACAGCAATTGTCGAAACAATCAAAAATGTATTTATAATTATTTTATATCCTTCTCTATGAAACATATTCAGTAAATTTTAAAAATAAATAAACGAAGGGGGCGGAAAATAAAACACTATCCATTCGATCAAAAAAGCCACCATGCCCTGGAATTAAAGATCCGCTGTCTTTTACTTTTGCTTGTCTTTTAAATTTTGATTGAATAAGGTCTCCCACAGTTGCTGTAAAAACAATTAGCAGAGCTAATATAGGAAATGTCCATTTAGGGTAGTTAGAGTCAAGGAGCATGAAGCCAAAGCCTAAGATTAAGCACATCAGTGCCCCTCCCCAAAAACCTTCCCATGATTTTTTTGGTGAAATTGAGGGGAAAAGTTTGTTTTTCCCTAATCGTTTTCCAAACAAATAAGCAAAACTATTATTGGTCCATATCATGAGATACATGATGATGGTAATGGAGTTTTGTTGAATCCCTTCCAGTTTTACACATGCCAGTATGAAGTAGGCAGAACCAATCAAATAGAAAAATGTGAGAATACTTTTTTGGAAAGGTGCAGTAGGAATTTCTTTTTTAGCAAGAAGACAGTATGTAAGGTAAATACTCGTTAACAATGTAATGCCAAGGAGTATTTGATGAAGGTTTGGCTGAAGGTTTCCATTAAAAAGTTGATAGGTTAATAATCCAAACAAAACAAAAGATACTGGGCTTCTGTGATGGATAAGTCTTTGAAATTCCCAAAGCGCTAAAGAGGAAAAAATAAAAATGACAGTAAAGAAAGCCAAATCGGACCATCCAGCTGAAGTTACAAGAAGTGCCACATATAGTAATCCTGAAATACTTCTAATTTGAAGCTCTTTCATTCGATTATTTTTTTTGTTCTTTTAAAAAAATAACCAGCGATTTGTGAACAGTATGTAAGGGATTCGGTAAAAGAAGTTTGCATGAGTTCAAAAGTCTTGTAAAAGCAAATATATGTTTTTTGAATTGGAGTTAAGTTCTGGAGAACCCTTTTCCTCTTCTGAATCAGACTTTATTTTAAGAGTGGTGATATTTGTTGGGATTGAAGTAGCGTATTTGTTTTTGAGCAAGGTCATTCCTTGACTTACATCTCTAACCAATTGATCAAGTTTAGCAACAACAATTACGGTTTGAGGTAAATCAGTAAGTTTGAAGTGTTTGATTTGATTTTCACTCAATAAGATTTTCCCAGTATTTGAAATGAGATACTCACATCCTATAATGGCAGCCTTAAAAGATTTTAAATTACCTGAGTTTAGTTCTATGTAGCTAGACTGGAACTGCTGAGAAAGTTCCTCATTAAGTGCTAAAATGTGTGAAGGGTTCCAAGTGTTTTCGGTACAAATATTTTGGAAATTTTGAATAAGGCTGTCCTTAGATTCTACATAGAGAAAAAGCCCTCCTTTTTTTGTAAAATTTTTGGCAAATCCGATATCTAAAGGATCTTCTTCTGTTGGTAAAAAAGGACTGTTATGAGACTTTTTCTGTTTGTTTTTTCCAAAAAGATTGTCCCAAATTCCCATTTTAAATGCTAAATCATTTACTTTCCTTGGCTTCTTCTATTTTTTCCTCATTTGTTTTATAGGGTCTTTTTCCAAGGATTGTTTCTAAATCATCCTTAAAAATAACTTCTTTTTCTAAAAGTCGCTCAGCTAATTGAATTAATTTGTCTTTTGAGTCTGCTAGTAAATTAATTGCTCGTAGATATTGTTTTTCAATAATGCCTGAAATTTCATGATCAATTTTCTGAGCAGTTTCTTCGGAATAGGGTTTTGTAAAATTGTATTCCGATTGTCCCGAGGAATCATAATAAGTAATGTTTCCTAATTTTTCATTGAGACCATATACAGAAACCATAGCTCTAGCTTGACGCGTAACTTTTTCTAAATCGCTCAAAGCGCCGGTAGAAATTTTATCAAAAATCACTTTCTCAGCAGCTCGTCCACCTAGTGCAGCACACATTTCGTCTAGCATCTGTTCGGTTCTTACGATTTGCCTTTCTTCTGGAAGATACCAAGCTGCTCCTAAAGATTGACCTCTAGGGACTATTGTAACTTTTACCAGTGGGGCAGCGTGTTCTAATAACCAGCTCACAACTGCATGACCTGCCTCGTGAAAAGCAATTGTTTTTTTCTCTTCGGGAGTAATGATTTTATTTTTCTTTTCAAGTCCTCCTATGATACGATCTACAGCATCAAGAAAGTCTTGTTTGCCTACTGATTTTTTATTTTTTCTTGCTGCGATTAATGCAGCTTCATTACATACATTGGCTATATCAGCTCCAGAAAATCCGGGAGTTTGCTTAGCTAGAAAATCTACATCTAGATTTTTAACAGATTTTAATGGATTAAGATGAACTTTAAAGATTTCTTTGCGCTCGTTTAGGTCGGGTAAGTCAACGTAAATTTGTCGATCAAATCTACCTGCTCTCATCAAGGCTTTATCTAATACATCAGCACGGTTGGTTGCAGCGACTACAATTACATTGGTATTAGTTCCAAATCCATCCATTTCTGTTAATAGTTGGTTCAGAGTGTTTTCTCTTTCGTCATTAGACCCTGTGATGTTACTTTTTCCTCTAGCACGTCCTATAGCATCGATTTCATCAATAAAAATAATGGCAGGAGATTTGTCTTTTGCTTGTTTAAATAGGTCTCTTACTCGTGAGGCACCCACGCCGACAAACATTTCTACAAAATCAGATCCAGATAGAGAAAAGAATGGAACCTTAGCTTCACCAGCCACCGCTTTTGCAAGCAATGTTTTTCCTGTTCCTGGAGGTCCTACAAGGAGTGCTCCTTTTGGAATTTTTCCACCAAGAACGGTATATTTGCTGGGATTTTTCAGAAAGTCTACAATTTCTTGAATTTCTTCTTTTGCACCTTCCAGACCCGCAACGTCTTTAAAAGTAGTTTTGACGTCAGTATTTTTATCAAAAAGTTTTGCTTTGGATTTACCAATATTAAATATTTGACCTCCAGGGCCACCAGCACCTCCTCCAGACATTCTTCGCATTAAGAATATCCAAACTCCAATAATAATTATAATAGGAAGAAAACCAACAATTGCGTCAATCCATCTATTTTCTACCGTCACGAATTCTAGTCGAAATGAAATACCTTTATCTTTAGCAGCCTGTAGTTTTCCCTCGAAAAGTTCTAAACTACCTACTTCAAACTGGTAGTGAGGACCTTGGGTGTTTTCTTGGCCAAAAATATTTTTTGAACTTAAGCCTTGATGATCACTTTTTCCCAGAGCATCTTGTTTTAAGGTGACACGCACACTACTTTTATTTCGAATTACGATGACCTCGCTTACATCTCCAGCATTGAGGTATCTTTCAAAATTGGAAACATTGGTTTTACTGATTGGCTGCCATGAATCACTACCTCCAAAAAGGCTCATGCCCAACAGTACAAAAACAATAGCGCCGTATATCCAATAAATATTGAACTTAGGAGTAATAGGTGGTTTTTTTTCTTCTTTCATAATTTTTTAATAGTTTGAGGCAATTTGAGTGCTTTTAGCATCACCCCATAGTTCCTCAATATTGTAATATTCACGAATTTGCTTTTGAAAAACGTGAACAACTACGTTAACATAATCCATCAGTACCCATTCTGCGTTATCGGATCCTTCTGTGTGAAATGGCTTTTCGTGCATGGATTTGCTCACTGTTTTTAAAACAGAGTTGACTATTGCTGAAACTTGTGTGTTTGAGTTTCCACTACAAATAATAAAAAAGTCACATGGGGTATTATCTAACTCTCTTAAGTCAAGTTGATGAATATCTTCTCCTTTTACATTTTCAATACCTAGTATGATTTCTTCAACTAACTGGATATCCTTCTCTTTTTTATCTGCCATTAAGCTATTTATTTACCGCAAATTTATTACTTTTTAAACCGCAATTCACCACATCCATGGGCAATTTTAATACAATCAAACTTAGTGCCACTACTTCGACTAATGAATATTTGAAGCAGAAGCGTTTTAATGATGATTGTCAGGATGGAGATCTAGTATGGACAACGCAACAAACAGAAGGTAGGGGAAGGTCTACTAACGTATGGGTATCTAGCCCACAAAAAAGCATAGCAGTCAGTATATATAGGCTATTTGATGAGGACGCACCTCAATTTCCCTTTACTATTTCATTAGCTTTTTCAGTGGCAATTATCAAAGCTCTCCAAAAACTTGGAATACCCGAAATTAAGATTAAATGGCCAAACGACATTTTGTCATGTAATCAAAAAATAGGGGGGATATTGATTGAAAATAAAATGAAAAGAGGAATTGTAAAAGATTCTATCATCGGATTTGGGCTAAACGTAAATCAGGAAAGCTTTTCTAATCTCCCGAATGCTGCATCTTTATATACCATGACTCAAAAAATGTGGGACTTAGATTTGGTCTTCAATATCCTTATCAAAGAAATTGAAGAAACACTTTATTCTGATTTTAATCAAAATCATAACACCCTCCTAAAAGAATTTAATTCCTACTTATGGCGAAAAAACATCCATTCTAAATTTGAAGGATCAAAGGGTTTATTTAAAGCAATTCCACTTGCTGTAGATTCTGATGGTAAATTGAAAATCCACAATCTTGATAAAGCAATTGAAGAATCGATAGATTTATCTCAAGCAAGAATGCTATACCTTGATGCTAAGGAGTCCAGTTAGCAGGATCCTCTCTCCAAATGCTTAAGTTTTTAGCTTCACTTTCAGTAATTTTATTCTGATGTAAAGCAGTTTCTAGAAGATGAGAATAGTTGCACAAAGTTTGAAGTGAAAGGTTGTTTTTTTCAAAGGCTTCGGTGGCAACTGGGAATTCATATGTAAACAAAGCCAACATGCCGAGGACTTCATTTCCAGCATCTCGAAGAGCATTGACAGCATTGAGACTGCTTTTTCCTGTGCTGATAAGATCTTCAATAACTACAACCTTCTGATTGGGCGCTAGTTTTCCTTCAATTTGATTTTGTCTTCCGTGCTTTTTAGGTTCAGGTCTTACATAAATAAATGGAAGGCCAAGTTGTTGGGCAACTAACATCCCAATTCCAATAGCACCTGTTGCAACACCCGCGATCACTATTTCTTTACCAAATTGGGTCTCAATTTCATTTGCCATTGTGGTACTTAAAAATGTCCTCACCTCAGGGTAGGAGAGTGCAATTCGGTTGTCACAATAAATTGGAGATTGCCATCCGCTAGCCCAAGTAAATGGATTTTTTGGATTCAATTTAATTGCATTAATTTGTAAAAGACATTCGGCGGTTTGCTGAGCTATATTTCTATTAATGATCATTTCTAAAATGTATAAAGTTTTTTACAATCAGAAGCCAATTTTTTTAACTTCAGAGTTGAATAAAAATTCAAATGAGTTCCCATTATTTTTTGCCAAATATACTACAGTTGGAGGCTTAATGAAAGCATTAAAGTCAAAGAAGGTTTCAGGAGCTTATTTTTATCATCCGATCATAGAAAAGGCAGAGAAGCATTTCATAAAGCTTTTTCCCAAAGTAGAAGCAGCAGGAGGATTGGTCTCACATACCGATGGGAAATATTTATTTATTTTTCGCAATGGGAAATGGGATCTGCCTAAAGGCAAAATTGAAAAAAAAGAGATTGTTTTAGATGCTGCAGTTCGAGAAGTCAATGAAGAAACTGGCGTTTCAGATTTAATCGTAAAAAAGCCTCTTCCAAGGACCTATCACATATACAAAGCGAATGGAAGATACAAGCTCAAACTGACTCATTGGTTCTTGATGAAAACGAATTATAAAGCCAAATTAGTTCCACAAATTGAAGAAAATATTCAAAAAGCGGAGTGGAAATCTAAAGATGAAATTTCAGAAACACTCAACAATGCTTACGAGAATATCAAAATTGTTGTGGAGTCAATACAATAAAACAAAACTATTTTTTGTCGTATCGAACTGATCTGGGAACTAGAGAGGAATAATCTCCTCCGTGTGTCATAATTTCTCTAACAATACTGCTGCTTACAAATGCATTTTCTGCTGAGGTCAAAAAGAAAATTGTATCTATTCCTGAGAGTTTCCTATTCATTTGAGCGATACTTTTTTCGAATTCAAAATCAGCTGGATTTCGAAGACCACGAACCAGTGCATTAGCCTTTACTTTTTTGCAAAAATCAATTGTTAATCCTTTGTAGGACTGAACAATTACTTTGGGATTATTTTTATTTGCCTTAATGATATACTGCATTCGATCTTCTAATGAAAATAATTGTTTTTTATCGTTATTTTCTCCTACAGCAATAATTAACTCATCGCAAAAATTGAGGGCTCGTTCAATAATTTCTTGATGACCTATGGTAATAGGGTCAAAGGAGCCTGGAAAAACAAATCTTTTCATGATTCTTTTAAATTAGTGTTCTAAAGCATTTTGCAAAAGGTAATTAAAAAAGTCTGAAAGCTTCATCCCCATGGTATCTACCTGTTGCGGTATAATACTCTTTGAGGTCATTCCTGGAACTGTATTGATTTCTAGGAAATGAGGAATACCTTCTACAAAGATGAATTCACTTCGGACGACCCCTTTCAAACCGAGCTTTTTATAAATGAATTTACTCCATTTCTGAACTTCTTCCTCCCACTCTTTTGGAATTTTGGCAGGGGTTATTTCTTGAGCTTTTCCTTCATATTTAGCGGCATAATCAAAAAAATCATTTTCACTGATAATTTCAGTGATTGGCAAAATTTGGATACTAGTATTGATGGTTGCAACACCTACGGATACTTCTCTACCAATAAGTGCACTTTCAATTAGTAATTGATTGTCTTCTTTGAAGGCATTTTGTATGGCGGTTTCTAAGTCCATTTGGTTATGAACTTTATAAACTCCAAAACTACTCCCGGCTCGATTTGCTTTAACAAAACAAGGAAATCCAACAGCATCCTCTATTTTTTGTAAATCAGTGGGGTCTCCTTGATCCAAAGTTATGTTTTTTGCACAAGGGACATTCCATTTTTTTAGTACTGCTAAACAATCTCTTTTGTTAAATGTTAATGCGGCATTATAACTATCACAACTTGAAAAAGGAATATTTAATAGTTCCCATAAAGCAGCCAACTGTCCGTTTTCACCAGGAGGACCGTGCACTGTGTTGAAAATCAGATCAAGTCTAACATTTTGTTCGGCTCTTTGTAAGGAAAAATCTCCTTTATTTACGTTGTATGCTATACCTTCATCATCGAGGGCTGTCCACAATTCTTTTCGAATAGTGATCAAGAAAACATCCCACAGATCTCGGTCTAATTCTTTAAATACAGTATTCCCACTTTGAATTGATATTTCATATTCAGAGCTGAATCCACCACAAACAACACCAACCTTTTTTTTGATCATTAATATTCTGCTATTTTACAAAGGTATAGCATTTCAAAACAACCCAAAAAACATTGGTTTTATTATCTTTGAACAGAATTAAAATCATGAATTTTTTACGTTTTTTGTTTAGCACCTCTTTTTTAAAGCAATTATCCTATCTAATTTTTGCTGTTTTAGTTTTATTTGGGGTCGTTTCTTTTGTATTGAAAGTTTATACCCAGCACCAGGAATATTTGGAAGTTCCTGACTTGAAAGGTATTGATCTAGCAGCTCTTCCCTCCCTAATGCAACAACAACAATTACGTTTTGAAATTATTGATTCAACACGTTTTGTACCGGAGTTACCTCCGCTTTCCGTGATTGATCATTTGCCTACTGCAGGTAGTGAAGTCAAGAAGAATCGAAAAATTTATTTGACGATGAATCCTTCTGGATACAGAACAATTACGGTCCCCAATTTAATTCAGATTACGCGACGAAATGCAGAATCAATGATCAAGGCTGTAGGGTTTGAGTTGGGTCAAATAGAATATCAAGATAACATTGGAAAAGATATGGTTTTGGAGATAGGACATCAAGGCAAAAAAATATCTCCTGGTGCGTTACTACCCAAAACGAGTAAAATTGATTTAGTTTTGGGCAATGGAAAAAGATAGCTCAATACATGACAATGAATCTACAGATTCTGAAATGCTCTATGAACACTATGCATTTACCGCAGATTCTGGACAAGCCCCTTTAAGAGTCGATAAATTTTTGATGGCTAGGATCGAAAAAGCGACACGAAATAAGATCCAACAAGCCGCAAAAGCTGGGAGTATATTTGTAGCTGATCAGGCAGTAAAATCAAATTATAAAGTAAAAGGTGGAGATCATGTAAAAGTACTTTTTGCGCATCCTCCTTATGAACATCTTCTGGTTTCTGAGAATTTAGATTTGGAAATTGTTTACGAAGATGATGTTTTGGTTGTAATTAATAAACCCCCAGGGATGGTAGTTCATCCAGGGCACGGAAATTATTCTGGTACTCTTTTAAATGGGCTAATTCATCATTTTGAGCAGTTACCAAAAAATTCTAATGATCGTCCAGGTTTGGTGCATCGAATAGACAAAGATACTAGTGGCCTTTTGGTAGTTGCAAAAACCGAAAAAGCAATGACGCATCTCGCAAAGCAATTTTTTGATAAAACTTCAGAACGAAAATATATAGCCTTAGTTTGGGGCGATTTTGATGTAGAAGAAGGGACGGTGGTTGGAGCTATTGGTAGGCATCCAAAAAATAGATTGCAAATGACTGTTTTTGATGACAATAGCCAAGGGAAAGAAGCGGTTACTCATTTTAAGGTACTTGAAAGATTCGGGTATGTAACCCTTATTGAATGTCAGTTAGAAACGGGTAGAACACATCAGATCCGAGCCCATATGAAATTTATTGGACACACTCTTTTTAACGACTCACGTTATGGTGGAGATAAAATCTTAAAAGGAACTAGTTTTACCAAATACAAACAATTTGTAG
>JAFMMH010000122.1 GCA_017851655.1 Flavobacteriaceae bacterium
CCTCCAACAGACGGACTTTGGGGAGATGAAAGGACAGATGAGGAACAATTAGGTGCTTCATATCCTGAACTTGAATGGGCAATGGAAGCATACGAGAAAAAAATACCTTCCTCAAATTTTGATTCGAGACAAAAAGAAGTATTTGAAATTTTTAAATCTCATTTCGATAAAAATCAGCACAAAATGCAACCAATCCCTGTTTGCAAAATTCCCACGGAGTATATTTAAAAAAAGGGTATATTGTATACGATGTTTTCCCAAATCTTACATCGTATGATAACTATTGCTTTACTAGACCCACATCCGATCGTTCATAAAGGATTCAAATCATTTTTCAGAAAAAACGATCAAATTAACGTTGCAGAAACCTTTAGAAATTCCTCTGATTTATTTGATTATATAAACACCAATCCGATTGATGTATTGGTCACTGAATTGGAACTCCCCGATGAAAGTGCTGTTAGAATTATAAAAAGAATGAAAATTGAATTTCCCAAAACAGCGGTTATAATCTTCACTTCACTCCCCCAATCAGTTTTCAGGATTTCCTTACTTAAAGCTGGAGCATCCGGCTATCTTTCTAAAGAAATAAACAAAACAGTAATGACAGAGGCCATAGAAAAAGTTGCTAAACACGGTTTTCAAATAACATCCAATTTTGCAAATGGTATCAATAACAATGTAGATCTTAGCAGAACACGTAATGCATATGAAACACTCTCCCCTAGAGAAATTGAGGTACTTAAACTTTTAAGTAAAGGGAAGAAAAATATTCAAATTGCAGACACTTTAAATATTAATCAAAAAACCGTGAACACCTATAAAACTAGGTTAATGAAAAAGCTTGAGGTTGAAAATCCAGTAGACTTATTTCAAGAAGCAAAAAATTACGATTTGATCTAAAGTACTCGATTGAGCTTTTTAGAAAGAAGTTTTTTTAGTGATTGATATTGCATCACATCTTCTAGAAATTCTGTTTCCAATTTCCCCGATTTTTTTTCCTTTACCTCTTCGAGTAAACTTTGAATTTTCTGATCAATCAGATACCTCCTAAAAGTAAGTATAGTTTCACTAACTAATTGTCCTACAGAATTTTGACGATCTTTAACGAAGATGTTTTTCTTTTCCCAATCATGAAGTTGATGCACTTCATCAGCCAATAATATGTCTGAGATAATTTTTCCTAAACCCGGATCCTCCTGTTGCATGATCTTTTCAAGCTTCAATTCTCCCTCCAATTGATAAGATTCTATTAGTTGAGAATATAGCGATTGAAATTCAGGCTGGATAAGTTCTACTTCATCTTGCTGCAAATCCAAAAATACCTTTTCATGAACTTTTGAAAGTATGGTTTTAGACTCCTCAATTAAATTTCCTTCCTCGTCTGAACTCATGATTAATTCATCAAAAGTTGCTTCATGATTTCCGTACTGGATTAAAATATTAATGATTTGTCTTTCAAGATAAAAAAGAGGATTGACTGCCTGTTCCACTTGAGATGCCTTCTGAATTACTGAGCCTTCTTGTCCCTGTATATTACTGATTTTACGAACAGGCTTTTGTGTTTTATTTTGCTCTTGTGCTAACGCATTAAACAAGACAGGCTCTGAAACCTCCATTGAAGCAGCACATTGCTTTATATAAATTTCCTGCTGAATTGGATCAGGAATTTTTGAAATACTCATAACAATCTCTCGGACAGTAGCTGCTTTCTTGACGGGGTCATTATTTGCATCTTTTAAAAGAATGTCTGTTTTGAACTCAATAAAGTCTTTAGCTGAGTCTATTAAATAGTCTTTGATCTCTTCCTCACTATGAGCTTTAGCAAAACTATCCGGATCTTCTCCGTCAGGGAATGTGCAAATTTTCACATTCATTCCTTGTTCTAAAATTAAATCTACTCCTCTTAACGCAGCTCGAAGTCCAGCTGCATCTCCGTCAAATAAGACAACAATGTTTGAGGTTAGCCGTCTAATTAGACGAATCTGTTCGGGTGTAAGTGCTGTTCCAGATGAGGACACTACATTTTCAATTCCATTTTGATACATCTGAATCACATCTGTATATCCCTCTACTAGATAACAAACATCTTCTTTTGCAATGGCTTTTTTAGACTCGTAGAGTCCATATAATACTTGACTTTTATGATACACATCGCTTTCAGGAGAATTGAGATATTTAGCCGTTTTGGTAGTAGAAGAAAGAATACGCCCCCCAAACCCTTGCACACGACCTCCCATACTTCGAATTGGGAAGATTACCCTCCCCCTAAAACGGTCTACTCCTCCATAATCGTTTTTAATCACCAAACCGGTGGCCACCAAATATTCTTCCGAATACCCTGCCTTTAGTGCTTTTTTATAAAAGAAATCTTTTTGATCAACTGCATAGCCAAGCCCAAAAAAGCGGATTGTTTCATCTTTAAAGCCACGCTCTCTATAATAACTCAATCCAATTGCCATCCCTTCTGGATATTCCCACAAGTCTTTTTCAAAAGATTCTTGAGCGAACTGATTAACTAAATAGAGACTTTCTTTAGCGTTTGCTTTTTCCTTTTCTTCTTCAGTTTGTTGTGTTTCTTCAATTTCAATATTGTACCGCTTCGCAAGAAAACGAATTGCTTCTGGATAGGAAAAATGCTCATGCTCCATTAAAAAAGCAACTACATTACCTCCTTTTCCACTACTAAAATCTTTCCATATCTGTTTTACGGGAGAGACCATAAAACTGGGAGTCCTTTCTTGAGAAAAAGGGCTTAAGCCCTTGAAATTGGATCCGGATTTTTTTAATACAACGAAATCACCGATGACCTCCTCTACTCGGGCAGTTTCATATACTTGATCTATGGTGCTTCGTGTAATCAAAGAAAGGTGTTTTGTATAAATTTATGCATTATTGAAGAAAATCCTTCCCAAACCCAAGATTTAAATCTTTCGCTCGATAACATAATTCACCATCAATTCAAGCGC
>JAFMMH010000044.1 GCA_017851655.1 Flavobacteriaceae bacterium
ATATAATAATTGGTAAAACGGAAAAAACTATCAGAGTCAGCCTCCAGTCTACATAAATCATTACTCCCATGACAAGAAACATTTTTAGTAAATCTGCAATGATCATAAACAAACCCTGAGAAAAAATACTCGCAATTGTTTCTATATCACTTACTGCTCTTGTAACTAATCGCCCTACAGCGGTTTTATCAAAATAAGCCATCTTAAAAAAGATGATTTTATCAAAAAGTTGAACTCTCAAGGCCTTAATTACTTTCTGACCCAACCAGTTTGCATAAAACACAAATAAAAACTGGAAAACAACCTCAAGAATGAGTGCAATTAACATAAAGCCAACAAACAAAACCATTCCCTCATAAGCCTTAGGGCGAATGTAATCGTCTACGGTGATTTTTAATAAATAGGGAGTTAAAGTTGAAAAAAAAGAAAGTAAAATGGCAGCTACCAACACAAAGTAATAGGTGCTTCTGAATGGTCGGACAAAAACCAACAGTTTAGAAAAAAGATTTAAATCAAATATTTTACCACTGACTTTAGCCATTGTCTATGTATATTGAATTTGGATAGTTTATTTCTGTCAAAAAAAGCCCCTCGGCAGGTACAGAGTATCCAGCCAAAGAACGGTTTTTACTTTGAATAATTTGATGCATATCTTGAATATTTTTTTTACCTAAACCAATCTCAATAAGAGTTCCCACTATAGCACGCACCATATTACGCAAAAATCGATTGGCTGTAATTGTAAAAACATGTCCATCTAAAATGGGAAGCCATTCTGCTCTACTGATAGTGCATAGGTATGTTTTGACATCAGTATTTGATTTTGAAAAACACTCAAAATCTTCGTAATCTAATAAAACTTTAGCAGCTTGATTCATGGCGTCAAAGTCCAAAGGCTGATAAATAGCGTAACTGATTCCCAGTTTAAAAGGAGTCTTAGACTGTGTCAAATGATATTCATAAGTTCGTGAAGTTGCATCAAAACGGGCATGAGCTTCTGTTTTAACGGTTCTGATATTATGTATTGCAATGTCTTTAGGAAGAAATTGATTCATACGATAAACCCACTGATTGGAAGCTGTTATAGGGAAATGGGTATCAAAATGAGCAACCATTTTTCTGGCATGAACTCCAGTGTCTGTTCTTCCAGCAGCAGTCAAAGCACAATCTGCTTTAGTGAGTACTTTTAAAGCTTCTTCCATTACCTCTTGAACACTTATAGCATTTGGTTGCCGTTGCCATCCGTGATAGGCTGCACCAGAATAAGAAAACTCTAAAAAATACCTTTTCAAATCCATCAACGCAAAGATACTTTGAATTATCCTCTGCCGCAATTCTAAAAATATATTGGGGAATGTCTACTTTTGAACTTTAAAACACTGCGTTGAAAAAAATCCTTTTACTTTCTGATACCCATGGTTATATGGATCAAAAAATTCTATCATATGTCGCTCATGCTGATGAAGTATGGCATGCTGGGGATATAGGAAAGGTATCGGTTCTGGATCAATTGGAAAGCATCAAACCTTTGAAGGCGGTTTACGGTAATATCGATAGTCATTCCATCCGATTACAAGCACCAGAGGTGCTCAGTTTTAGCTGCGAAGGAGTAAGCGTTTTAATGCTGCATATTGCAGGCTATCCAGGTCGTTATAATGCACATGCGAAAAAACTCATAGAAACACATAAACCCAAACTAGTGATTTGTGGACATTCACATATCTTAAAAGTCATGCAAGATAAAAGATTCGGACATCTGCACATGAATCCAGGAGCTGCTGGAATTTCTGGCTTTCATAAAATAAGAACCTTATTGCGCTTTGAAATCGATTCAAGAAAAATAAAAAATCTTGAAGCGATTGAACTCGGTCTCAGGGGAGCCCTATCGAATGCGGTCGACGGAACGGACTAAATCATCATCTTTTCTTATACTCCTCCGAGCCAGCCAAAGCAAAACGATATTCACCAAGGAGACAAAAATAACGAACTCATCAAAGTCGAATCCATCTGAAAAATCAAATCCAGGAATAAAAAAAGCTCCTTGCAATACATGCAAAAAAAGAATTAATAGGCATAAAAGAGATTGTAAAGGACGCTTTTTAAATAAAAAAAGAACGGTTATAATCGCTATTGGAATAATCCAAAAACCATAATTCAGTTGATAAAAACCTGCCCATAATAGGTCTGTTGATAGCTGAAGTGAGAAATAAAGCAGTACACAACTAAACACAAATGAAACAATAATGTAAAGAGATTGTATGCGCTGAATCATATTTTTTTTTTACAAAACTAAGTTTTTTTTAAAAGCACTTTTTTTAAAATAAAAATTTGTAATATTGCTCCTCTACAATCACACTTATGCTTTCAGCTAATTACCCTAGCGGTAAAGCACTAATCAAAAAACTTCATGTACGAAATAGCTACTCTTAAAACAAAGAAATTACCTGAGTTACAGGAAATTGCTAAAAAAATAGGGATTAAAAAAACCGCCGGATTAAAAAAATTAGATCTTATTTATCAAATCGTTGATTTCATTGCTTCAAGACCAGACGAGGAAATCAAAAATGAACCTGAGGAAAAGAAACCTAATGCTTCTTTAGAAAAAAAGGCTCCAATAAAAATTCTTCCAGTTCAGAAATCAAAACCCAAACCTCAAAGAGAGGACCGCCCTCAAAGAGAGGAAAGGCACCAAAATAATAACCCAAACCAAAAAAAACAAGGGCAAAATCAGAAACCAAATAATGGAAATGCTCCTGTTAAAAAACATGATAATAATAACAACAATAATCATGGAAAAAATCAAAATCGTAAAGACCATAACAATCACAACCGAGATAATCGAAGTCGTTATCGTGAGCCTGATTTTGAATTTGATGGGATTGTTGAAACAGAAGGTGTTTTAGAAATGATGCCAGAAGGGTATGGTTTCTTACGCTCCTCTGATTACAATTATCTTTCGTCTCCTGATGATGTTTACGTGTCACAATCACAGATTCGTTTATTTGGTTTAAAAACTGGTGATACTGTCTTAGGTTCAGTTCGTCCTCCAAAAGAGGGAGAAAAATATTTCCCCCTAATTAAGGTGGATAAAATAAACGGATTAGATCCAAAAGTTGTTCGTGATAGAGTATCATTTGAACATCTTACCCCTCTATTTCCACAAGAAAAATTTAATCTTGCAGACAAACAGAGTACCATTTCCACCCGTATCATGGATTTATTTTCTCCGATTGGGAAAGGTCAGCGTGGAATGATTGTATCCCAACCCAAAACAGGTAAAACAATGTTGCTTAAGGATATTGCTAATGCTATTGCTGCAAATCATCCTGAAGTGTATCAATTGATCTTATTGATTGATGAACGCCCAGAGGAAGTTACAGATATGCAACGCAATGTGAATGGTGAGGTAGTCGCTTCAACTTTTGATGAGCCTGCAGACCGACATGTGAAAGTGGCTAATATAGTTCTTGAAAAAGCCAAACGCTTAGTGGAGTGCGGACATGATGTTGTCATCCTTCTGGATTCTATAACAAGACTTGCAAGAGCATACAATACTGTTCAACCTGCATCAGGGAAAATTTTAAGTGGTGGTGTTGACGCGAATGCATTGCACAAGCCTAAACGATTTTTTGGAGCTGCACGAAATATTGAAAATGGAGGTTCTCTTTCCATCATTGCTACTGCTCTTACAGAAACTGGTTCCAAGATGGACGAGGTAATCTTTGAAGAATTTAAAGGTACTGGAAACATGGAACTTCAACTGGATAGACGTATTGCAAACCGACGTATTTTCCCAGCAATAGATTTAGTTTCTTCAAGTACAAGAAGAGATGATCTTTTACTGGATGAAAATACTATAAAACGTATGTGGATCATGAGAAAATACCTTGCAGACATGAACCCCGTAGAAGCGATGGAATTTATCAACGATCGTTTTAAACGAACACAAAGTAATGAGGAGTTTTTAATTTCTATGAACTCTTGATCTAGAGTATAAATCACAAAAAAAGGCTCCCAATGGGAGCCTTTTTAGTTTTATATAATAATAAACTTCGACTTAAAGTGAAGCTAAATGATTGGCAAGTTTCGATTTCAAATTAGACGCTTTGTTAGCGTGAATAATATTCTTTTTCGCAAGCTTGTCAATTAATGATACAACCACGGGAAACAATTTTGTTGCCTCTTCTTTACTAGTCATATCTCTCAATCTTCTAATTGCGTTTCTAGCAGTTTTGTGCTGAAAGCGATTTAAGAGTCTTTTTTTGTTGTTTGAACGAATGCGTTTTAAAGCAGATTTATGATTTGCCATGTTTCTATTTTAATTTTGTAGCCCGTAGGGGAGTCGAACCCCTCTTTCCAGGATGAAAACCTGGCGTCCTAACCGATAGACGAACGGGCCATATTTTTCGTGCGCAAATGTACACGTAAAATTATTATTAAACAATAATAATTTGATACAAAATGAAATGTGATTTTATACTGATTATATTAATAGGGTGTTTAATCATGGAATAGTCTAGAAATCAATGCAGTTTTAAGTTTGAATAATAAGAATAATTTTTAGCATATGGCTTCAATAAAAGTTTACCATTAGAATCTAAAAACAATTTTTAAAGATATTTGGCATGAATTTAATATGCCTTTGCAAAAAGAACTCTTTGGATAGAAGGTTTTCCAGAAAAAACACATTTACCTTCTTCTTCTACATTATTTAAGGGAATACACCTTATGGTAGCCTTAGTTGCTTTTTTAATAGCCTCCTCACTCTCATTAGTCCCGTCCCAGTGCGCAGATACAAAACCTCCTTGCCCTTCAATAACATGCTTAAATTCTTCGAAATCGTTTACTTCAGTTATATTTTCTTCTCTAAATTTCAAAGCATTATCAAATAGGTCACCTTGCATCTGTTTTAGTTGCTCCTGGACAAAATCAACAATTTTATCTTGAGAGACTACCGTCTTAGAAAGTGTATCTCTTCGTGCTATTTCTAGGGTCCCGTTTTCTAAATCTTTGGGTCCTATAGCGATTCGAAGTGGGACACCCTTAAGTTCGTATTCATTAAATTTAAACCCTGGTTTAAACTTGTCTCTATTGTCAAATTTGACTCGGATATTTTTACTTTCTAAAGACAGTTTAATCTTTTCGGCGGCTTCAGCAATTAGAATCTGTTGTTCTTCACCTTTGTAAATTGGTATGATAACAACTTGAATCGGTGCCAAATTTGGAGGCAAAACCAATCCGTTATCATCACTATGTGTCATAATTAGAGCACCTATGAGACGTGTGGAAACACCCCATGAAGTTGCCCAAACATATTCCAGTCCTCCTTCAGAAGTTGCATATTTTACATCAAAAGCTTTAGCAAAATTTTGCCCCAAAAAATGTGATGTCCCTGCCTGTAAAGCTTTTCCGTCTTGCATTAAAGCCTCGATGCAATAGGTTTCCTCTGCACCTGCAAAACGCTCACTGGCTGTTTTTGTTCCTTGAATTACAGGGATGGCCATATAATTTTGCACAAAATCAGCGTAAACCTGATTCATTAACTTTGTTTCTTCTAAAGCCTCAGCTCTTGTAGCGTGCGCGGTATGTCCCTCTTGCCATAAAAACTCTGCGGTTCTCAAAAACAAACGTGTTCTCATTTCCCAACGGACAACATTTGCCCATTGATTAATTAAAATTGGTAAATCTCTGTAGGATTGAATCCAACTTTTATAAGTATTCCAAATTACAGCTTCACTAGTTGGTCTTACTACTAATTCTTCTTCCAGTTTTGCTGCTGGATCAACCATAAGTTTCCCAGGATTTTTTTCATCGTTTTTTAATCGATAATGCGTAACAACTGCGCATTCTTTTGCAAAACCTTCAGCGTTTTTCTCTTCAGCCTCAAATAAACTTTTAGGAACAAAAAGTGGAAAATATGCGTTTTCATGACCTGTAGCCTTAAACATTTTATCCAATTCAGCCTGCATTTTTTCCCAAATAGCGTATCCGTATGGTTTAATAATCATACATCCTCGAACAGCTGAATTTTCAGCAAGATCTGCAGTAACTACAATTTCGTTGTACCATTTGGAATAATCCGCTTTTCTTGAAGTTAATTTACTACCCATAAAATTTTTGGCATAGATTTTGCCTATATTTGGTTATACAAATCTTTGTGGTGCAAAGCTAAACTTTTTGTCTCACATCTCTAAAACGATTGATCATGAATACAGCAAGATTTTTACGAAAATTAACAAGTTTAATTTTAACTATTTCAGCTTCATTGATCCTTTTCAGTTGCGGGAGTTTTCAAGGAGCATCTTATTTTGAATCAGATGGTATCTATACAAACAAAACACAGTATAGAACTGAGCAACCTCAAAATGTTGCTTCTTCTAAAGGTTCGTATTACAAAGAATATTTTAAAAATGCTGCCGACGGAAATGTTTCTGATGATGAAATGTATTTTACAGACACTGAATCGTATGTTTCTGAGAACAGCTATAATGAAAACACTAATTATTCTGAGTCCTCACAAATTCCTTGGGGAGAAAAAACAACTCAAACCGAAATTGTTATTATAGACAGAAGTCCAAATTATTTGTGGGGTCTTTCAAATTTTGCATTTTCAAATTCTCCTTTTTGGAATAATTATTATTTCAATGATCCTTTCCGTTTTGGTTATGGATATTATCCTTCTCCGTTTATGAATCCATACGTAGATCCCTATTTTGGCGGTTTTGCAGGCACTTGGGGTTGGAGAAATTTTGGATTCTATAGTCCTTACAGCTACTATCCTGGTTTTCAATTTGGATATAGTTGGAATCGTTGGAACAGATGGAATCGTTGGAATCGTTGGAATCGAAATGGTATTAATAACTATCGATACAATAATTTTGGCAATGCTAGAAGAGATTACAATGAAACAGTAGCTCGAGTTAAATCCGGCCGAGGTGAAAAGAATTACAGCAATTCTACTCGATCTTCAAACACAAAAGAACGTAATGCTAAGTCGAATGAGACTGCAGATATTAAAACCAATTTGAATAGGTATAATCAAGGAAGAGGGATTAACTCATTAGGCAATACCTATATTCTAAATCCCCGTAACAATACAAAAAATAGTGTTCAATCATCAGAAAATTCAAGAACAGCTCGACCTGCTTTTGGAAGTACTTTAGGAAGCTCATCTGTAAACTCGAGAATTAATTCTAAGCCAACTAAAAGTGCTCAGTCAAACAGCCAAGGACGATTCATACAATCACGAAGTAGTCTTGGTGCTCGAAATGGAATAAACACCAACTCACCAAGGAGGATAAAACAAAGTAGTCCACCTCCTCGTCAAGTTAGATCCGTTAATAAAACTTATCAACGTCAACCAACGAGACGTTCTAATTACAATAACACTCAAAGAAGCTACTCTGCTCCTGCAAATAATCAAAGAGTAGCTCCTGCTAGAAGTTATAGTTCAGGATCACGTTCTTCCTCATCAAGCTCAAGGAGTGGATCTTCCTCGAATGGCAGAAGAAATTAATTATTTCTGAAAAAATAATTCCAATAATCTTATCCTATTATGCGAAAAATATTCGTCTTTATTATTGCTTTGTTCTTTTCACAACATTCTGTTTCTCAGACTGTTAATGATGTTACCACATTTTTAGGTAGTGAATTAAATGGCTCTGCTCGTTTTAACAGTATGGCTGGTGCGTTTGGTGCATTGGGCGGAGACCTCAGCGCAATTAGTCATAACCCTGCAGGATCTTCGGTTTTTTTACATTCAGAAATCGGGGGTACATTTACTTACAACCAAAAAGTAGCAGAGGGTGCTTACTTTGGAAATTTAACATCAAAAGAGGATTCGAATCTTAAATTTGATCAAATCGGTGCAGTATTTGTCTTTAATAACATTGACCCAGAAAGTTCATGGTCACGAATTAGTACAGGAATCAATAGCCACAGAGTCTCTAAATTTGATCAAAACGCTCGAGTAAGAGGATACAATGACACTGGTGTTGATCAATACTTTCTATATTTTGCAGATGGCTTAGCTTTTAATAATCTTCCTCTTTATGAGGATGAAAGCATACCGGAAGTATATCGAATTCTTGGAGAAGAGAATGGCTTCGGAGCACAGCAAGCTTTTTTAGGGTACCAAGCCTATATATTTAATCCATTCAGTACTGATGAAAACAACACTGAATATTATTCAAATGTAGAATACGGGCAAGTAAATCATGATCTCGATATCATCACTAAGGGACTTCACAGAAAAACATCATTTAACTTCAGTGCACTGTATAAAAATCTTCTACATCTTGGAGTAAATTTCAATGCACACAAATTAGAATATTATTCTGATCAAGCTTTATTTGAATCTGGACAATATAATGAATCGCCTGTTTATGATATCGAATTTGAAAATAGTTTAAGCAGTTTTGGTCAAGGAGTTTCTGCTCAGTTTGGTGCTATTTTGAGATTGAAAGATTTCAGACTTGGACTAACCTATGACTCACCCCAATGGCTCACTATTTCCGATGAGACAAAACAAAGTTTATCCTCTGTAATCATTGAACAAGGAAGTATTATTAAAGAATTAATCCAACCAGATATTACGAACTTTTATGATTCCTATTTGTTTAAAATTCCATCGAAAACAACTTTTAGCTTTGCCTATATTTTTGGAAAACAAGGTTTAGTCTCTATAGATTACGAATTACAAAATGCCTCGAAAACAGTATTAAGTCGAGAAGGAGGTAGTAGCTACTTAGATGATTTAACTCAATCATTATCCACTCCTTTTGGTTCTATTCAAACACTAAAAGCAGGAGGAGAATACCGATTAAAAGATTTTAGTCTACGGGCTGGGATTTTGAATAGAAATAATATCCAAAAAAACATAACTACATTGGATATGGCCTATACTCTGGGCATTGGACTCGATTTTGGATCAAAAACACTAAACTTATCCTTTGTAAATCTGAATCAAAGTAAACAGTATCAGATGTTTTCTGAGGGTTTAACAGACCCTTACACACTCTCCCACTCTATCACTCAAGTAAGCTTGAGCTATAACATCAAACTTTGATCGATTATCTCCACTTTTTTTCCTCTATAAATTAAGTATATTTGTACGCATCTTAATACGCTATGAAATTAGAAAAAATAATCGCGGACAGTATTGCTCAAAATGGAGATGATCATTTTTCTTCAACCGTAAAAACGCCACTTAAACCTGATGCCTTTTTACTTTCTGATGATGAAAAAATTGCTCGTATCCAAGAACATGTTAAAGCAATCCTAGAAACTTTAGGAATGGACCTAACGGATGACAGTCTTAAAGGCACCCCTTTGAGAGTTGCCAAAATGTATGTTAAAGAAATTTTTGGAGGATTACATCCAGATAAAAAACCAGTAGCATCTACTTTTGACAATTCCTATAAGTATGGAGAAATGCTTGTAGAAAAAAATATTACCCTGTACTCTACATGCGAACACCACCTTCTCCCTATCGTTGGTAAAGCACACGTCGCATACATATCAAATGGATCAGTAGTTGGTCTTTCTAAGATGAATCGCATTGTAGCTTATTATTCTCAAAGACCTCAGGTTCAGGAACGACTAAATCTTCAGATTGTCCAGGAGCTTCAAGCTGTACTGAACACCCAAGATGTTGCTTGCGTTATAGATGCTAAACACCTTTGTGTGAATTCAAGAGGAATAAGTGATATTTCAAGCAGTACTGTAACCAGTGAATTTGGCGGTGTTTTTAAATCTGATGAGAAGAAAAGAGAGTTTTTAGACTATATTCAATTAGATACTACTTTTTGATGGAACGCGAATTAGTGGTTTACAATTCATTAAATGGGAAAAAAGAACCCTTCATTCCAATACTTCAAGATCATGTTGGTATGTATGTTTGTGGTCCCACTGTATATAGCAATGTTCATTTAGGAAACTGTAGAACATTTATTTCTTTCGACCTTATTTTTAGATATTTACAGCATTTAGGCTATAAAGTGCGCTATGTCCGCAATATTACAGACGCTGGACATTTAGAAAATGATGCGGATGAAGGAGAAGATCGAATCGCCAAAAAAGCACGCTTAGAATCCATTGAACCCATGGAGGTTGTTCAGCGCTACACGGTTGACTTCAGGGAAACCATGGCTAAATTCAATGCGCTTCCTCCAAGTATAGAACCAACAGCAACAGGACATATCGTAGAACAAATCGAATTGATTAAACAAATTATTGAACAAGGCTACGCCTATGAAGTCAATGGTTCCGTCTATTTTGATGTTTTACGTTTTAATGAAGATATACCTTACGGTAAATTAAGCGGAAGAAATATTGAAGAATTAATTCATAATTCGAGAGCATTAGACGGACAATCTGACAAAAAAAACCCTCAAGATTTTGCACTTTGGAAAAAAGCTGAACCACAGCATATTATGCGTTGGCCTTCACCTTGGAGCGATGGGTTTCCTGGATGGCATCTTGAGTGTACTGCAATGAGCACAAAGTATTTAGGTAAACAATTTGATATTCACGGTGGTGGCATGGATTTAAAATTTCCACATCATGAATGTGAAATTGCACAAGCAGAATCTGTTTACAAAAAATCACCTGTTAATTATTGGCTTCATGCGAATATGCTAACCTTGAACGGTAAGAAAATGGCTAAATCTACGGGGAACAATATATTGCCAAATGAAATGTTCAAAGGAGAAAATAATATTTTCGAAAAACCTTTTTCACCTATGGTAGCCCGTTTCTTCATGTTGCAAGCTCATTATAGAAGTATTGTTGATTTAAGTGAAACCGCATTAGTCGCATCTGAAAAAGGTTTTTTCCGACTAGTAGATGGTCTTCAAAAAATTGATCAATTAGTTGCCTCAGATACAACTACAGATTTTGATTTAGAGGTATGGAAAAAGAAGTGTTATTCTGCAATGAATGATGACTTCAATAGTCCCGTCTTAATTGCTCATTTGTTTGATGCTGTCAAATTCATCAATGCGTTAGACAATGGACTGCTTTCAGTCAGCGTCAAAGACTTAAATGAACTCTCACGACTCATGAAGGCATTCTTCTTTGATGTATTAGGACTTTTAACACCTGAAACAATCCAAAAAAAATCAGAAACTTCTCAGCTAGAAGGCACCTTAGAACTCCTTATGGAACTCAGGGCAAAAGCACGTTTAAATAAGGATTTTGAATCATCTGATCTGATTCGTGATAGTCTTGAAAAATTGAAAATCCAAATCAACGATACAGCCGCAGGAACGACCTTTAAAATAAATTAAAGGTTTTGAGAAAAATTTTAATCTTTCCCTTTGTACTTCTCATTAAAGGATATCAATACCTTATCTCTCCACTATTACCTGCAAGCTGTAGATTCCAACCCACCTGTTCTCGTTACGCACTAGAAGCCCTTAATAAATTTGGACTCCTTAAAGGTAGCTGGATTGCTATAAAAAGAATTGCCCGATGCCATCCTTGGGGTGGATCTGGTTATGATCCTATTCCCTAAAGAATTATTTCGTTTTGTTTTCATTTTAATTACTTTTACATAGTCTTTAAAATATCCTTATGCTTTTCACAAAAATTGACTGGGCTCCCAGTGAAACACTTTTTAAAATTGGAAGTTTTGGCGTTCATTATTACAGTTTGATGTTTGTAATCGCATTTGGTTTGGGATATTATCTGATGAAAAAGATTTTTGATGAAGAAAAAATTTCTCTTGAATATTTAGAATCTTTGTTTGTATATATGGTAATTTCTATACTATTGGGTGCTCGATTAGGAGACGTCTTTTTCTATAGTTGGGACTATTACCAAGACCATTTAATAGAAATTTTATTGCCTATTAGAGATACTCCTAACGGCTTTACTTTCACTGGATTTCGGGGCTTAGCGAGTCATGGGGCCGTAATTGGATCACTCATAGGCCTTTACCTTTACAAAAGGAAATTCAAAGAGCGTTCGCTACTATGGTTATTAGATAGGGTAACAATTCCTGTCGCATTGGGCGCTGCATTTGTTCGATTAGGAAATTTATTTAACTCTGAAATTGTTGGAAAATACACCCAATCAAATTTTGGTGTGGTTTTTTTAAATAATCGAGAGACATTACCAAGACACCCCGCTCAGCTCTATGAAGCAATCTGCTACATCATTTTATTTTTCATCCTAAGAAAAATTTACAAAACAACTAAAAAGGATCAACCAGGATTTATGATTGGTATCTTTTTTACAGGCATGTTTACTATCCGATTTTTAATTGAATTTATTAAAGAAAGTCAAGGTGGTTTTGAAGAGATTATGCCTTTTTTCTCTACAGGTCAATGGTTGAGTATTCCCCTTATTCTTTTGGGTATCTTTTTAGCTTTCAAAAAAACAAAGCTACTGTGAAGTGAAACATTCTTTTCTAATTTCTTTATTCACTTTACTAGCATTGAGCATCATTCAATGTAATGATAATCTAAAGTCTAAAACAATAATTGAAAAGAAAATTGTCTTTCAAAAAGAGGGAGAATTGGTCTTGATCAATACACAGGATGAAATTATTGCAAATTTTGATATAGAAATTGCTGAAACTCCCTACGAACAGCAAACAGGACTGATGTATCGAAACTCTCTCTCTCAAAAAAATGGGATGCTATTTATCTTTGAATCTTCTGAAATTAGAAGCTTTTACATGAAAAATACACAAATCCCATTAGATCTTATTTTTATAAACGATCAATTTGAAATTGTGTCTATTTACCCAAATGCAAAGCCTTATGATCAATCTGCAATAACGTCTAAAATTGCTGCACAATACATTTTAGAAATTAATGCTGGACAAAGTGAACAACTGAAACTGAAAAAAGGCATGAAAATTAAATTCAATCGAATATGAATCCATCGGCTTTAGAACAACTCCAATACCCCATAGGTAAATTTGTATGGGACACAGATCCTACAGTTGAAATAATACAAGAAGGGATTTCTACAATCAAAAACTTTCCGAAAAAATTAAATAAAGTAGTGGATACCCTAGATACACCAACCCTTCTCAATCGTTATCGCCCGGAAGGCTGGACCATTGCTCAAGTCGTTCATCATGTAGCCGACAGTCATATGCACTCTTATTTGCGTTTTAAACATGCCCTACTGGAGGATTTTCCATCCATCAAAGATTATCAGGAAGTCCAATGGGCAGAACTTCCTGACGCGAAAAATCATCAAATTGATTACAGTCTGGATATAATCAGTGCGCTTCATAAACGTTGGGTCATCTTTTTGGAGGGGATGTCTAAGGAAGATTTTAAACGATCTTATTTTCATCCAGAACGCCAAAAAAAATACCCCCTCGACGTTACTTTATTGATTTACGCTTGGCATTGTGAGCATCATCTAGCCCATATCAAAAATGCTATTGAAACAGGTTATTAAATCTGTGATTGGGTAGCCAATGTATTTTTAATATATTGAAATTACGGCCGAACATACCTTTTTCAATAGCTTTATAAAATGATAGCCTTTATTATTACAAATGAATGAACCCTTTTTAAGGAATGGATAATCTAAATGCAAATATTCATATATTATATTAAATTTAGATTTT
>JAFMMH010000123.1 GCA_017851655.1 Flavobacteriaceae bacterium
TATAGTCAAAGCCTACTTCATTTGGACCCGGACTGATTCTTTGATTATAATTAATTATTGAGTCTCCAAGTCCCAAATGCCACTTCCCTACTATGGCTGTTTGATATCCTTCCTTCTTAAACATTTTAGGAAGTGTCATTTCCTGTGGATCAATAATTAAATTGGCACCAGTTAAAATTTTTGCACGTTTATTTCGCCAAGGATAAGTCCCCGTCATTAATGCATAGCGACTTGGACTACAGGTTGCTGAACTCGAATATCCATTTGTAAAACGAGAACCATTATTTGCGATTTTATCAATATTTGGAGTATTTAATTTTCCCAATCCATAAGCACTAACATCTCCATACCCCAGATCGTCAGCATAAATGATAATCACATTCGGTAATTCCAAAGTGTTTTTCTCTGTGCAGAAGACACAGGAAAATAAAAGAATTAAGATTCTTATATGTTTCATTCTTCTAAGATAAAAGTTTCTGCTGGGAATTTATTGAACACCCTAAATTGTTTTTAAATAATAACTTTCAAGTTACTCAATATTGTTCCCATATTCAATCCCAAAACATCACCTCATTTTATTAAAATCATTTATACCCTTGAGTTGATTTTAAAATTTATTTTTTATAAATCGGAAATTATTTAAGACAATGGGGTTTAAAAAAAAAATCTCAGAATGTTAAATTCTGAGACTTTTTAATTAACCATAAACCAATTCATAGAATTGATAACACAAATTTAATATAAAAATCTTTTTCTTAAGTAATAAAAGTTACATAATATAAAAAATAGATTTCCATGTCTGAAATGCCTCAATCCTTAGGATATAAATGTGCATTTCATCATGTTATGGCTTAAAAAATTCTTCTTCAGTAATCTTATAATAGTTTCCCATTTTAGAAGCATCAAAAAAGAAATTAAAGGTATGTTTCTCACCATAATTTATGTTTGTTCGATCACGATCCTCATAAAAAAACTCTTTAGACTTAAACTGAACATAGAGCCTTGTAATTGGAAGTTTATTAAAAACATATTGGTCATTGTTACGAACATAAACATGTCGTAAAAACTTTTTGTTTTGATCTCTAATTGACACAATAATATCGTGATCTACTTCATTGATGAGAAGTAAAGATGAATTAGAAACTTCGCTAAAAACTTCAGGAGGAAATCGGTGTTTAAATGTTTTGTCTCCTGTTTTTCCTCGTTGACAGAATGCTAGACTAGTTGTCAAAAGCAAGCATAAGATAATGTAATGTTTCATGATAAAAGATTAATCCAAAAAATGGCGGTTAAGTACTTACAATATAAACATTTTTCAAATAATCATTGCTTGATAAGCTTTTCTAGAAAAGAAAATCAATAATAAAGCCGCTGCAACAAAAATTAAAAATGCCAAATTAAGATTAAAAAGATGTGCTATATACCCAACAAAAGGAGGAGCTAAGAGCACACCAACTGTTGCATAGGTTCCTACTATAGAAATTGCCATACCAGGGACATACTTTTTAGATTTTCCTGCAAGAAGAAATGACATTGGAAAAATTGAAGCTACGCCTAATCCAGTAATAAAAAATCCAATTAAAGCAGGATAAAAAAATGGGAATACAATCAGAATACTAACGCCAAAAATAACAAGAGAGGCGCTAATGAGAAACATTTTTTTCATTCCAAAATGATCTACCAGTCGGTCTGTAAAAAAACGAGAAAGCGTCATGGATACCATAAAAACGAGATAACTTAAGGTAAATAATTCAGCCTGAACAACTTCTTTAAAGTAAACACTACTCCAATCATAGATGCCTCCCTCACAAACCGCAGCACAAAAAACCACAAGGCCTGTGTACAAAATAAAATTATCAGGTTTTCCAAATCGGAGTTTTTTTCCTCCTGTTTCACGATCATTTTTTAAAAGATATGAAGCAAAGAAAAGACTAATACACAATGCGAAAAGCACAACTCCAATTAAGTGAACTTTCATACTAATATTAATAGAAATCATCAATGTTGCGAAAAGTATCCCGAAGAGTCCTCCCAAACTCCATATTCCATGAAAGCTTCCGTTAATTGTTTTAGTGTATTGCTTTTGGAGTTGAATAGCTTGCGTATTCATTGAAATATTTATAGCACGCAGTCCAAATGCAAAAAAACAAACTGCTACAGTCAGAAACTGAAAAGAAGGTGCATACCCAATTCCAAAAAGAGAAAGTATAAATATTAGAAAACCAGAAATCAACAAATAACGACTATCGTATTTCGAAACAAGCCAGCCTGATATTGGTAATCCAATAAGTGAGCAGATGGGTAGAATAAAAAGAAAACTGCCTAATTCTGCTTCGTTCATGTTATAGGCTGATTTTATAGAAGGTATTCTAGAGGCCCAGGAAGAAAAACAAAAGCCTGTTAGGAAGAAAAAGACACTTAATGCTTTACGGTTTTGAGAAGTACTTATCACTCTTTTTTTAAAGTGTAAAGATCATTTCATTTTTTAAATAAAAAAAACGATGGACTATATAAATAAAAAAATTAACTTTAAAGTCTATCAATACTTTTATAACAAAAAATGAAAAACAAAAAACACGATTCACGTAGAAATTTTATAAAGAAAAGCATTGCAGCTTCTTCTATAATGATTGTCCCTAGACACGTACTTGGAGGATCAGGTTATCTGGCCCCTAGTGATCAACTAAATTTAGCAGCTATTGGTTCAGGAGGAAAAGGAGCCAGTGATATTAGTAATGCATCTGTACAAGGACGTGAACGTGTATCGGCTCTCTGCGATGTTGATTTTTCAGGCTCTGCCTCTAAAACAGCTCAAAAATTTCCAATG
>JAFMMH010000124.1 GCA_017851655.1 Flavobacteriaceae bacterium
GATTGGTTTTTTGGACGGGAACACTTTGGGGTCAACAGATAAGCGACCGAAGACTTCTTCGTCAAATTAAAAAAATTCCTTCATTATCAAACGCTTATATTGGAGTGCATGTAGAGTCTCTAGAAAAAGACATTGCATTAGCGGGAATTCATGAAACCCAATATTTCACCCCTGCTTCCAACACGAAGCTTTTAACTTTTTTAGGAGCGATTCAAACTTTTCCAAAACTCCCTGTACTGGAATATGCTTTTGAAAACGACAGCATAGCCCATTTTAAATCTACAGCTTATCCCTTATTGCTTCATCCTTTTTACTCTGACAGTTTGTTCTTTGAGTTTTTCAATCAGAAATCAATTTGGAAATACCATCCCCCTAACACATCCCCCAAGAGGCTAGGATCTGGCTGGTCTTGGGACGATTATCATTATTACTACGCTGCTTCAAGTAGTGTATTTCCTATTTACGGCAATACAGTTCAAGGAGTTTTGAAAGATGGAAGGCCTGAACTAGTGCCAGCTTTTACTGTTTCTCAAGATACAACTGTCAAAAATTTAGAGCGAAAACTCCACTCAAATACATTCCAATACCACCCTCAAAACTGGAAGGAGAATGACACAATATACAGGCCTTTTATTCCGAGTGATTCATTATTTGTAGAATTACTCGCAAGGGCAACAAAAAAAGAGGTTTTATTTGATCTCCAAGCAAACGATTCATTGAATTGGAAAACACTTTTCACAGAGCAAGAACCCTTGCTCTACAAAGGGCTGCTTCAAGACAGTGATAATGGTATTGCGGAAGCTTTGTTACTTATGATTGCAAACAAAGAAAATGGACAATTCCTCCCTGAAATTGCAATTGATAAACTTCAAAAGCAGTGGGAGTCATGGCTCCCAGACCCGTTGGAATGGGTGGATGGTTCAGGTGTATCCAGGTATAATATGTTTACCCCAAGATCAATAGTAGCTGTACTCCAACAAATTGATCATTCCCTCTCATGGGATGTATTAACCGCTTATTTTCCAGAAAGTGGTATTTCAGGAACGCTCAACGACTACCCTGATTTAAAAAATGTATATGCTAAAACCGGAACGCTGCGACACAATCATAATTTATCGGGATATTGGTTAAATTCTAAAGGAGAACGGTTTGTTTTTTCTATTATGGTAAATCATTTCACAGCTCCTACTGCTGAAATTCGCAAAGGGATTACCGAACTGATTACTTGGCTTCAAAAGAAAGTAAAATAGCAGTTTTTAAATCAAAAGAAATGGGCTCTTCATTTTTTACAATCAGGAAATGATGGAGCACTATTTTTTTATGGCTCTTTTTTTAAAATTTCAAAAGCAACTTTTCAATCTCTTTGCAACTGTTTTGCTATTTTTTCTGATTCATTCAGAACTCGAAGGAGGTTTCCACTCCATATTTTTTGAATTTCTTCTTCTGTGTACCCTCTTTTCACAAGCTCTAAAGTCACATTGAATGTTTGTGAAGCATCTTCCCAGCCCTCTATACCTCCACCACCATCAAAGTCGGAGCTAATCCCTACGTGGTCTATACCAATTTTGTTTTTTAGATAATCTATATGATCTACAAAATCTGAAATATTAACTGGAGGGAATTCTTTTTTGAGGACTTCAATGGCTTTTTGATCTTGAGGATCTTTAAGGGTTTTAATCGCATTAAGATATTTTTCGTGTTTTTCTTTATTTACAAATAGTGCCAATGCTACAGTCTGTACCACCCCACCATTTTCTTTAACCCACTGCAATTGTTCGTCATCTAAATTTCTAGGGTGATCGGACAGAGCCCTTACTCCAGAGTGTGAGGCAATTACTGGTGCCTTTGACCGTTTTATGGTTTGATGTATGGCTTCTTTAGAAGGATGAGAGATGTCGACCATAATCCCATAATAATTCATCGAATCGATCACTTTTTCTCCTAATTCACTGATTCCATTATGTTTAACAGTATTGTCAAACTCACCCGTATTGGAATCTGAAAATTGATTGTGACCGTTATGTGCCAAAGACATATAGCGTGCACCAAGATCATAAAAACGTTTAACCTCAGTGGCGTCTTCACCCATCGGGTAAGCATTTTCCACACCAATCATTGCAATTTTTTTACCCATCTTACGCAGGCTATCTACCTCAGCGTTTGACCTTGCAAGCCCCATTTTATGGGGCGCATAAACTTCTACAAGCCTATGAATAGCATCAAATTTAGCTTGTGCATTTGCTGCTGCTTTTTGATATCCCTGCTCATCAAGTGTTCCTTGACCCGTATAAACAATAAACCAGGCAACATCCAAACCGCCACGCTCCATTTTAGGAATATTTACTTGGCTATCCGTGTCTTGGGTGTAATTTAAACTGTCTGTAAAATTAGCTACATCAATATCATCATGAGTGTCTAATGTCAATGTCTTTAGATGAATTAATTGTGCTTTTTGAATTAATTCTATAGAAGGCGATCTTTTTTTTATCGATTCTTGACAACCAACTAGCAGAATAATACTCAATAATGGAATAATTTTATTCATTTTGTTTTTTTATTAAAAATAGGGATAAAAACGATTTTCAAAAACCAAACCCTCTCAGATTGTGAATAAGTTAAAAAATGAAAATAATTCTATTTTTCTGTTTAACATTAAGTTACATGAACTTCTTTCTTGGGGAAACTGTTTTTTCAACAAATAATCTACTTTGGCACGAAACTTGCAATCATACGAAGGTGCACTAATGCACACAAACATTTTTAATTAATTAAATTTTTATCAAATGAAAAAAGGTTTATTATCAATTTTGG
>JAFMMH010000007.1 GCA_017851655.1 Flavobacteriaceae bacterium
AACAAATTAATAGACAATAAAACCGTATTTCCTTTAGAACTAAACACTATGCCAGGATGGGCAGGAAGTTCCTGGTACTTTTATCGTTACATGGATGCCAGTAATAAAGATTCTTTTGTAGGAAAAGAAGCGATGGAATACTGGAAGGAAGTAGACCTCTATTTGGGAGGAAGTGAACACGCAACAGGCCATTTACTTTATTCTCGTTTTTGGCAAAAATTCCTATTTGATTTGGATTTATTACCTGTTGAAGAATACGCTAAAAAATTAATAAATCAAGGAATGATTTTAGGAACCTCAGCGTTTCTTTACCGAAAGCCAGGTACACAAACCTTTGTTTCTAAAGATGCTATCAGAGAGGGAGAAAATCTTGAACCTATCCGCGTAGACGTAAGTTTAGTAAACAGCTCTGATGAATTAAATATTGAAGGAGTTAGAAAATGGTTGCCTCAGTTTGAAAACGCCGAATTTGAATTGAAAAATGGTGTTTATAAAGTAGGGAGAGAGGTTGAGAAAATGTCAAAATCAAAATACAACGTTGTCAATCCCGATGAAATTTGTGAGCAATATGGAGCAGATACTTTGAGGATGTATGAAATGTTTTTAGGCCCAATAGAGCAAGCAAAACCATGGAATACAGCTGGAATTTCTGGTGTACATAATTTTCTTAAAAAATATTGGCGTCTTTTTTATGATGACCAAAAGTGGCTCGTTAAGGAGGAGGAGCCCTCTAAAAAAGAATTAAAAATTTTACACGAAACCATCAAGAAGATCACGTATGACATTGAGCATTTTTCATTCAACACATGTATCAGTGCATTGATGATTTGTGTAAACGAATTAACTAGTTTAAAAAGCCATAGTAGCCAAATTTTGAGTCCCTTAACCCTATTGCTTTCTCCTTTCGCGCCCCATTTGTCAGAAGAGCTTTGGGAGCGATTAGGTAACAAGTCCAATATTGTTCATGTAGATTTTCCAATTTACGATGAAGCATATTTAGTTGAGGACACTAAAAATTATCCAGTTTCGTTTAATGGTAAAATGCGGTTTACTTTAGAACTTTCATTAGAGTTGGATCAAGAGGGTGTTCAAAAAGCTGTGTTACAAGATGACAGAACTGCGGAATATTTAGAAGGGAAAACACCAAAAAAATGGATAATAGTACCTAATAAAATCATCAATATTGTTTACTAAAAATTGAATTGTTTACGATAGATTAAATTTCATTTAAACAATTTTAAGAACGTGAATTTTTATAATTTTACCTAAAAAACATGGGAACATATTACTTAATTATTATTGTCATTTCTCTTGCCAGTATGTGGGTAAGCAATACCCTTAAGAGAAAATTTAAATTGTATTCACAAAAGCAGCTTCGCAACGGTATGTCAGGTAAAGAGATTGCCGAGAAAATGTTGTCGGATCATGGTATTAGAGATGTAAAGGTCGTTTCCGTTCGAGGATCATTAACGGATCATTACGACCCTAGAAAGAAAACAGTGAATCTAAGTGAATCAGTGTACAGTGAGCGTAATGCTGCTGCTGCTGCTGTTGCAGCGCATGAATGTGGCCATGCCGTACAGCATGCCAAAGGTTATCAATGGCTACAAATTAGATCCACTTTAGTCCCTATGGTAAGTGTGGCCTCTAATCTTTCCATGATCGTAATCATTGGGGGATTGGTATTGATGCAAATTATCCCTTTTGGTTTTAATATTGCTGTATTGGGCGTGGGACTTTTTGGTCTGGGAACTCTGTTTAGTTTCATCACCTTACCTGTGGAGTATGACGCCTCTGATCGTGCTTTAGGTTGGCTGCAGAGAAAAAATATGGTTTCCAAAGAGGAACTTGAAGGAGCACAAGACGCTTTAAAATGGGCTGCAAGAACCTATGTGGTGGCAGCTTTAGGCTCATTGGCTACTCTTGCTTATTTTGCATTTCAAGTCTTCGGGGGAAGAAGAGATTAAATGCTAATTTGTCTGTTCAGTTGTTGTTGGAGTGAGATGAAGGTCTCTGTTCTTGAAACACCTTCTACAGATTGAATTTTTTTGTTGAGCAATTCCATTAAATGTTCATTATCTCTGCAAAGTAATTTCACGAAAATGCTCCAATTTCCTGTAGTATAGTGACATTCAATAACTTCATCAATTTGTTCCAATTGTTTTACTGCTTCTGGATTACGTATGGCTTTATCTAAATAGATTCCGATAAATGCCATCGTTTTAAAGCCTAAAATTTTTGGATTTAGAATAATTTGAGATCCAGAAATGACTTCTGCTTTTTCAAGTTTTTTCAATCTCTGATGAACTGCAGCGCCAGATATTCCAGTTTCTTTTGCGATGGACATGATGGGTGTACGAGCATCTTTCGTCAATAACTTAAGGATGATTTTATCAATTCCATCGATCATTATAGTTTGTTCTGATATTTTCATTTTTAATAGATTATCTATTTTTGATTTAAAATATATAGTGTTAAGACATTTTCTGTTTTATATTTAAAACAAAAATATCAAATTAATTAGAGTTCAATGAAAAAAGAGATGCGGATTGCAGGAAGTCTATTGATGGTCTTGGGTGTAATTTTGGGTGCAATGGGAAGTCATTATCTCAAAGAAAAATTGCCTCCTTCAGCCATGGAAAGTTTTGATATTGGAATTCAATATTTGATTTATCATGCATTGGCACTGCTATTGCTCTCTAGAATGAGATTTGGTACTCAGAAAAGAAAAAAAACTGTTTTTTATATGATTCTTCTTGGCATACTTCTTTTTTCAGGGAGTATAGTTATCTTATCTTTTAAGAGTCTCATTCCCTTTAATATAAGATGGATTGGTCCTCTTACACCAGTTGGCGGGGGTTTGCTTATAGCAGCATGGGTTGCTACTGCTTTTTCTTTTGCAAAAAAGTGAATTTATTTATTGATCTTTTCGATGTACTTTTCGATCGCCATAGTCATGGACGGAGTTTCAGGTGTCGGAGCCTTAATATCAATTCTTAGTTTAGATTCTTCAGCAGCTTTAACTGTTGAATTTCCATAAACAGCAATCCGAGTGTCATTTTGTTTGAAGTCAGGAAAATTTTTGAATAAAGACTCTATACCCGAA
This sequence comes from Flavobacteriaceae bacterium, assembly GCA_017851655.1. Classification (GTDB taxonomy): domain Bacteria; phylum Bacteroidota; class Bacteroidia; order Flavobacteriales; family Flavobacteriaceae; genus MS024-2A. Next base: position 3,107 of record JAFMMH010000007.1, read on the forward strand.
GGACTAAAGAATACAAGAACATCGTAGTAAACATCTCTCAGATCGGATAAATCACTCACTACTGTTTTGTATAGAATAGCACGTTGCCATTTGACTTTAAGCTTGTCTAAAAAATCTGGGATATCTTGTTTTAGCAAATCAGACGTTGGAAAAAGAAAAGTTTCTTTCTGAAATTTTTTAAACACACTCTCAAGGTCAGTGATACTTCGCTCACCTACATAGATTTTTCTTTTTCTGTACACAACATACTTTTGTAGATAAAAGGCAACAGCCTCTGATTGGCAAAAATATTTAGTAGTATCGGGAACAGTAAAACGCATTTCTTTACAAAGGCGGAAAAAATGATCTACTGCATTCCGACTTGTTAAAACAATATTCTGAAAATTATTGAAATCTATTTTTTGTTGCCTTACTTCTTTGCCTGTCAAACCTTCGACATGGATAAACGGACGAAAATTAACAGTCAACTTATGTTTTTCTTGAAGTCTGCTATAGGGAGATTTGTCTGAGGAGGGTTCTGGTTGAGAAACCAAAATAGTTTTCACTTTCATAATTCCATTCAATTTGTTTCAATAAAAACATAATACACCCAAAACCAAGGTGCTATTTTGAATGTGCAAAGATAAAGAAATATATATATTACATCATTCGTATGTGATTTAATAAAAGAAAAAAATAATCGAAATTGATTTACTACCCACAGAATTAAAAGGACACCTATTATGGATTCAATAAACAGTAATGGGATAGTGCTATAATTCCAGAGAAAAAGTAGTCCCAAGAGCACTATGGAATATTGAGTTGCGTATGTAAAATTCTTAAAAAAAAGGATTTTGATTTTGTGTTTAATATTTAATTCTTTGCAAAAAGCATGTACAATGAGATATCTGATAGACAAGACAAAAACCAAACCTAATAGCAAATAAAAAAACTCAAAACCAAGCTCCATAGATTGGATATTGTATATGGAGAGTGAAAAATATCCTAGAGCTAAAGAGTTTGTGATAATGAAAAAACTGAACATGTTGAAGAATGAGAAATAATTAAGTTCTCTATCATTACTGTACTTTCCGAAATAGACTATTGAACCAAGAATATTGATTAAACTTTTAAATCGATTAGGGTCAATCTTGAATAGCGCTAGAATAAAAAGCAAATTCAAGAAAAACATCAGACTCATCCAATCCGCATGTAGATCGGTTCTGTAAATCCATTCTCCCATGCTCTAAAATTAATGGTTTTCTAAAAAATTATTGTAGTGTTTGGTGTGATATGTTGTGCATACATTTGCTACTTTTACCGTTGGACTATGGAAAAAGTTTTAATCATCATTCCAACCTACAACGAAATTGAAAATATCAAATCAATAATTGAGGCGGTATTTGAAACAAAATTGGCATTAAATATTTTGATAGTAGACGATCAATCGCCGGATGGAACTGCAGCACAGGTAATGGAGATGATGAGTCAATTCCCAGAGCAACTATTTATTGAATCAAGAGCGGATAAAAAAGGACTAGGAACGGCCTACGTGCACGGTTTTTTGTGGGCTTTGCGAAGAAATTACGATTATATTTTTGAAATGGATGCCGACTTTTCCCACGATCCAAACGAACTGAGGTCCATGTTAACTATTCTAAAAAACCGCTCGGATCTAGTTGTGGGATCTCGATATGTTAAAGGGGTTAACGTAGTTAATTGGCCTTTAAGCAGGATATTGTTGTCTTACTTTGCCTCTCTTTATGTGAGACTTATTACCGGAATGCCCGTTAAAGACTCAACCGCAGGTTTTGTAGGATATAGAAGAACGGTTTTGGAATCTATTGATTTAGAAAAAATAAAGTTTGTAGGGTATGCTTTTCAAATAGAATTAAAATACAAAGCTTGGCTCAAAAAGTTTAGGCTGGAAGAGCATCCAATCGTTTTTTTAAATCGTGCCAAAGGGAAGTCTAAAATGAATGGCAGTATAATTTGGGAAGCGTTATTTGGTGTTTTATTTTTACGCATATTTAAAAATAGATTCCGATGAATACGACTTCTAAATTGGTCATAAAAAATGCACGAATAGTCAACGAACAACAAATTGTTGAAACCGATTTATTAATTCAAGGAAAATACATCACAAAAATAGGTAAAGGAATTTCCAGCACTTCCGCCGATCAAGTATATGACGCAGAAGGGAAATACATTATCCCAGGTCTTATAGACGATCAAGTACATTTTAGAGAACCAGGCCTCACCCATAAAGCCTGTATAGAGACTGAGTCTAAGGCAGCATTAGCAGGCGGAATAACATCTTTTATTGAGATGCCCAATACACAACCACAGACGACCACCCAATCTGAATGGGATCAAAAAAATAAACGTGCAGAAGAGACTTCTTTTGCAAATTATGCTTTTATGTTTGGTGGCACAAATGATAATTTGGATGAAATCCTTGCTCTGGATAACAAACGTGTGCCGGCATTAAAACTTTTTTTAGGTTCCTCTACTGGAAATATGTTGGTAGATAATCCGGAGGTGTTAAAATCTATTTTTAGTAGTACCTCATTGGTTATTGCAGTTCATTGTGAAGATGAACAGACTATCAGAGAAAATACTAAGACTGCCCAAGAAAAATATGGCGATCAGATCCCTATCTCTGAGCATCCTTTTATTCGAAGTGAAGAAGCGTGTTATCTCTCATCTTCTCAAGCTGTAGCCTTGGCAAAGGAGACAGGAGCAAGACTTCATGTTTTTCATGTTTCTACCGCAAAAGAGTTAGCACTTTTTAGAAATGATATTCCTTTAAAAGATAAAAAAATTACAGCAGAGGTTTGTACACATCATTTATGGTTTTCTTCAGAAGATTATACTGAAAAAGGAACTCATATCAAATGGAATCCAGCCGTTAAAACAAAAGAAGATAGAGCAGCTCTTTGGGAAGGATTAAATTCTGATTTGTTGGATGTATTGGCAACAGACCATGCACCACATACCTTAGAAGAAAAAAATCAAACTTATTTGAAGGCACCTTCTGGGGGGCCTCTGGTACAACATGCTCTACCTGCTTTGCTCACCTCATACCATAAAGGAAAATTAAGTCTTGAAAAACTTGTAGAAAAAGCCTGTCATAATCCCGCAATCCTTTTCGATGTAAAACAAAGGGGCTATATCCGTGAAGGGTATTTTGCAGACCTAGTTGTATTGGATATTGAAAAAGAATTCATCGTAAATAAAGATGAACTACTTTATCAATGCGGATGGTCTCCCTTTGAGGGAACACTTTTTAAAGGCGCTGTAGAACGCACTATGTTAAACGGTCATTGGGCTTATGCTAACGGAAAAGTTAATCCAATTTCAGCTGCTGAAGCCCTAACATTTGATAGAGAATGAAAATACAGTACTACATTTTGATGTTTTTTTCAGTAATTCTATTGCAGCGTTGTAGTAGTACGGGTGCTGTAGAAAAACCAGATAATCTGATAAAAGAGTCCGTCATGGAAAAGATCTTATATGATGCCACATTAATGAAAACGATGATGTCATATAAACCTAAAAATCCAGACTTCGAAAATGTTTTGGGAAAATCTTATCTCTACATCAAATACGAAATTGACTCTCTTCAACTCATCGAAAGTGAACGTTATTATGCCAAGTTTCCAAGAACTTATTACAGAATGTATAGTAATGTTTTAGATCGTTTAAATAAAACACAGGACAGTATTACTAACGATACAAAAAGCGATAAAACTCGTCAAGACTAAGCCTTGTAGTCCTTGCTAATTTTTTCTAGTGTTATTTTGGTATCCTGATAGGAAAAAGCTAGTTTTTTTTCAATTTTTGATCCGTCATATTTTTGGTCACTACAGAGACTTTGGACGAATGCTTGACTCAAAAATGATTTCTTGATTCCTAAAGCGTATAGTATTTTGTCAAGAACATAGAGTGTATAAAGAAGTCCTTTTGTCAAAGGAAATTTGGGGGGTTTTTTATCCAGACTCTTAGCAATTTTACCTAGTAAATCTTTGTATTTTAAATTTTCAGAGACTAAAATAAAGCGTTCATTTTTGATATTGGATTCCATAAGAAGAATCAAAGGATTTACAACATCCTCTAAAGCGACAATGCCTACACTGCCAATTGGATAAAATCGAAGTCCTTTAGCGATTCTACGGATTAATGTTCCACTGCTTCGTTCCCAAAAATGACTTCCCAGAATGAGTCCTGGATTCACGATAACTACATTTAAACCCTCTTGTGAAGCTCTCCAAACTTCAAGTTCTGCACCGTATTTTGAATGTGCATAAGTAGTATGATTTTGATCAGAATTCCAATGGTGATCTTCATTAACAAGTGGAATGGTTTGTTCCACTCCTAGAGCAGCTATTGAACTTACATAGGCAAATTTATCAACTTGATATTTTAGGGCTAAGTTTACCATGTTGGCAGTACCTTCAATATTAGTTTTGTTCAGTTTTTCTTGTTGAAATTGAGCAAAAGAAATTTTTGCAGCACAATGGTAGACTTGTTTTACATGTTTAAATAGGGAATCCAGTCCAATGATATCGTTCAGTTCAACTTGCTCCCATCGAATTCTAGAAAAATATTCTGGATGCTTGGGTGCAAGCGTTTTGAATAGTTGTTCAATTTTTTGAACACTTTCTTCTCTTCTGTATAGGGCAATTAGTGGAAGGTTTTTTTGTGCACATGCAAATAACACATGAGACCCGACCATTCCTGTAGCTCCACTTACCAAAATCATAAGAACGAAAATACACTTTTTTGATTTTGATTTTTGGATTCCCCCAGAGAAATCTATCTTTACTCAAAAAATAAATGCCAACTAATTTTGTACAAGAACTTCGATGGAGAGGCTTACTTCACGATATTATGCCCGATACCGAATCATTCCTGATAGAAGAAACTTCTAAGGGATATATCGGCTTTGATCCTACAGCAGATTCTCTTCATATTGGGAGTTTAGTTCAGATTATAATTTTGATGCATTTTCAAAAAGCTGGACATACACCGATTGTTTTGGTCGGTGGCGCTACGGGAATGATTGGTGATCCCTCCGGAAAGTCTGATGAACGAAATCTTTTGGATCAAGAAACTCTAGAAAAGAATTGTAAGGGAATTCAAACTCAATTAGAACAATTTTTGGACTTTGATAAAAGTTCTCCTAATGCAGCCCTTTTGGTAAATAATTACGATTGGATGAAATCGTATAGCTTGATTGATTTTTCAAGAGACATTGGGAAGCACATTACAGTAAATTACATGATGGCTAAAGAGTCTGTTAAAAAAAGATTGAGTTCTGAAGCTAAGGTAGGGATGTCATTTACTGAGTTTACTTATCAATTACTTCAAGGTTTTGACTTTTTACACCTCTACAAAACGCTGGGATGTAAGATTCAAATGGGAGGGAGTGACCAATGGGGAAATATTACAACAGGTACTGAACTGATAAGAAGAAAAGAAGGAGGAAAAGCTTACGCTATTACATGCCCTTTGATCAAAAAAGCAGACGGGACTAAGTTCGGAAAAACTGAAGGAGGAAATGTGTGGTTAGATAAAACGCGAACCTCTCCCTATAAGTTTTACCAGTTTTGGTTGAATACCTCCGATGAAGATGCAGAGAATTACATTAAGATTTTTACTTTTTTAAGTGAAGATGAAGTTTTAAAACTAAATGAAGCGCACCAAACAGCTCCACATTTAAGAGTTTTACAGAAAACGATAGCCGAAGAAGTAACTCGCCTAGTTCATGGTGAAGAAGAATTAACCAAAGCTCAAGAAGCTTCTCAAATTTTATTTGGAAAATCAACCCGTGAAACGATTCAAAAATTGGATCAAGCCACCTTTCTAGAATTATTTGAGGGGGTTCCACAAGCAGAAATTAAAAGGGTGTCTGTAGAGAATGGGTTAGATATTGTTGCGGCGCTTTCATCTGATACTGGATTTTTACAGTCTAATGGAGAGGCACGTCGGGCATTAAAAGAAAATGCTATTGCCGTAAATAAGCAAAAAATTTCATCAGAATATCAAATTACTTCTGAAGACTTGATCGCAAACCAATACGTGCTTTTGCAGCGGGGTAAGAAAAATTATTTTATACTGAAAATAGTGGACTAAATGACCATCAGGTTACACCCTCTAACTTCAGCTTGGTCAAATCTACCCATAACTTCGAATCCACCATCTGAATATACCACACCTAAATCTTGTGTGGCTATGAAGGCACAGGAATCAATATTTGCTAAATCAATAATATTCAAACCTCCGGACTTTCCATACGGTAGAATTTCAAAAGGATCTTCAGGAGCTCTAGATAAAACGTGCATCCAAGGAGGAGAATAAAAAAGACCATCTCCTTTGGAGTAGGCTTGGCTTAGAAGTTCTGTCATACCATATTCTGCATGAATATAATCTACTCCAAATCCTTTTTTTAAATGGTCGTGAAGTGCACTTCTGATCCATTCTTTACGCATACCTTTCATTCCCCCCGTTTCCATAATAATGGTATGTTTCATGTCAAAAGAAAACCGATCAATAGCATCAAGCAGCGCAAAGGTTACTCCAATTAGAAGTGTTTTCTGTTGTTTTTTTTCTAAATCAATTAGCACTTTTTCAAGTTGTTTCCATTCATTCAAATAAAAACCACTAGAGGGATGATTCGTTCTCTGAATCAAACGTTCTGTCATATAAACTAAGGAGGCATTTTCTCTTTCTAAATATGAAGGAAGAAGAGCTATTATAGCATACTCTTTGGGGTCTCCATAAAAACGCTTAAAACCAAGTTCAAAACTTTTTTCATAAAGTTCAAGTTCATAGACATAATGCTTTGATCTTATTTGACCAGTAGTTCCACTTGATTCAAAAAATCGTTTGGGTGCCTTTGGTAAAGAACAAATTTTGTGAGACTTAAAAAATTGAATGGGTAAGAAAGGAATATCTTCAATTGTGTTTACATCAGACGGATTACGATTAATCAGATCACAATAGGAACGATAGACTGAATTATGTTCGAATTGGTATTCGAAAAGCTTCAAAGCATGAGCTTGGAATACTACCGGGTCAGATATTTTCTCAAAGTCAATAAACGAAGACCTCATATCCGGTAAAATTAACTAAAAACTTCGATTATTTATGGAATAACAAGACGCTTCAGCCCATTCATTCCATTTTGGTTTAATTTGAAAATATAAATACCAGAGGGAAGATCCCCTAAGAAAATACTTTCGTTAGTAGTTACTATTTCAAATTTTTTTTCCCCAAGGACATTATATATCTCAATGTGTTTTTCAGCAGTACTAGAGCTGTTAATGAAAAGTATTTGATCTTTCAAAGGGTTAGGAAAAATTGAAAATTTCAAACGATCTTCTTGAATTTCAAAATGGGGAATAGTGTTGAGAACCCCTGCCCTCATCTCAATATCAGAAAGAGCAATGGATAAAAAAGAAAAGAAAACTATGGTTAAATACTTCATTTGGGAACCGCAATGGTTCTACAAATTTAAATCTTTATTTGGATTTTAATAATTACATAACATGAATAACATCAATAAAATGTTATTTTTAGTCTTTAAATCAGTAATGAAAAAGGAAAACACAAAAATTCTTTTGGTTGATGATGAGCCAGATATCGTAGAAATCATACGTTTCAACTTAGAGAAAGAGGGCTATCAAGTCAGCACAGCATGCAATGGTCAAGAGGCAATTGACGTAGCAGAAAAAGTAAACCCTCATTTAATAATTTTGGACATAATGATGCCCGTTTTAGATGGGATTGAAGCCTGTGAACGATTGCGTCGGAATCCCAAATTTAGTGATACAGTAATCATGTTTTTAACTGCAAGGGGTGAGGATTATTCTTATGTCGCAGCTTTCGATGCTGGTGCAGATGATTACACAACAAAACCTGTAAAACCAAAAGTTTTAGTTTCAAAAGTAAAGGGGTTATTAAGAAGATTCAAGGATAAAGAAACGGATCAAACAAAACTCGAATTTAAAAATTTAATCATCGATCGTGATGAATACAAAATCATCTTTCACGACAAAGAGTTTGCTATACCCCGTAAAGAATTTGAATTATTTTTTTTGCTAGCATCTAAACCTGGGAAGGTTTTTAAGCGGGAAAAAATAATGGAAAAAATATGGGGTTCGGATGTAGTTGTAGGGGATAGAACCATTGACGTACACATCAGAAAGCTTCGAGAAAAAATAGGCGATCAATACTTTAAAACCATTAAAGGAGTTGGTTATACTTTCGTTAAAAATGAGAATTAATCCCTTTGGTCTTAATAAATTAAATAAAGCAAGTTTTATTTCTGCATTTTTTGTTTCAATTGTTGCAGTCATAGTTCAGTTTTTGATTTTGAATTTTGTTTATGAGCTTCCGTTTTCATCCTATTTCTTATTGCTGATACTTGAATTTTTTGGGTTCTGGATATTTGTTTACATATTTCTTTCGTTCATTTTAGAACAGTTTTTGATTTCACGAGTAAAAGAGCTTTACGCTTCTATAATTCCTACAACATCTTATCAAAGCATGATAAGTCAATCATCCGATTTTGATTTGATCACCTCCAATCTAAAAAAAATTAACTCGGAGAAGAATATTGAAATCGAGTTATTAAAGAAAGAGCAGGATTATCGGCGAGAGTTTATTGGGAATATTGCCCATGAATTGAAAACTCCAATTTTTATGATCGAAGGTTATATTCTTACTCTTTTGGATGGGGTTAATGATAAAAAAACGGTTAAAAAGTATTTGAAACAGACTGTCAAGGGGATAGATCGACTGAATTTTGTGATCAAAGATTTGGATTTAATTACCCAATTTGAATCGGGTATGACTAAATTGAATTTAACTTCATTCAATATACTTGAGACCATTGAAAATGTATTTGAGTTACTAGAGATGCAAGCGAAAGAGAACAAGATTGTTTTGAAAATGGATAAACCATATAAAACTCCAATCGTAGTCAAAGCTGATGAAGAACGCATTCATCAGGTACTCACTAATCTAATTGTCAATTCTTTAAAATATGGTATTGAACAAGGAGTCACAGAGGTTAGTATTGAAATTCTGGTAGAGAACAAGATTCTAGTACGTATTGCAGACAATGGAGATGGAATAGATGAAGAACATTTACCCCGGCTTTTTGAACGTTTTTACAGGATAGATAAAACAAGAAATAGAAGCCAAGGTGGTTCTGGTTTAGGACTTGCCATTGTCAAGCATATTATTGAAGCGCATCAAGAAAAAATCTTTGTTGAGAGCGAAGCAAAAGTAGGTTCAGAATTCTCTTTCTCCCTCACATTAGATCAGAATTCTTCTCTGTAAGAATATCTAAATTCCCTATTTTTATAAAAAAATCAAGAATTGGGGAGTAAAAATAAATTAAAGCGGTTTAGGGAAAATGAAACCTTTAGTAACGTTCTGCAACCAGAACGAGATATTCTAGAGAAAGATCAGTTTCCAATGAAAGGAAATTGGAGGAATAAGTTTTTTAAAAATCAAAATCCAATCGTTTTGGAATTGGGTTGTGGAAAAGGAGAATATTCTGTTCATCTAGCTCAAAATAATCCACAGATCAATTATGTAGGACTTGATATCAAAGGAGCTCGTTTTTGGAGGGGCGCCAAGACAGCTTTAGAATCAGAACTGAAAAATGTTGCTTTTATGAGGACTCAAATCGAGTTGATCGCTTCTTGTTTTGCTGAAAATGAGGTCGATGAAATTTGGATTACTTTTCCTGATCCACAGATCAAATACAAAAGAACTAAACATCGATTGACGAATCCCGAATTTTTAAAAAGCTACCAAAAAGTACTCAAACCTCAGGGAATTATTCATTTAAAAACGGATAGTGAGTTTTTATTTGGATATACCTTGGCGACTGCTGTAAATCATGGTGAAATTTTATACGCCCATCATGATATCTACAATAACGGTAATTCTCCAAAAGAAGCTACAGCAGTTCAAACATTTTATGAAAAACAATTTTTAGAAGCTAATAAAGCGATTACTTACATGCAGTTTATCTTGAAAGATGGTGACTGAAAGCTCATTTTTTTCAAAAGTGTACACTGTGGTTCAGTTAGTTCCGGAAGGAAAAGTGACCACCTACGGCGCTATTGCAAAATACTTGGGGAGTCCTCAAAGTTCTCGTATGGTAGGTTGGGCAATGAATGCAGCACATTCACATCCTGATGTCCCAGCCCATAGGGTTGTAAATAGAAAAGGATTACTTACTGGCAAACACCACTTCGGTGGTGGGAATATCATGAAGCAACTTTTGGAAAATGAAGGCATCAAAGTTATTCAGGATCAAATCCAAAACTTTGAAGACTATTTTTGGGATCCGATTGAACATTTGAAGGACTTTTAAAATAATTTAACTTTTGATATTGAAATCCTTAGCAGTATATTTGTGACATACCAAAAAAGCCCATGAAGATTACAAAACAAGCAGTAATTCAATCACTTAAAACAATCAGCCTTCCTGGAGAGGGAGGAAATATAGTAGATCAAGGTGTGGTTTCTAATATTATGATTTTTGGAGATCAGATTGATATTGATTTACAATTACAAAACCCAAGCTTACAGGCACGAAAAAAATTAGAGGTTACCATTTTAAAAACACTACATGAGCAGGTATATGAGAAAGCAAAAATAAAGTTAAACACCAAAGTGCTTTCCCCTCCAAAACCAGAAGAATCAATTAAGGGAAGACCCATAGCAGGTATTGAGAATGTGATTGCAGTTTCCTCAGGAAAAGGGGGTGTAGGAAAATCTACGATAACAGCTAATCTGGCAGTAACTCTGTCGCAAATGGGATGCAAGGTAGGGATTTTAGATGCCGATATTTATGGACCATCTATTCCTACAATGTTTGATATGGAAGGAGCGAGACCCTTGTCTGTTCAGATTGATGGTAAGTCAAAAATGGAACCCATAGAAAATTATGGAGTTAAAGTTTTATCAATTGGTTTTTTCACCAAACCAGATCAGGCAGTTGTTTGGAGAGGTCCTATGGCAGCAAAAGCATTAAACCAAATGATTTTCGATGCGGCCTGGGGAAATCTAGACTTTCTCTTAATAGACCTTCCTCCTGGTACAGGTGACATTCATTTGAGTATTGTACAATCCTTGCCTCTTAACGGTGCTGTAGTCGTGAGTACTCCTCAAAATATTGCACTAGCAGATGCTAAAAAGGGGATTGCGATGTTCCAACAGGAAAGTATTAATGTTCCTGTCTTGGGAATTATTGAAAACATGAGCTACTTTACCCCTGCAGAACTTCCAGATAATAAATATTATATTTTTGGTAAAAAAGGGGCAGAGTATCTGGCAAAAGACAAAGAGGTGCCTTTTTTAGGAGCCTTACCTTTAATTCAAAGCATCAGAGAAGCTGCCGATGTAGGAAGACCAGCAGTACTCCAAGATGAAGGAAATCTTGCAGCTCATTTTAATGAAATTACCAAAAAATTAGTTTCCCAAATATTGCATAGAAACCAGAATTTACCACCTACAAAAGCTGTAGAAATAACTAATCTAGTTGGTTGTGAAGCCGTAAAATCATGAGTAAAAGCAAAGAGGAAATTATATCAAAAATTCATCTCGCCTTAGATGAGATTCGCCCTTTTCTGAATTCAGACGGTGGAGACATATCTTTTGTCTCTATTGATGATGATATGCACGTAAAAGTTCAACTTCACGGTGCTTGCGTTGGGTGTAGTGTTAATCAAATGACACTGAAATCAGGTGTAGAAATGACCATCAAAAAGTATTTGCCAGAAACAGAATCGGTAACCAGTATAGAACCCCAATAAAATGATTAAAACAGACATCTTAATAATAGGTGCTGGGCCTACAGGCCTTTTTGCTGTTTTTGAAGCAGGACTTTTAAAACTGAAGTGTCACCTCATTGATTCACTCCCTATGCCCGGAGGTCAATGCGCTGAAATATATCCAAAAAAACCCATTTACGACATCCCTTCCCATCCAGAAATAATGGCTGGTGATCTAGTTAAAAATTTGGAACAACAAATAGCACCTTTTCAACCTGGATTCACTTTGGGTGAAAGTGCCGTTTCTATTGAAAAGACAAAAGACGAACAGTTTATTGTGACCACAGATCAAGGTACCCAACATCAGGCTCCAGTAGTTGCCATAGCTGGGGGGTTGGGAACTTTCGAGCCAAGAAAACCTCCAATAGAAAATTTAGCTCAATTTGAAAACAAGGGAGTTGATTATATTATTAGAGACCCAGAACGCTATCGTGACAAAAAAATAGTTATTGCCGGTGGTGGTGACTCCGCTTTAGACTGGACAATATTTTTAGAAAAAGTAGCTGCTTCTGTAACTTTAATTCATCGTAGAAATGAATTTAGAGGTGCTTTGGATTCTGTAGAGAAGGTACAGGAACTTAAAAATGAAGGACGCATTCAATTGATTACTCCTGCAGAGGTTACTTCCCTATATGGTGAAACAGCACTTCAGAAAATTAGAGTCACCCAAGAAAGTAATTCTATCGAACTGGAATGCGATCATTTAATTCCCTTGTTTGGGTTAACACCAAAATTAGGACCCATCGCAAATTGGGGATTAGAGATTGAAAAAAATGCAATTAAAGTGGATAATAGTTTAGACTATCAAACGAATATACCAGGGATTTATGCTATCGGCGATGTAAATACCTATCCCGGAAAATTAAAATTGATTCTTTGTGGTTTTCACGAGGCAACATTGATGTGTCAGAGTGCCTTTGCACGTATTTATCCAGAAAAACGAAATGTACTCAAATACACTACGGTAAGTGGAATAAATGGGTTTGATGGTACCCAAAAACAAGCCGTAAAGTCTACGATCAAAAGTATAGAATAAATGAGCGCCGATATTCGTATATATTTAACTGACAGGCAAGGAAAACATCACGAGCTGATTGCGCCTACAGACATGCAAATGAATTTGATGGAAATTTGTAAAGCTTATGAATTGCCAGTAGAGGGAACCTGTGGAGGTATGGCATTATGTGCATCTTGCCAATGTTATGTGGAAAGCGCTCACGAACTTCCTGAACGTTCAGAAGATGAGGAAGCAATGCTCTCTGAGGCATTTCACGTTAAAGACAATAGCAGACTGGGATGTCAAATACTATTGACTCCCGAGCTTGATGGTTTGGAAATTATCCTAGCACCAGAAGAAAACTAATTTATTTAATCTTATGAAATTAAAAATTATTTTACCGTTGATCATTTTTGTTTGGTCATGCCAACAAAAAGAAACACCACGAAAACCAATAGCTAAACCTAATGTAGAAGAGGCTTTTGAACCGATTAATGCAGAGGTTGTTTCAAAAGCTGTATTGTATGAAGCCAATATTCGTCAATATTCTGATGAAGGTAGTTTCAATGCATTCGCGAAAGATTTGCCTTTATTGAAAAAAATGGGGGTTAAAATTATCTGGATGATGCCTATCAATCCGATTTCAACAACCAAAAACAAAGGACCTTTAGGAAGTTACTATGCGGTTTCGGATTACACCAAAGTAAACCCTGAATTTGGAACTTTAGAAGATTTCAAGTCTCTCGTAAAACAAGCTCACCAATTAGGAATGTATGTCATCTTGGATTGGGTGCCTGGACATACTGGATGGGATCATGTTTGGATCAAGGAACATAGTGATTTCTATCTTAAAAACAGAAAAGGAGAAATTATCGACCCGATTGATTTTAGAACAGGTAAATCTTTCGGTTGGACGGATGTAGCAGATCTGAATTACAATAATTTAGAAATGAGAGAAGCATTGAGACAAGCCATGATTTACTGGGTGAAGGAAGTGGATATAGATGGCTATCGTATTGATCAGGCTTATGCGGTTCCTCAAGAATTTTATGATAAAACCTTCGCTGCTTTAAAAGCTGTTAAGCCAGTTTTCCTTTTAGCGGAAACAGATATCTACCATCCAGGAGGGTTAGAACTTGTGAGTAAATTTGATGCTTCATATGATTGGTCTGGGCATCATTTATCAAAGGAAGTCGCTCAGGGGCAAAAAAATGCCGTAGACTACTCACGACATCTAAGGAATACAATTCGAAGTTACGGGGCTGAAAATATTCTAGTCAATTTTGTTTCTAACCATGATGAAAATTCATGGAACGGTACGATAGAAGAAAGTTATGGCGATGCCGCACATGCCTTTATGGCGCTGAACTACACAATCCCAGGGATGCCCTTGATTTATTCTGGTCAAGAATATGACTTAAACAAACGTTTGCTCTTTTTTGAAAAAGATAGCTTTCCAAAAACTAAAGGAAAAACAATGGATCTTCTTCAGCAATTAGGGGCGTTAAAAAATAACCATTCCGCTTTGGAAAGTGGAGCTGATGGAGGGTCATTCAATATGCTTACGACCTCTAAACCACAGCAGATTTTTACTTTTGAACGAGGTAAAAATGGAGACACCTTAGTTGTATTGGCAAATTTAAGTAAGGAATATGCTCAGTTTACAATGCCTTATGATGGTGAATTCAAGCGGTTTACTGATTTTAAATCCAAGCGTCTTTCTTCGCCTTATGAATATGTTATGAAACCTTGGGAATTTTGGATTCTGATCAAAGAATGAAATTAAATCACTCCATACACCTTAATTTAGTAAATTCAATCTAATGATTCAAAAACCAATTGTAATAGTATTCGTGATAAGTCTGATTCTTTCTTCCTGTACTTCTTCAAAAAATCCTTTAGTAATAGGACATAGAGGAGCTAGAGGACATATAGCAGAAAACACTTTGCCGTCTATTGCCAAAGCATTGGAGCTCGGTGTTGATGGTATTGAGATTGATGTTTTTCGATGTGCTAGTGGAGAATTAGTTGTTTTTCATGATAGAACTTTGGAGAAACTTACAAATGCTACAGGATATATTGAGCAATTGGATTTGGATTCCATTCGCAATATTGAGGTATTGAATGGATTTGCGATTCCTACTTTGGAGGAGGTCATGAATTTAATTGATGGACGGGTAGTTTTAAATATTGAATTGAAAGGATCTCAAACAGCTTTACCAACAAATGCGATGCTTCAAACTTTTTTTGAACAACAGTCTTGGTCTCCTGAAAAGATCTTGATTTCGAGTTTTAATTGGGAAGAGCTAAAATTGTTTTATGAAGCTAATCAGGAAGTTCCTATCGCTGTTCTAACTGAAGACGATCCTTTAGATGCTATCCCTATTGCAACAAAGCTGAAAGCAAAAGCCATCAATCCCGAACATATCGCTTTGAATAAAGAAAATATTTCAAAAATTCAAAAAGCAGGGTTTAAAGTTTATCCTTGGACAGTAAATAAACCTGAAGAAATTAATGCGTTGATTGCATTGGGTGTTGATGGGATCATAACCGATTTTCCAGAGCGGGTTCCCAGAAATTGAGACAGTTTAGTTCTATTAATTTAAATACCAGATTGCTCCGTTGAGTAAAGTGGCAAAACAAACCCACAAAAAATAAGGATAAAGTAGGTAAGCAGCTTTTTTATCTACCAAACGAAACCAATAAATTGTCCGTTCAATTAGGATCAGTAAAGTGATGATGACAAGGAGTCCTAAAAGGGGGTTTTTCAATCCAAAAAACACTAAAGACCAAAGACCATTAAAAATGAGTTGCGCTCCAAAATGATATAAAGCTGTTTTCCCCCAACGATGTCTCTTTCCATAATGCCAAACACTACCAACAGCCCAACCCATGAGTATGTAAAGTAAAGTCCATACTGGTGCAAAAAGCCAATTTGGAGGAGAAAAAAATGGTTTCACAAGTGCTGCATACCAGTTAGGAATCGCTTGCTGGGTTACAATACTCGAAAGAAACCCTACTGCAAGTGAGAGAGTCACTCCACCCAGAATTGAAATAAAATAAGAAGCTGTTATTTTCTTCATAATTGTAAATCTAATGGAAATATACGATTTACAAGAATTCTATTCCATTTCATTACAGTTGAAAATGTATCTTTGTATTCGATGGAAATTAACCACTTTATTTCTAAAAATTCAAATTCGCCTATTGCCTTTCAAACAAGATGGGAGGCTCCAAGTAACATTGCATTAATTAAGTATTGGGGAAAGACAGAACCACAAATACCTAAAAATCCTTCTTTGAGTTTTACCTTGTCTTCAAGTGTGACCAAAACGGAAGTTATCTTTACTCCAAAATCAGAAGCTAGTTTTGATTTTGAATTTTCTTTTGAAGGGGTTTTAAAGCCAGATTTTCATCCGAAATTGAATACTTTTTTTGAGCGAATTAAGCAATACAGTCCTTGGCTTGATTCGTATTCTCTTAAGATAGATAGTAGTAATTCATTTCCTCACAGTAGTGGAATCGCCTCCTCAGCATCCGCAATGGCAGCCTTAAGCTTATGCATTATGGATATGGAAAAGGAGCTTTTTCCAGAATTTGAAAGTGAATTATTTATCAAAAAAGCCTCCTTCCTTGCCCGACTTGGTTCTGGAAGTGCCTCAAGAAGCATAGAGGGACCTGTTACTTTTTGGGGAAAAAATTCCAGCAGAAAAGAGAGTAGCGATTTATTTGCCACTCCTTTTGGTCAAAATTTGCACAATGTATTTAAGGACTATCAGGATACAATTCTCCTTGTAGATAAGGGAAGTAAGCCCGTTTCGAGTACTCAAGGACACCAATTGATGTTTGATCATCCCTATGCAACTAGTCGTTTTATTCAAGCAGAACAAAATCTGAATACACTGGCATCCATTATGGAAACGGGTGATTTGGATGGTTTTATCAAGATTGTAGAAAGTGAGGCATTGTCTTTACACGCTATGATGATGACCTCCAATCCCTATTTTATACTGATGCAGCCTCAGACCTTGGAAATTATTCAAAAGATCTGGCAATTTAGAAAAGAAACTCAGATTCCAATTTGTTTTACCTTGGATGCCGGAGCTAATGTCCATTTGCTGTACCCTATGAATACTAAACCGAAAGTTCATTCTTTCATCGATGATGTTTTAGCCGGGTTTTGTCAAAATAGACAATACCTCACAGACTCAGTTGGAACCGGTGCCAAAAAAATGTAATTTTGAATCAAGAAAATAACTCCAGTATGAAAGGACCCCTTTTTTTTGCAAAAATCTTATTATTCGGAGAATATGGAATTATAAAAGATTCCAAAGGTCTTTCTATACCGTATAATTTTTATCGGGGAGCGCTTAAAATACCTACTGAAGGTGTTGATTTTGATCAAGAATCAAATCAAAAACTGAAAGATTTTGCTGTCTATCTTAAAACCCTTGACTCTAAAGTCATTGATTTTGATTGGGTAAAATTAGAGAGTGATTTGGCAAAAAACATGTATTTTGACAGCAGTATTCCTCAGGGATATGGAGTAGGGAGTAGTGGTGCTTTGGTAGCCGCAATTTACGATCAGTATGCGTCTTGTAAAATTACGGTCTTAGAAAATTTGACCAAAGAAAAGCTGGGATACCTCAAAAAGGTATTCAGTCTTATGGAATCTTTTTTTCACGGAAAATCCTCAGGTCTAGATCCGTTAAATAGTTATTTAAGCCTTCCTATTCTGATTCATTCTAAAGAAAACATTCAAACTACAGGTATTCCGTCTCAGCACAGTATGGGTAAAGGTGCTGTATTTTTATTGGATAGTGGAAAGACAGGAGAAACAGCTCCTATGGTGTCCATGTTTATGGAAAACATGAAAAAGGAAGCCTTTAGTAATATGATGCGGGATCAATTTATTAAACGCTCAGATGCTTGTGTTGAGGACTTTTTGAAAGGAAATGTAGGTTCCTTGTTTAAAAATATAAAATCTCTATCTGCTTTGGTACTGAATAATTTTCAGCCCATGATTCCCGATGCATTTCATCAACTTTGGCAGCAGGGTATAGAAACAAATGACTACTATCTCAAATTGTGTGGTTCTGGTGGTGGTGGTTTTATATTAGGTTTTGCACAAGACTTTGACAAAGCCAAAAAGGCTTTAGAGAAATATCCACTTGAAGTGGTCTATCATTTCTAATATATTTTATGCCTCTCTCGGATATAAACCGGCGTAGCTTTCTTAAAATATTGAGTTTGTTCAGTTTGGTGAGAGGGTATAATATTATCGTATTGGTAGTCGCTCAGTATTTAACAGCACATTTTATTCTTGCACCCCAGATAGCCTTTTCAGATTTACTATTAGATTTCAATTTTTTTGCAATTATTTTAGCTTCTGCACTGACTACTTCAGCAGGGTATATCATCAATAATTTTTACGATTCAGCGAAAGACCAGATTAACCGCCCTAAAAAATTCATTTTAGAGCACCTAATTTCGCAGCAAAATCAACTTATACTATATCTGTTACTAAACATGTTAGCTATTGTTTTTGCGAGTGTAATCTCCATCCGTGTAGTCATGTTTTTTATGTTTTACATGATACTGATTTGGTTTTATAGCAATACGATTAAACGATTATTTTGGTTAAGCAATCTGTTTTCAGCACTTTTAATGATTCTTCCTTTTTGGGCGATTACACTGTATTTTAAGAATTTTGAATTAGTTATTTTTTTCCATGCTGCCTATTTGTTTTTCCTAATATTAGCAAGAGATATCATAAAAGATTTGGAAAATTTTAGAGGTGATTGGGTTCACAGATACAAAACCCTGCCTATTGTTTTTGGTCATGGTGTAGCAAAAATCATTATTTCCGCATGTATTTTATGTTCAATACTCCCGACCTACTATCTGATTAGACAACCTCTAGGGTTGATGAATTACTATTTTTGGGCGAGTATTCCTTTTTTAGGTTTTGTTTTGATTCATCTTTGGATTGCTCAAAACGAAAAGGCGTACCTTTGGTCACATAATTTTATTAAAATATGGATTTTGATAGGTTTACTTAGTATTGCCTTGATCTATCGTTAGTACAAAATGAAAATGAAACCTAAAAGCAATGCTCCAATGGAAAATTCCATTCCTAAAAAAATTAAATCTCCTGATCACGTTAGACTCAATAAATTTTTGTCTAATGCTGGGATTTGTTCCAGACGTGAAGCTGATGAAAATATTAAAATGGGGCTGGTTCAGGTTAATGGCAAAGTAGTCACAGAAATGGGGTATCAAGTAGGACCCAAAGATGATGTAAAATACGATGGATCTCGAATTCAGAAAGTTCCTCCTGTGTATGTATTACTTAATAAACCTAAAGGTTTTGTTGCTACTGCACACGGAAATGTGACTAAAAAGTCAGTTCAAGAATTAATTCGTACAGCTTCGAAAATTCAGCTTCCTCCGATTGGTGCTATGGGAAGACCCATGACAGGCTTACTCTTGTTTACTAATGACGAAGCCTTGCACAAAAAATTAAGTCATTCAAATTCCATACCCATGGTGTATCAAGTCATTTTGGATCAAAATGTAACAAAGGAAATGATTGCCCAGCTTAAAGAAGGACAGTTGGTTTTTGAGAAGCATGTTAAAATTAGTTCAATAAGTCATTTAGATGGTAAATCAAAAAATGAAATAGGAATTGAAGTACATTCACTTGGCCCAGGTGTGCTGATCAAATTATTTGAAGCAGTAGGACTAAAAGTAGTTCAATTGGATCGTGTGACTTTTGGGGGTTTAACAAAAAAAGATTTACCTCGAGGTACCTGGAGAAAGCTCAGTATTAAAGAAGTGGGGTTTTTGAAAATGCTCCCCTAATGGACCTTTGATCAATTCCCAAAGGAAAATTCCATAGACCATGCTATAAGCCGTAATTTGGATCACAGTTTGTTCTTCAAATACCTCCGTACCGTAGGCACTATAACTCCAAAACACGACTAGACTCCATACCAAAGGATAAACATAACCACTTAGGATTCCCAAAAAGATAAGATTGATGATATACCAAGGATGTACGGTAGTCGCGATGAAAAAGTAAACGCTCAATAATAAAAGCATACTTTTTAATAAGGATACTGTAGTGCGGTTTGAACGAAGAAAACTTATAATAAAAATAAAACCCACTATGATAAAAGGTGTCACTTCTCCCAATTTACGAATGATATTATAGCCTTTCACTTTGTATCCAACAGCTCGTATGATATTATAAATACTCCCATTAAACTCAAAAGTAGTAAACCATAATCGAACAGTTTCATTGTAGTGTTCTACCATGTCCCCTTCCCAAAAGGGAACCCAAAAGAGTAAGGAGACCAAAAGGATTGAGCAGCAACAATAAATAAATCGTTTGAATCCTAAGTACTTGAAAAAAACGGGTATGAGAAGCAAGGGAATGAGTTTGATGGCAATGGCAATTCCCATAAAAATCCCACCCAAAAAACTCCGTTTTTGTATGAGGTACGTCAATCCAATTAGTGTAAAACAAAACATTAAACTTTCTCCGTGAAGATTTCCAATTCCTTCGATGATCACTAAGGGATTTAAAAAATACCAAGCAATCTGGTTGGGTTCAAATGACAATGTTTTTAGCAATTGGCATCCTACAAAAAAGAGCGCTATATCTCCCAAAAAGTAAATTATTCTGATCGTCAAAATTCCATCCATAATACTTTCCTGATGGAATAAGGCTGCAAGTTTGAAAAGGTATTGACTTGCAGGAGGATAGTTTGAAAAATTTCCATTACTCAAACTCCCCATTTTTTCATAAAGTAAATTAGAGTCTGGAAAACCAACAATATTGATAAGCTGATTGGGAGTGTGAAGGTAGGGATTGATACCAAGTTGTTGTAGCTGCCCATCCCATAAAAACCGATAAAAATCCTGAGAAAGTTCAGGAATATGATCAAAAAAAACGAGTCTACATAAAACACCTAAAAGGAATATGTTTCCTAAACTACTGTAATGCCTGATCCAAAACCAAAGAATTACAAATAGGCTAGAATAGATGCTTAGCAGCAAAAAAGTATCTGAACGATTCACCAAATTCGATAAGGTGTAGCATCCTAAAATGATCAATACGGCACTTGCAAAACGAGCTAATTGTCTTTGCATTTAATACTTTTGTTTCATTCCAAAGATAGAAATACTACAAAAACCTATAAACAGTAGGATATGAAAAGGAAATAATCCAAAATCACCAGAGGTAGCTCCAAAAAAAGCAGCATATATTCCAAAAAGAAAATAGACGGCAAAGCCCATTTCTAGATAGGTAAATCGAGATCTTTTTTTAGGTTGGTATTTGGTTTTATTTAAATCCGTATTGGTGGCGTTGATATTGTATTTAGGTGTCCGTATAAAGGGACTCTTTTTTCCAAAATGGCCTTCTAAAACAGCTATGGCATTATGAATTGAAAATCCCATGACAAGCGTATAGAATAAAAAAAAGTGCTTTGTATAGTTAAAAAAAGAGGAGAGACCTTTTCCGTAAATGTGCTGATGTACAAACCAATAACAAATAAAAAAAATTAATGTGCTGAGAATAAAAAGACTCCCCAAATTAAAAAACAAAGACAGTTCAGGGATTTGAACTTTAATGAACAAAATAGGGATACTTAATATCGCAACAAGCATTACACAAAGGAACATACTGCTGTTAAGCAAATGGACAGAGGCATTGAATTTTACCCCTGTTGAGAGTTGTTTTGAAAATAAAACACGTTGAATCATTTTCCGAAAATTTTCAGCACCTCCTTTGTTCCATCGAAATTGTTGTGATCGAATCGCCTCTAAGGTAACGGGGAGTTCTGCAGGAGTAACCACATCATCCAAATAAACAAACTTCCACTGTTTCAGCTGAGCGCGATAGCTTAAATCCAAATCCTCTGTTAAGGTATCTCCCTCCCAATTTCCAGCATCAATAATGCAGGATTTTCTCCATATTCCTGCAGTTCCGTTAAAATTGATAAAATGCTGTTGTTGATTTCTCCCTATCTGTTCCAATAAAAAATGGGCATCTAATGCAAAAGCTTGAACCCTTGTCCATACGGAGTAGTCTTTATTGAGGTGCCCCCAACGAGTTTGCACTACACCCACTTTTGCATCGCTAAAATGGGGAACTGTCTTTAATAACCAATCCGACTCTGGTAAAAAGTCAGCATCAAAAATGGCAATAAATTCTCCTGTTGCAGATTTCAAACCTTCTTTTAAGGCACCAGCTTTAAATCCCTCCCGTTTTGTTCGGTGAAGGTGTTCAATTGTAATATTTTTAGCCTTGTAGCTTTTTACGAGTTTTTGGGTAAGTGTTAAAGATTCGTCTGTAGAATCGTCTAGGACCTGGATTTGTAGTTTTTCTAATGGATAGTTTAAGGCAGTAATACATTTCAATAAACGTTCCACTACATATAATTCATTGTATAGCGGCAATTGGATGGTTACTTTAGGCAATTGATCCTCAGCGAATAAAGTTACAGCTGCTTTGTTCTTTTTCTGATAACGTAAAAAGTAACGTAGCATATTCAGTTGGGTCAAACTATAAATCAAAATCAAAATAAGACTCAAGGTGTACAGTCCGAGAATCAGATAAATAAAAAACGTATAGAAATGGGCTGCTGTTATTTCCATCCTGAAAAATAAAAAGTACCGATCCACATTAAAATTTTATATCCTGCCATGACTGTTCCTTTGACTGTCCCGGAGACTTTGGAGACCCCGATACGTTTTCTGTAACGTACAGGGATTTCTTCATAAGCAATTTTTCGTCTTAAAATCTTCAACTGCATTTCGACTGTCCAGCCGTAAGTTTTGTCTTGCATTTCAAGGCTTTGAAGAGTTTCCCACCGAATGGCACGAAAAGGTCCTAAATCTGTAAATCGACTTTGATAAAGCAGTCGCATAAGGAAGCAAGCCAAGGCATTTCCAAATATTTGTTGGGGGGTAAGGGAACCAATTTCTCTTAATGATTTAACACGAGAACCAAGAGTGAAATTAACTTTTCCTTCCAGTATTGGTGAGACAATTTTGTCTAATTCTTCTGGAAAATCAGAATAATCTCCGTCTAAAAAAACAATGATTTCGGGAGGTTTTTTTTCCAAGTAGGCCATTCCTTTAAGACAAGCATATCCGTACCCTTTTCGGGATTCATGAAGTACAGTGGCATGTTTTTTTCTGGCTTCAGTTGCGGTTTCGTCTGAAGAATTATTATCAATCACAATGACCTCTTCAACGCTCTTGGGAATGGCTGCAATTACTTGTCCGATAGAAAGCGCTTCATTAAAGGCAGGAATAAGGACTGCAATTCGTGTCATTGTTTACAAAGATACAGAAAGCCTATTGAGTACCTTAAGGATTTACTTCCATATTATTGCCTAGTGGGTAAGCAGTTGTGTTAATTCGACCTTCCAGCTCTCCGTTTTCCAATTTGAGTACTCCACGAGGACACACAGAAGCACAGATACCACAACCCACACAAGAGGAGCGGACAATGTTTTCACCACGTTGAGCATAAGCTCTTACATCAATACCCATTTCACAATAGGTAGAACAATTACCGCAGGAGATACATTGACCTCCATTGGTTGTGATACGGAAGCGAGAAAACAAACGTTGTTGAAGTCCAAGAATTGCAGCCATTGGACATCCAAAACGACACCATACCCGACTTCCTAAAAAAGGATAAAAGCCCACACCAAGTACTCCTGAAAAAGCAGCTCCAATACCAAAGCCATACCATTTTTGAAAACTGTAAGCATCAATAAAAAGAATAGTGTATTGTCCTGAAAATGATTGAATACTGAGGATTAAAGTCAGAATAGTACCCAAACTGATGAGGGTATATTTAGCATCTTTTTCAAGACCATTCTTGTTCCAGAAAAAGAGTGTAAGCATAAGAATAATTAAAACAATTACAACGCCGCTGATAAATTGTCCTCTTGTCATAAAACTTAGTTCAGGATTGTCTGTTAAAAAAGACCACATAGCAGCTATGGTAGTAACTACTACAAAAACCAAAACAGCATGGATCATCCATCGTTCAAATTTCCAAACACTTAATTTTTTGCTGGATAACTGTCGGAAAGGATCTCCAGCAGTTTCTGCCAAAGCACCACAACCGCAAACCCAAGAACAATACCATCGTTTTCCATAGCGATATGTAAGTATAGGAGATATTATAAAAATCATGACTAGACCAAAGACTAAAAAAAACAGTCCTAAGTTTCCTCCGTTGAGCATATTTTTTAAATGCCATTGATCTAGAAAATAGTAGTTTAATGGCCACATATTTTTCAAATCTTTTGCAAAATAAGGGGTATCTGGATTTAGTTTTGATAAAATTTCAGGAATAAAAAATGCAAAACAAAATTGAAAAAAGATGACTGATAAGGTTCGAAAAAGTTGGTACCGGTTTCCCCAGTATTTCCATATAAACTTTATCCCAAACAAGATGATCGCAAAGGTGTATAGTGTACCGTAAAGAAACCATTGGGTGGCTGCATTACCATTTAAGAGGTAACTCAAAGGATCAAAAAGAGCGACCAATCCAGTGCTTACTCCTTGCTCATTATATCCCAGCACTTCTGGGAACCAGTATATGGCAATATAAAAAGCGGTAAGGAACATCCCCAATATCCAACCTGAAATTCCTCTTGTAGAGAGGGCATTAAACCAGACACCATCGTTTTTAATCCCTGCTAACGTGTTTCCATAAATTGCATTGAAATAGAACAACCCACCCAAAGTTAGGAGCAGAAAACTAATTCCTAAGTAAGCTGTTTTATTTTCGATAGGAATAATAAGTGCAAAGAAAAGAAGGGTTAAACCCAACAACCCTAATCCTATACTCCCTTGTCTTTTTATACTAAACATCCTTTCGTTTTTAAAGCCTAAAGGCAAATTCTGATTTTTTCAATTCCCATTCGTTCTGAAATTCTTTCAAGTAGTTTAGGGAAAACTCCTGGTCAAAAAAGGCGGCATCCAGATTCTTGATCACTTCTTCTATTTGATAATTCTGAGTGAGCCATTGATCAAATGTAGCATGACGCATTCGGATTCCTAGACTAAGACCACCCAATATCTTCATGCTGTTAGGATCAAAACTCAGACGAATGGCACAATTTTTATTCGGATGTTGCCAATATATTTGGTTTTCTTTTTTCTTATCAGGAGAAGGACTTATCTGACCATAGGTTTGGTATTCAATGTCAAAAAATTTAGCAGAATTAAACCAAGGTCCTGGTTGGTATGCGGTTTTTTTTCCTGCTAGGGTTTGAGCCAAAGTTTCTCCCATCATTCGGCCGGTATACCACACGGACTCAATGGCACTTCTGCCAGGGAGTGGTTCTTGCTGTTCAGCACAGTCTCCTATAGCGTAAATGTTTGGGAGGTTTGTTTCTAAAAAACGGTTTACCAAAATTCCTTTGCCTATAGCGAGTCCACTTTCTTTTAAAAAGGCCACATTAGGTGAAACACCCACAGTCAAACCCACAAATTCTGAGGGAAGTTCTTTGCCGTCTTTTGTTTTAACTGCGCATACACGCCCATCGGTATCTCCTTTGATGGATTTTAATTCTGATAAAAGAAGGAGATCTATACCATGTGCACGAATATGTTGGTTTACAAGTTCCGATTCTTCTGGAGGCAATACCGTATTCCAGAAACTAGATTCACGGATTAAAAAATGGACTTTTTTACCCCTACTGTGGAGCATTTCTACCAATTCGATTCCGATTAAACCACCTCCGATTACGGTGGCTTCATGAATAGAATCTGACCATTTTTCAAGATTGTCCAAGTCTTGTTTATGATAAAGTCCCTGTACAGCCTTCAAATCTTGTCCTGGCCAGCCAAAACGGTTGGGAATAGATCCGCAAGCTAAAACCAAGTTATCATAACTCAGGGATGATTTGTCATCAAATAGAAGTTGTTGGTTTTCAGAATCCAATTGAATTACGCGTTTTTGTATCAATTGGATTTTATTTTTCTCCC
This sequence comes from Flavobacteriaceae bacterium, assembly GCA_017851655.1. GTDB lineage: Bacteria > Bacteroidota > Bacteroidia > Flavobacteriales > Flavobacteriaceae > MS024-2A. The sequence continues at coordinate 28,970 of JAFMMH010000007.1, forward strand.
AGAAGTCAGCTTCGTAAGGTTGGGTATGCTCAAATTGCATATGCCCCATATAAACATACATTAAAGCCGTTCTTGAGAAAAAAAAGGGTGCCTCCTCTGAAATCACAGTAATAGAATAATCTGTTTTTTTTCTTAGGTGGCGAGCGGTCGTGATGCCAGAGATGCCATTGCCTAAAATAACGATTGATTTTTTGGTAGCTCCTAGGATCATACCACTAATGTACAGCTTTTGTTTCATAATATTATGCGTATATTTAATGACAGAATTTAAAGTGTAATTATTCTTATTTATAATTAACTCCCCCAAATAAATGACAACGATTCCTTCCAATTCGTGGGCTATAGTAACAGCTGTTCTTACTGCAACTGAGAAGCAAGTGTGGCAGCTTTTAACAGATCCGCTGCTAACAGAACGTTACATGTATAATTGCCAACTCCATGCCATATGGGAAGTTGGACAGAAAGCCGTTTGGAAAGCAAAGAATGCCGATGGAAGTTTGAATGATCATGTCGTTGCAGAAGTACTTTTTTATCGGCCTTATAGTCATTTGGCGTTTACCATTTTTCATCAAGCTACGGAGACCCACTCTGCTACCCAGTCTGAATTACATTATTTACTAGAGCAAGAAGGTGATGGAATTAGATTGACCATAAAACAAGGTGATTTTGAAACTATAGCAGACGGAGCTTCATTACGAGCCCAGTGTCAAAAAGGTTGGGAGTATGTTATGCCGCAATTGATCAAAACTTGTAATGCTACCTTTAGAAATGAAACCCAATAGCCAATGTATGAATACCCCTATAATCTTAACCTAAATTTTTAACCTATGACCTACTTTTTATATTTAGTATTTTTTGTTTGCTGTGTATTGATTTTTAAGAGAATCTTAAAAGAATTCGAAACCGGATTTGATTATTTTTCCGGAGTGCTTTATTTGGTGATATATTTAGTTTCCTGTTCGCTTGTTTGGTTATTTATTTTTGGGATTTATTATTCTATAACCGATGTCTAGTTTTATCAGCTGATATATTTGACATAATACTGCTGAAGGAATTTCGGACCGGCTCCCAGCCAATGGCTAAGATGAAGTGCTCCAAAATGGAAAAGCAATCGAAATACTCCGTTTTCATAAAATCGACGGGAGGACGTTTGAATTTTTTGAGGAAGTACATGAAACCCTCCTTTACGGTAGAGCTTTCTGATGAAATGAATATCCTCACAAACTAAATATCTTGAGTCATAGCCTCCGAGCTGTTCAAAAGTATTTTTGTCGATAAAAAGGGATTGGTCTCCACCACGACAAAGAATATGATTCCAACGGCTTCCATTTGCAGCACATCGGAGAATCCAATTTGCTCGATCAAACTTCAACTGAAAACATCCAGCCTGGGCTCCTTTTTTTATAGCCTGTGTAAGTAGTAAATCAAAATTTTCGGGCAATTTACTATCCACATGTACAAAATATAACCACGCGTTTCCAGCCTTTTCTGCACCATAATTCATTTGACATGCTCGTCCGGGTCTACTTTGATAACTTCGAATACTTGGATTGTTTTGTAACCATTCCCAGCTTCCATCAGTGCTTCCTCCGTCAACAATAATTAATTCTTGAGGGCTATACCACTGGTTATTAATATGTAAAACAAATTGAGGCAGTAAACTGATTTCATTTAGAATTGGGACAATTACAGTAAACTGAATGCTATTTGTTGAGACTCCAGTCATAGGGTAAATAGTCAATTTTTGGATTGTCAAGTAGAATTCCGCTATGGGTTTTTATGAATTCCAGGCGTTCAGATTTAGATCCAAAATCTTTTCCAAACCACAAAAATATTCGGGATAATTGGAGCTGATTTGGGAGGAGTTTGTTTTTAGTGGAGTCTAACAAAAAATCTCGTGTTACCTGGTTCAGTTGTGCTTCCAATTGTTTTTCCTTAAAAGCGGTGTTGCGTAATTTGGGACATGAGGCTGATGCACAATTGATCGCAAAATGAATCCGTGGTTCATTTAGTTTACGTAATATATCATGTTCAATATTTCCCAAGGTATATTTTTGTTCATTCACCTCAAAAACTTCGGTATCCCATGGATCATTGACCTCCTTGATACTTTTAAGTGGATAATGTTTTAAAATGAGTTGGACAGTCAAGGCATTGTAGGCATTGATCCAATATGCAAGTACCGCTTCTTTTGAAGAAATCTCTAAAGGAGGGAGCTTTTCTAGGGTGTGGATGTAGGCATCCAAATTGTCTTTATCCGCTAACCAGTTTGAATAATCTACTTGACCATTTTCGTTCACGAATTTTTGCAACATCTGATTCCATCGAAAATGTTTGTTTTTCTGAGCGGTCAGCTGAAAGGCACTCAAAATTAAAAGAAAGAAAACCAGATTTTTCATGGGGATAAATTTGAGGGTTAACAACAGCCTCCACCATCATAATGATGAGTGGATGGTGAGATAAAAAGATCGGTTCTGTTTAGTAAAGCTAACGCTGCTGCAGTTTTATCACAAATAGATAAAGGTTGATTTTGCAAAAGGATATGTCCTTTTTCATCATCAAAAAAGGCTTCTTCACCGAAATAAATGGCTGCTTTACCAGTAAATATACAGGGGCCGTCTTCTGGCATAGGGTCTTTAATGGCACATACTTCTACGCTTTCTATATAAATTGTCTCATCTGTAGGATAATGCTTGGAATCCAAGATGCGGTAGGGTCTTTTAGCACGGATTTCTAACGTTCCGAAACCAACATCGGTGAGCATTTTTAAATAGTCGTTTAATGGAATGGAACCTGACAAACACAATGCCCGCAGGCGTTCATCGTCTCGAAGTGCTGCATTCATAGGCTGTTCACAAATGGGATCACTCATTACTAGACGACCATTGGGTTTTAAAACGCGATACATTTCTTTTAGAGCCTGCTTTAATTCATCTTGTTTAAAGATATTGAACAGACAATTTTGAGCTGCTACGTCGATACTGGAATCTGCCACAGGCAATTGTAATGCATCTCCTTTTTCTAGGCGAACAAATTCTTTTTGAAACCATCCGTTTTGTTGTTCTGCTTCTTCAAAATTAGCTTGACAAGCTTCTAACATTTCTTCTACGATATCTACTCCGATAACACCTTCTTTTTGCCTTGAAAAATAACTAAACTGAAGTAATTCCATTCCACCACCAACACCAACATAAAGGATTTTAGGATTGTTCACCAAATCTCGAGGGTGAACGGTACTTCCACAACCGTAATTCATCTCCTGCATTTTAGTTGGGATCGAAAGGCCTGGAAATTGCCATATTGGAGTAGTCGTACAACAAAGCCCTATGTCTGGAGTAAGTGCAGCGTCTTTGTAAACGGATTGAGTTGTTTCAAGATATCCCATGAGCTATTTTTTCTTAAAAATAAAAGAATTAGTTAAGCGCAACCAGACCTTTAACGATTTTTATCAAGTGATGTTCTCCTTTTTTAGCCATTGCTAGAATGTCTGGTATGTCTATGGGTTTGAGATTTTGAGGGTCACATACATCGGTGAGGACAGAAAAAGCGACAACTTCAATACTGAGCTGCCGGGCAACAATTACCTCGGGAACTGTAGACATTCCCACAGCATCTGCTCCAATAATTTTTAAATAGCGGTATTCAGCAGCAGTCTCTAATTGGGGACCTACTACAGCAGCATAGACTCCAGAATGCAATTTAATTCCTTCCATTTGAGCAATCTTTTTGGCTTTTTGTTGAAGTGTTTCTGAATATGGTGCGCTCATATCTACAAAACGTTCTCCTAACTTTTCCATTCCTTTGAGGGCTAGGGGAGAGCCCCCTTGGAGATTGAGGTGATCGGTTATAAGCATTAGTTCCCCTTTATTAAAATCAAGATTGACTGCACCCGCTGCATTGCTGATTAGTAATTGGATCCCTCCAAGGGCTGCAAACACTCTGACCCAAAAGGTAATTTCAAAAAAATCATAACCTTCGTAAAGATGAAACCTCCCTTGAAATGCTAGAATCGTTTGCCCTTCCAGTTTACCGTAAATTAGTTTTCCCTTCTGATAGGATTGAGAAGAGGTAGGAAAATGAGGAATTTCATTGTAGTCAGCTTCTAAAATAATTTCGATATCTTCAATTAGTCCATCCAAGCCTGTGCCTAAAACGATTCCAAGTTCAGCTTTTTTAATTCCTAGTTCATTTAAAAAGCGCACACTTTCTTTAATTTTCTCTTTCATCGAAATGCTCGTTTAATTGGGTTAATAAATCCAGGTGGAGAACTAGATCTTTATAAAGATCAATATCTGACTTTTCTTCTAAAAGCGCTATTGACTTTGTTTTTAGATCCAGAATACTGTCTTTTAAGACTTTTGGACCACTCCAAATTTTATTTTTAAAAAGTTCTGGATGAGGTTCTTTTAGTCCTAACAGGTAATAACCACCATCCTTTGCAGGACCAAAAACAACTTCGGTGGCATCCAGTGCGCTAAAGGCTCCTTCCAGAAGCCCCAGGTGAAGATTCCACAGGTCTGTTCCGATTAGAACAATTTTGGCGTAACCCTGAGAAAACCCCCAATTGAAAGCAGATTCCATTCGTTCACCCAAGTCTTTTCCTTCTTGCTTTCTTTTCTGAAAATTTTGAAAACAAGTTTCAAAAGCGCTAGGGGAGTCTCCAGTGTAAAATACAACCACATCAGACCATGCCTTTTGTAAGACATTATCTGTTTGTTTCAAAAGTGCTTTATAGACCCACAGTGTTTTTTCGCTTCCCAGACTTTTCGCCAATCTGGTTTTTACTGTCCCTAGAACAGGCGTTTTTGCAAATACAAGGATGAGTGTACTCAATGGATTATTTTGATTCTTAAAATTAAGAATATCGGACGACAACCCACACGATCTTTTTTAAAAAAAATCCTTACCGGTATGGAAAATCTATTCAGTCTTGATTAATTCAATTTTTCTATTGAAATAAAATGTGGATTCATCTGGGAGCGAAGAGATCGTCCTTCAAGAAGTGCAATTTGATTTCGATAAGCGATATCCGTTTTTTTTCGGTTGTTTTGAAAAAAGAGGAAAAATAAAATCACCAATAAGTTAGAGGCTATGAGAGGGAAATAGTCTTCAAAGACATTTATTGCAATAAGGGGGAAATCAAATGTGAGGGGCATACATTTGGAGTTAAAACAATACTTTTTAGGTTAAATGAATAGACAGATAGGCAGAAATTTGGGTTATACAACTATAACGAAACTAATTCATTTTTTTTAAAAAGGTCCGTTACTCCTTGAAAGGATTAAAATAATCGTTAAAAAACATTTTGACTCCCTTTTGAAAGAATTTGCATTTTGTTTTTTTTATTGGGTTAGTTTTTTTGAACTTGCCAAAAAAAGTCAATGAACAAATCCTATTATCAAAGCCAAGATTTAAAAAAATTTAAAAATATATCAGATTGGTCTCCCGATCTCGGAAAAAAGTTTTTTGATTATTACAATAGCGTTTTTGAAGAGGGTAATCTTTCTGCACGAGAAAAATCATTGATTGCCTTAGCAGTAGCACATACCGTACAATGTCCCTATTGTATCGATGCTTACACCCAAGATGGTTTAGAACGCGGAATCGAAAAAGGAGAGATGATGGAAGCGCTTCATGTTGCAGCTGCTATCCGAGGCGGAGCCTCTTTGGTTCATGGTGTGCAAATGATGGAAGTTTACGAAAAACGCACAATGTAATGGGAGTCAAATCTCTAAAGAAAAGAGAACACCAGCTCTCAAATACAGCGCAACAATTGGAAATTCTCAATAGCGGTATTTTTGCTGCCGGAGGGGAACTTCCCAAGTTTGAGGACAAATTGAAGGAAACCCAAACAGGACCTATACGTCCAAAAAAACTTGAAATTTTACAATTAAACTTGGGTTATATGTGTAACCAGGTTTGTGCACATTGTCATGTAGATGCCGGGCCAGATCGGAAGGAAATGATGAGTCGCGTAACCTTAAAAAAATGTTTGCAGATTTTACAACAGACCTCCGTAAATACCCTAGACCTAACGGGAGGCGCACCAGAAATGCATCCTGATTTCCGATGGTTTGTAACGGAGGCTTCCAAGATAGGTGTAAAGGATTTTATAGTCCGCTCCAACCTTACGATTTTAAGAGCCAATAAAAAGTATTATGACCTCCCCGAGTTTTTTAAAGTTCATAACATCCATGTGGTGTCTTCCTTGCCTTTTTATAAAAAAGAAAAAACGGACCGGCAACGGGGTGAGGGTGTTTTTTCACAGTCCATCGAAGCCTTGAAGGCGCTCAACAAAGTAGGGTATGGACTATCGGGAAGTGGATTGCAATTGGATTTGGTCTACAACCCCGCAGGTGCTTTTTTAGCTGGAAATCAGCAGGCTTTGGAACAGGATTTTAAAAAAGCACTAAAAAAGGATTTTGACATTGAATTCAATCAGTTGTTTACCATTACAAATCTCCCGATCAGTCGATTTTTAGAATACCTGATCGCTTCAGAGAATTACGAAGACTATATGCAACGTTTGGTAGAAGCATTTAATCCTGCTGCCGTAGCCAATGTGATGTGTACCAATACACTCTCAGTCCGTTGGGATGGTTTTTTGTACGATTGTGATTTCAATCAGATGTTGGATTTAAAAGTAGCCAGTCCAGTACAGCATTTGAATGACTTTGATTTAAAACAGTTGCAAAGTAGAGCCGTTTGCATTTCCCAACATTGCTATGGCTGTACAGCAGGGGCAGGGAGTAGCTGTCAGGGAGCTGTTGTTTGATGCCTATTTCCGAATGCTCTGAATAAATTCAGGAATTTGTGCTACTTGCTGCTCCTCCAAAAACTTTATAAAAGCGGAACCGATAATAGCTCCTTTGGTATATTTTGTAGCGGCCAAATAGGTTTCTGCATTACTGATTCCAAAGCCAACTATGGTTGGAGTATTTAATCCCATTTGTTGAATGCGTTGGAAGTAATCCGTTTGAGTATTTCCAAAAGTATTTTGAGCTCCAGTGACGCTGGCACTACTTACCATGTAGATAAATCCGTTAGAAACCTCGTCAATGTAACGTATTCGTGCTTCGGGTGTTTGAGGTGTAATCAAAAACATATTGTACAATCCGTGTTTATCAAATAGGGATTTGTATTCTTCGTGATACACATCTACGGGAAGATCGGGTATAATGAGTCCATCAATACCCACAGCTTCACAATGCTGACAAAACTTTTCAATACCAAACTGCATCATAGGGTTGAAATAGCCCATCAGTATCAAAGGAATTTCGATTTCTTCACGAATTCCTTTGAGTTGGTCAAAGAGTTTTTCGGTGGTCATCCCATTTTGTAGTGCTTTGGTAGAGCTTTCTTGAATAGTAGGTCCATCTGCAAGAGGATCTGAAAATGGCAATCCAATTTCGACCATGTCAACCCCCGAGGCTTGCAATTGTTTTAAAATTGGGACCGTATCTTCTAGATTTGGATGCCCAGCTGAAAAGTAAATGGATAATAATTTTTTATCCTCTTTAAATTTTTGATCAATTCTATTCATTACAATTTAAAATATTCAATATAGGTATCCAAGTCTTTATCTCCACGACCTGAACAGTTAAACACTATAATTTCTTCTGGTCCAAATTTTCGAACATCAAGCGCAGCAAAGGCATGGGCAGTTTCGATGGCAGGAATAATCCCTTCCATCTGAGATAAAGTCAAACCCCAGTCCATTGCTTCTTCGTCAGGGATGGAAATAAATTCAGCCCTTTTGCTTCGGAATAAATGAGCATGCATAGGCCCTACACCTGGATAGTCTAGTCCGGCAGAGATGGAGTAGGGTTCCGTGATCTGTCCGTCAGCTGTTTGCATCAACAGGGTTTTACTTCCGTGAATGATCCCTTCTTTTCCTAAGGCGGATGTCGCAGCACTTTCTCCAGAATCTATTCCTTTTCCTGCAGCTTCTACAGCAATGATGTTAACACGGTCATCATTCAAATAATGGTAGTAGAGTCCAGCAGCATTGCTTCCTCCTCCGACACAGGCTATCACATGGTCAGGATAGTCACGACCTTCCGTTTCTTGTAATTGCCATTTGGTTTCCTCGCTAATCACTGATTGAAAACGCGCAACCATGTCCGGATAAGGATGTGGACCTACAACCGAACCGATAATGTAATGGGTATCCACAGGATTATTGATCCAATCTCGAATGGCTTCGTTCGTTGCATCTTTTAGTGTTTTACTTCCCGATTGTGCAGGGCGAACTTCGGCGCCAAGCATTTTCATTCTCGCTACGTTAGGGGCTTGACGTTTGATGTCCAAAGCACCCATATATACGATACATTCCATTCCCATGAGGGCACAAACTGTTGCAGTAGCCACCCCGTGTTGGCCAGCTCCTGTTTCAGCAATGATGCGTTTTTTTCCAAGTCTTTGTGCTAAGAGTATTTGCCCAATCGTATTATTGACTTTATGCGCTCCTGTATGACAGAGATCTTCTCTTTTTAAATAAATCTTGGTGTTGTATTTTTCAGACAGTCGCTTTGCGAAATAAAGTGGGGTAGGACGTCCTACATAGTCCTTCAACAAGGCATCAAATTCTTTTTTAAAACCGGGTTCAGCAGTAATGCTGAGGTAGTTTTGACGTAATTCTTCTACATTAGGATAAAGCATTTCGGGGATGTATGCTCCTCCAAAATTGCCGTAATATCCTTTTTCATTTACATTATAATTCATCTAATTGGTTTTTAAATGGTTCTAAGAGTTCAATATTTTTAAGTCCTGGAGAACGTTCAAATTTACTATTTACATCAATAGCATGCAGTGGCAGTTTCGTATTTATTAGACCGCAGATCTCATCTAGCTGGTCCGGACCAATTCCTCCACTGAGGAAAAAAGGTTTTCTTTCAGTGTATTCCTTAAGTACGGTCCAATCAAAAGTATAGCCATTGCCTCCAGGGAGTGGGCCTTTGGTATCAAACAGGTAGTAATCACAACTGTTTTCATAGGGATGGAGACTGTTGAAATCAAATTGTTTTTGGATTGAAAAAGCTTTGATGACTTCAACATCAAATTCACTAACAATTGAACAGTAGGCAGGGCTTTCTTCTCCGTGAAGTTGAACCGCCTTCAGTTCATGATCTTCGATGGTAGATTGAATATAATCTAGGGAAGCGTTTACAAATACGCCTGTTTTCTTTATCGATTCAGGGAGTTTGGGTGTCTCCCGATCCACATAGCGACTGGAAGACGACCAGAAGATAAAACCCATATAGTCCGGTTGTAAAGAAACCAAAGCACTTATGTTTTCAGGGTCTCGCATACCGCATACTTTTAATTTCATCCTTCCAATTGTTTAATGAATTGTTGAGCTGCAAAACCGGGATCATTGGTTTTCATAAAATTCTCTCCAACTAAAAACCCCTGATAACCATAGGTTTGTAAGTCTTTTATTGCTTCAATGTCAGAGATGCCACTTTCGGAAACCTTGACAAAATCATTAGGAATTTGTTCCGCTAGCTGTTTGCTGATCTCTAAAGACACCTCAAAAGTTTTGAGGTTTCGGTTGTTAACGCCCAACATATCTATGGTGGGCATTAATGATTTTTCAAGTTCTTCTTGGTTGTGAACCTCCAAAAGAACTTCCAAATCCAGTTGTTTTGCTACTGTAGATAATTGCTTAATTTCTTCACGGGTTAAAACGGCTGCGATTAATAAGATCAAATCTGCGCCATGTGCTTTGGCTTCGATCAGTTGGTATTCGTTTACTATGAATTCTTTTCTGAGAAGGGGAAAATTTGTTACTGCCCGGGCATGGTTTAGGTCGTCTAGCGAACCTCCGAAATATTTACCGTCAGTAAGCACTGACATTCCGCAAACTCCAGCGTTTTCATAACCTTTGGCAACCTCATTTACAGACAAACTGTTATTGATGTTTTGTTTGGAGGGAGAGCGTCTTTTGTGTTCAGCGATGATCCCGGAACGACTCTCTTTGAGGCGCGCACTTAGTGAATTGAGTTTTCGGTCAAATAATGGAGATGCTTCCCAAAAAGAAATTGGAAAAAGCGATTTTCTGTGTTCAACTTCAATTTTTTTATCGCTAACGATACGTTCTAGAATACTCATGATTGGCTGAATTGTTGAAGGGTTTTAAATGCAGTTAATGCCTTACCAGATTCCAAAGCTATTTTGGCTTTTTCAAAACCTTCTAAAGGGGAGAGGTCTAAAGCTGTGGCAAGAGCCATACCAGCATTGGCACAGACTACATTTTGTTGTTCTTTGCTGCCTTTATTTTGTAAAATATCCATAAAAATAGCCGCTGATGATTCGACCGTTTCTCCTCCAGAAATTGTGGAAGCATCATGCGGGGTCACCCCAAAATCTTCAGGGTTTAGAAGAAGTTCTCCATGGTTACTGAATGCTTTGGTTCCTCCTGTGAGTGATATTTCGTCGTAGCCATCAAGTGCATAAAGTATGGTGAATTGGGTTTCCGTTTTTTGAAAGAGATAGTAATACAGTCGTGCCAATTCTAAATTGAATACACCGGTTAGTTGGTATTTTGGAAAGGCAGGATTAACAAGGGGTCCTAACATATTAAAGAATGTTTTGACACCCAGTTCTCGTCTTACTGGAGCTACATTTTTCATTGCCGGATGGAAGAGGGGAGCATGTAAAATACAAATCCCTGCACCGTCCAAACAACGTTTTAAGAAGTCAGAATCGTTTGAAAAACGAATGCCTAAGGCCTCGAGTACATTGCTCGAACCACAACCAGAGGAGACGCCGTAGTTTCCGTGTTTGGTTACTTTGACTCCAGCCCCTGCAGTAACAAAAGCGGAGAGTGTTGAAATGTTAAAGGTATTTTTTTCATCTCCACCAGTACCGCATAGATCAATGGCTTCGAATTCGCTGAGATCTACCTGGATACAAAGTTCGAGTAATGCTTCTCTAAAGCCTTCAAGCTCTTCGAGACTGATACTTCGCATCATAAATACGGTGAGGAATGCCGCCATTTGACTTGGCGTGTATTGACCATCCGCCATATTGATAATAACTTGTTTGGCCTGCTCTTTTGAGAGCAGTTGGTGTTGGATAAGTTGATTGATAATTGCTTTCATGACTCTTTAGCTATTGATCCAGTTTTCCAATATTTTTTTTCCGAAAGGAGTCAAAATAGACTCCGGGTGGTATTGAACTGCTCTGACATCGAAAGTTTTGTGGCGCAAGGACATAAGCTGTCCTTGATCATCTAGGGAGGTAGCTTCTAGCACCTCCGGCAAGGGCATTGCGACTACCCATGAATGGTAACGTCCGACTTCAAAAGTTTGGGGGAGGCCTTTAAAAAGCAGATCATCCTTGATGATGCTTATTGGTGTTGCAACTCCGTGGTAAACTTTGTCAAGATTGATTAATGAACCACCAAACACTTCTCCAATGGCTTGCTGTCCCAGGCAAATTCCCAATATTTTTTTAGAGGGAGCATAGCGTTCTATGGCTGCTTTTAATAGTCCAGATTCATCTGGAATACCCGGACCAGGAGAGAGGAGAATATTGGAATAGTTTTCCAATTCGTCTAACTCAAATTGATCGTTGCGTTTTACAATAACTTCACAGTTTAATTCTTCCAAGTAATGCACAAGGTTATATGTGAAAGAATCGTAATTATCAATAACAAATACTTTTTTCATTCTACAGTTTCAGCTAAGGTTAAGGCCTTGTCTAAGGCGCCTAATTTATTATATACTTCTTGCAATTCATTTTCAGGGACAGAATCGGATACAATTCCCGCACCAGCTTGATAGTGTAATTGGTTGTTTTTACTTAAAAATGAGCGGATGATGATCGCATGATTAAAATTTCCATCGAAATCTAAATAGCCAATGGCACCCCCATAAAAATTTCGTTTGCTGTTCTCGTATTGATCGATGAGTTGTAATGCCTTGTGTTTGGGAGCGCCGCTTAAAGTTCCAGCTGGAAAGGTGTCTGCAACAACACGAAAGGTTTTTGCGGCTTTTTTCATTTTACAACTAACTTTAGAAACGAGATGAATGACATGAGAATAAAATTGTATTTCGCGATTTTTTTCAACCACGACCTCAGAGCCGTTTCTACTCAAATCATTTCGGGCTAAATCAACCAACATGACATGTTCGCTATTCTCTTTCGGGTCTTTAGATAGGGCTAGGGCAGCGGCAGCATCCTGTTCATCATCCCCAGTTCTTTTAAAAGTTCCCGCAATCGGATGAATTTCGGCTTTACCCTCCTGGACAATAAGCTGTGCTTCAGGAGAACTTCCAAAAATTTTAAAATCACCGTAGTCAAAATAAAATAAATATGGGGAAGGATTAATGGAGCGAAGTGTTCTGTAAACATTAAATTCATCTCCTTTAAAACGCTGACTGAAACGACGAGATAAAACGAGCTGAAAAACGTCACCTCGGTGACAGTGTTGCTTTCCTTTATGAACAAATTCTAAAAATTGGTCGTCGGTTAAGTTCGAACGTTTATCCCCGGTTTTTTTAAATCCAAAATTGGGTTGTTTTTTACCATTTATTAGCTGTTCTATGTGCTCGATATTATGCTCCCCATCCAAGCTATGTGAAAACAAATGAGCCTCGTGATTGAAAAGACTTATGGCAATGATGTTTTGGTAAACAGCATAGTAAATATCAGGAATACCCTGACCAGGTTTGTTTTGGTCGAGTTTTAGTTGTTCAAAGTAACGAACAGCATCATGAGCGATGTAACCAAAAATACCATTGCTGATGAATTTGTATGGGAATTTTTTGGTTTCAAATTGTTGTGAAAAAGTGTGTATTTTTTCAGGTATATCGGTATGTTCATCTGCTTGTATAGTTTCTTCACTACCGTCAGGGAGTTTAGTAGTGAGTTGGCCGTCTTTTAGCTTAATAGAGGCAATGGGATTACAACAAATGTAAGAAAAATCGTTATTGTTGGCGTGGTAATCACTGCTTTCTAATAAAAGACTGTGCGGAAATACATCTCTTATTTTTAAGTATACACTCACTGGAGTGAGCGTATCTGCCAATATTTTTTTATGTTTTGATTGAAGAGTAAAACGCCTCATGTTATTTAAATTAAAAAAGGCTTGTCGTGATGACAAGCCTTAGAATTATATGTACGGGTTGGTTCACGATTTCATTGTTGAAAAGCGTACCACCATCCGTTTAAAAAAATTATTGTTCGGTTCATTAAATCAAATATAGTATATTTTTTGTAACCCCAATCCCCGAACAATAATTATTTCTTCGCATGTGATCCATCACAATAGCCTTCTGAATTTTGTGTGTTCCCACAGGCACATTTAGGTCTTACTATTTTCATTTTTTAAAATTTTAAATTTACATCTAATTCGAAATCATCATAAATTGCTTTGTCTCCAAGGTTATCGAAAAAGCTGTTAGAGCCATATCGAACATCGAATTTAGAGCGGTCAACAATTAATTTTGTGGTAGCTGAATTTCCCTCAACATGCATTTCAAAGCTTATCGGGTTAGTAATTCCTTTGATGGTTAAATCACCTTCCATCATGTAATGATTTTTCATTTTCATTTCACTTTTTGTGATTGTTAGAAGTGCTTTTGGAAATTTTTCAACTCCAAAGAAATCGTCTGATTTTAAATGCCCTTCTAATTTTCCTTTATACTCTCCCGTAAGATCTTTGCAAACAATACTAGACATATCAACTGTAAAACTTCCTCCAGTGATTTGATCCATGTTCATTTCTAAGCTCCCGTCACTAAGATTGATGGTTCCGTTATGTTGGCCAGTTACTTTTTTTGCTAACCATTGGATTTCACTCTGCTCAATGTCTATTTTAGTTATGTTAGACTGGCTCCATGCTGTTGCTGCCGTAATGAATAGGGCAAGGGTAATCATTTTCATTTTCATTTTTGTTTTTTTTTTTAGTTAACTTTCAATTGTTTCATGTACGAAACAAATTTTTCTTTATCAGTGGCTGATAAATGACCTACCATTTTATCTTCTGTGAGATCAACGATCGGGTCAATTTCTTTTAAAATTGAAAGACCATCTTTTGTGATAAATAATTCAATTTTTCTTCTATTTTCTTTACAGATGTCTCGGGCTACAAAATTTTTGTCAATGAGTTTATCGATTATTCGAGTGGTATTACTCATTTTGTTTACCATGAGTTCTTGTACAGTAGATAAGTTTGCGGGGACACCATTTTGCCCTCTTAAAATTCGGAGGACGTTGAATTGCTGCAATGAAATTCCAAAAGGTTTTAAATTTTGCGCTAGCATGTCATTGACTGCGCAACTGGTTTTTATGAATGTAATAATAAGCTCTTTTGAATTCATGGTATTGTATCTACAACAATTGTATGTACAAATATAAACAAACTATTTTTACCTGCAAGTTTTTTTTTGATTTGTTTGAATAATTCTGCTGTTGTACCTTAGCTAAAAAAACAATGGATTTATCTCAAGAAGAGTGGGCTACAAAACAAGCTCAACACCCAGAAAGTATTATTTTAGATGTTCGGACAAGCGAAGAATACGAGGCTGGACACCTAATCAACTCAAAATTACTAGACATACGTGATCCTCAATCTTTTATGTCAGGAATGGAAACATTAGACAAATCAAAAACCTACTTTGTATATTGTCGTTCAGGAGCTCGAAGTGCTCAAGCTTGTGAACTTTTTAAACAACAAGGAATTGAAGATTGTTATAATCTTTTGGGTGGTATTTTAGAGTGGCAAGGAGAATTAGCGATGTAACTATTTAATTTTATTAGCTTCCCCAAGCTTACTTATGAAAGAATCCCTACTCCATTATATATGGCGATTTCAGAAATTTTCTAAATCGGAATTGCGGACTACAAAAGGTCAGGCGATACAAGTCCTTAATCCTGGCGTTTTGAATGATTTTGGCGGTCCCGATTTTTTGGAGGCTAAAATATATTTAGACGATTTATGTTGGACGGGTCCAGTAGAGGTGCATTTGCATTCTTCGGATTGGTTTCGTCATGGCCATCAGCTAGATGCTGCTTATGACAATGTAATCCTTCATGTGGTTTGGGATTTTGATTTGGATGTTTGTTACCCCAGCGGGCACTCTATTCCTACCTTGAATTTGAGTCGTTACGTTAATGCAAAAACCTTAAATCATTATCAGAATACCTTTTTACAGCAACCTAAATTTATTTCTTGCGAACAAGAGGTTTTTCAATTTTCACCAGCCCTTTGGATGTCGTATCAAGATCGTCTATTTGTAGAGCGGATGGAACAGCGGGTTTCTGAGGTACAGCATTTATTAAAACAATTAAATAATGATTGGGAAGCTGTTTTTTTTGTGTTCTTCGCCAAGGGTTTTGGTTTAAATGTTAACGGTCCTGCTTTTTATGAGATGGCAATGCACACTCCTTTTAAGAGGATTCTTCAGTTAAGGGAGGATCCAATACAGTTGGAAGCACTTTTCCTTGGACAGTTGGGTTTATTAGATCCTCCTTTTAGAGGAAGCTATCAAGAAGAACTATTTACCCAGTATTCCTATTTTAAAACAAAATACAAACTGATACGTCCCTTGGCGCTTAAGATTAATTTTGCGAGACTCAGACCAGCAAACTTTCCTACGATTCGTATGGCTCAATTAGCTCAGATTTATTCAAAAAACGGTGCTTTATTCGATGCTGTAGTCAAACAGACTTCGCCCATTCAATGTTATTCCCTTTTTTCTACAACAGCAAGTCAGTATTGGACAACTCATTATAATTTTGATGTAGAGAGTAAGCCAAAACCAAAGAAAATTAGCCGCGATTTTTTTGATTTACTATTGATAAATACATTGATCCCGTTGCGTTTTGCTTACGCTAAATATACAGGTAGTTCTGGCGAAACTTCGCTTTTTGATTGGGCAGAAGCAGTACCATCTGAAAAAAACAGTATTCTGAATAAGTTCAAAAAACTCAAAATCCCACAGGTAAATGCAGTTGCGAGTCAATCTCTGCTTCATCTTTATAAAAATTATTGTACTCAAAAAAAATGCCTCTCCTGTAATGTGGGATTCAATTTAATGAAGTCCTCTGGTGAGCCTACAAACAATTAAATGAAAAAAAGTAACTTTGGTGTAATGAAGAGATCTAACAAAATTCGCCTTTTTTTTGAAAGAAACGGTTTTGCTGTTTGTACCCGAATGGCTGATTTACTTGGGATGAAGGTCAAAAGTGTTCGATTATTTTTCATTTACGCGTCCTTTACGACCCTAGTTGGTGGTTTTGTACTTTATCTTACACTGGCCTTCTGGATAAAACTTAAAGATATGATTCACACAAAGAGAAGTTCCGTTTTCGACCTATAGAATGCACCTCATCAAATCCCCTCTTACCCGTGCACTTCTTCTTTTACTCTTAATACTTTTATTTGGAGTGATCGGTTTTTATTTGATCGAAACAAACTATTCTCTTTTTGATGCACTGTATATGTCAGTGATTACGCTAAGCACAGTTGGATATACTGAGGTAGGGGAGTTGTCAGCTCAAGGAAGAGCCTTTGCAGTTCTTTTTATTTTGTTGGGATTTTTGATAGTTGCTATTGCTTTTCGTTTTTTGGTTGAATACATAGCAATTGACTGGAGTTTAGAAGGTTTGAAACAAAAAAAATAAACAAATGATAAGTGATTTAAACGGACATACAATCGTTTGCGGCTTTGGTCGCAATGGTAGACAAGCAGTTACCCGATTAAAAAAACATGAACAACCCTATGTAGTCATTGAAATCGATGAAGTACTCATTGCTGAAAACGAAAAAGAAATATTATTCTTCAAGGGCAATGCCCTTTCCGATCAGATTTTAGAAGCTGTTGGGATTAAACGTGCAAAAAACTTAATCTGTGCTTTGCCTGATGATGCGGATAATTTATTTGTTGTTTTATCTGCAAGACAGTTACATTCTGACATTGTGATTGTGAGTCGGGTTTCAGAAGAACGAAACCAATCAAAATTGGCTTTGGCTGGTGCAAATCATGTGATAATGCCAGATAAAATTGGTGGAGATTATATGGCTGCTCTTTTGACCGTTCCTGATCTGATTCACTTTTTAGGCACATTGGATTGGTGGCAAGAGGATACCAGTCCCAATGTTGAGGAGCTAAAACTCAGTTTGATCCCCAAAAATTATCAACAAAAATCGTTGGCTCAAATGGGTTTGCGAAAACATACAGGATGTAATGTAATTGGTTACCGAGATGGCAACGGAAAACAATACATTAATCCCGACGCTAATTTAGTTTTAGATGTAGAAGGGAAACTGATTGTTTTGGGGACTCAGGAGGCCATAAAAAAATTAAACAAAATGTTTCACTTAGATTAGTTTGTTTTTCATTCCCTTTTTTGGATATTGGAGCCTCTAATCGATATAAAAATCAAAATGCATTTACTTCCTCAAAGAAAATATTTATTAACAGGACTACTTTTTTTAATTAGTTCAATTCCCATTTTTGCTCAAGAAAGGGGACTAGATGAAAGAATCAATGATGCTTTTACACCCGTAGCTAATTGGTGGGAGGGCCTGGTATTGCACAATTTTTTTGGCACTGGAATTCCGACGATAATCTTCTTATTGGTTGGTGGTGCTTTGTTTTTTACCTTTTATTTTGGTTTTGTAAATATCCGCCGTTTTTTCACTGCAATAAATACAGTGCGTGGGAAATACGATAGTATAGACCATCATTCATCTGGAAACCCTGATTTAGCAATCGCTGGAGATGTGAAAGGAACCATTTCAGATGAAAGCAAGGAAGGTGAAGTGAGTCATTTTCAGGCATTGGCAACAGCCGTCTCTGGAACTGTAGGTAATGGAAACATTGCGGGTGTTGCTCTTGCAATAGCTGTAGGAGGACCCGGAGCTACTTTTTGGATGATTTTATGTGGACTTCTTGGTATGTCAACAAAATTTGTAGAATGTACCTTGGGTGTCAAATATCGCGATATTGGAGAAGATGGAACTGTTTACGGTGGGCCGATGTATTATCTTACCAAAGGCTTAAAGGAAAGAGGATTTGTTACACTTGGTAAAATTCTTGCTGGAATTTTTGCTTTTTTATGTATTGGCGCTTCATTTGGTGGGGGGAATGCCGCCCAATCCAACCAAGCAGCCATGCAATTGGTAGGTTCTTTTGGAATGACAGGAGGCAGTGCACGAACAATTATAGGAATTATCATGATGGTTGTTGTAGGGATCATCATCATTGGTGGAATCAAGCGAATTGCTGCTGTTACTGAAAAAGTTGTTCCATTGATGGCGCTTATGTACATATTGGCATGTCTTTATATTATTTTCACCAATTTCAGTTACGTTGATGATGCGTTTGGAATGATTTTTAATCAAGCATTCAATCCTCAAGCAGGTCTTGGGGGTCTTTTAGGAGTATTGATTACAGGTTTTCGTCGTGCAGCGTTCTCAAACGAAGCAGGGGCAGGATCGGCATCAATTGCTCATTCAGCCGTGAAAACAAACTATCCAGCTTCGGAAGGTTTAGTTGCTTTGTTGGAACCTTTTATTGACACAGTTGTTATTTGCACCATGACGGCTTTGGTGATCATTATTTTCAACGGAGACAATACTGTTTTTGATTATGGTGGTGTTGGAGGAGTGGTTATGATAGACGGTGTGCCTGCTGAAGGTTCTGGTATTACTGCTGCGGCCTTTTCAAAATACATTGCCTTTTCTGGACCGTTTTTGACCATAGCGGTTGTCCTTTTTGCAATTTCTACAATGATCTCATGGTCCTATTACGGACTGCAGTCATGGATGTACATCTTTGGAAAAAGCAAAGTTTCTGAAATGACCTATAAGTCTTTATTTTTGATTTTTATTGTGATCGGAGCTGCAGGAGATATGTCTGCTGTATGGGCTTTTTCAGATGCAATGATTTTGGCTTTAGTCTTCCCAAACATGGTGGGACTTTTACTCTTGTTCCCAAGAGTAAGAGAAGAATTGAAGAGTTATCTAACTGCTATTGCCAGTTTGAAGAAAGGTTAAATGCGTCAAAAGTTCCAATTTGTGTATACCAAATCACAAAGAGGAGCACTGATAGTCCTCCTCGGATTGCTTTTAATTCTGGGATCTACCATCAATTGGGTAAAAAAGAAACAGTTTTCTGACGTGAATCTAATAGGACAATCATCTGTTTTGCAAAAACGATTGGATTCCCTCTTGGAACAGGATAATTTGAAAACGCAACCGTATACTTACAATCCCAATTTTTTATCTGATTATAGAGCCTATTCGCTTGGAATACCCTTAGAGGCCTATGACAAGCTTGTCCAGTTTCGGGCTTCAGGTAGCTTTGTGAATTCAATGTCTGATTTTCAGAAAATAACGGGAGTATCTGATAGTTTGCTAGCAGTACTCCATTCAAAATTTAGATATCCAAAGCTTCATTTTGCCTCCAAAAAGACA
>JAFMMH010000125.1 GCA_017851655.1 Flavobacteriaceae bacterium
CGTAAATCCCGCTGAAGTTTCAGCAATATTAAAAAAGCAATTAGCCGGTTACAGTTCAACAAACGCTCTTGATGAGGTTGGAACTGTGTTGGAAGTAGGAGATGGTATTGCTCGTGTATACGGACTTTCCAACGCTCAATATGGAGAATTAGTTTCTTTTGACAATGACCTAGAAGGCATGGTTCTCAATTTAGAGGAAGATCATGTGGGGGTAGTATTGTTAGGAGCATCCAAAGGAGTTAAAGAAGGAGATACTGTAAAAAGAACTCAACGAATTGCCTCGATCAATGTTGGAGAGGGTGTAGTAGGTCGTGTAGTAAATACTTTAGGGCTTCCGATAGACGGAAAAGGCGCAATTGAAGGAGAGGTTTTTGAAATGCCTTTAGAACGTAAAGCACCTGGTGTAATTTTTCGTCAGCCTGTAAACGAACCTTTACAAACAGGAATCAAATCCATTGATGCTATGATTCCCGTAGGAAGAGGTCAAAGAGAACTGGTTATTGGTGACCGTCAGACAGGGAAGACAACTGTTTGTATAGATACCATTTTAAATCAAAAAGAATTTTATGATGCTGGAGAACCCGTTTACTGCGTTTATGTAGCAATTGGACAAAAAGCATCTACCGTAGCTGGAATAGCAAAAACTTTAGAAGATCGTGGGGCAATGGCATATACCACTATCGTTGCTGCAAATGCTTCTGATCCTGCACCAATGCAGGTTTACGCACCCTTTGCTGGAGCATCTATTGGAGAGTACTTTAGAGATACAGGTAGACCAGCCTTGATAATTTATGACGATTTGTCTAAACAAGCCGTTGCATACCGAGAAGTATCCTTACTTTTAAGAAGACCCCCAGGACGTGAAGCATACCCAGGGGATGTTTTCTATCTTCATTCTCGTTTGTTAGAGCGTGCTGCAAAGGTTATTAATGTAGACAGTATTGCTAAGGAAATGAATGATTTACCTGATTCTTTAAAAGATAAAGTAAAAGGAGGCGGATCACTAACAGCATTACCGATCATTGAAACTCAAGCAGGAGACGTTTCAGCTTATATCCCTACGAATGTAATTTCAATTACAGATGGACAAATCTTTTTGGAATCCGACCTTTTCAACTCAGGAGTACGTCCTGCAATTAATGTAGGAATTTCTGTTTCTCGTGTAGGTGGATCAGCGCAGATCAAATCTATGAAAAAGGTAGCAGGAACACTTAAATTAGACCAAGCCCAGTTCCGTGAACTGGAAGCTTTTGCAAAATTTGGTTCGGACTTAGACGCGGCAACTTTGAACGTTATTGAAAAAGGAAAACGGAATGTTGAAATTTTGAAACAAGCACAAAACGACCCTTTCACTGTAGAAGATCAGGTTGCGATTATTTATGCGGGATCTAAAAACTTGTTGAGAGATGTTCCTGTAGAAAGCGTTAAAGCATTTCAACAGGCGTATTTGGAAACACTTCGTAAGAAGCATAGCAAAACACTTGCGGAATTAAAAGCAGGAAAACTCACCGATGAAGTTATTGATGTTTTGAATGCAGTAGCTAAAGAAACGACCAAACAATTCGCATAAACCATGGCAAACCTTAAGGAAATACGGAATAGGATAGCATCGGTTTCTTCAACTATGCAGATTACTAGTGCCATGAAAATGGTATCTGCTGCAAAATTGAAAAAAGCCCAAGATGCCATAACTGCCATGCGACCTTATGCCACTACACTCACTACACTGATTCAAAATTTAAGTAGCACCTTAGATGGAGATATTCAGAATCCATACACTCAAATACGGGATACACAAAAGGTGCTGATCGTATCCATCACTTCTAACCGTGGACTCTGTGGGGCGTTTAACGCGAATATTATCAAACGGACACGTCAGCTTATCTTAGAAGATTATGCTGATAAAACGGTGTCTTTAATTTCCATTGGAAAAAAAGGCTCTGAACTTTTAGAAAAAACAGGAAAAATCAGTTCTACCCACGATGCTGTTTACGATGACCTCAACTATGATAGTGTAGGAATAATCGCACAAAACATCATGGATCAATTTGCAGCTCAGCACTACGATGAAGTAGTTTTAGTTTACAATAGATTTAAAAATGCAGCAACTCAAATTGTGGAAGTAGAACCTTATCTCCCTATTGTTGCTGAGGCTGAAGAGACTGATGATGTCAAAGGAGATTATATTTTTGAACCTTCAAAGTTTGAAATCGTTAATGAGCTTCTTCCAAAGTCATTGAAAATGCAACTTTATAAAGCCCTGAGAGACTCATTTGCCAGCGAACATGGGGCTAGAATGACTGCGATGCATAAAGCAACGGACAACGCTACCGAGCTAAGAGATCAGCTTAAATTGACTTATAATAAAGCACGTCAAGCTGCAATCACGAATGAAATCTTAGAAATAGTTGGTGGAGCAGAGGCCTTGAACGGATAATTATACCGCCTTTAAAAATTTGCTCTGAACCTACTCCCGATCATTTTTCTCAAACTTTTGAGTTAGAAAATACATTGCTCCAATAACAAACCATTTTGTTTATTTGTTACACACTTTTATATTTAGTGTCATTCAGTTTCTTTAAGCAAACTTAAATGACATGTAAATTTAAAATAGTTTTTCTGCTTCTTTTTGGGACTTTCTTATTACAATGTAATAAAGATGATTCAGAAGAAATTGTGGATCCAGTTGTAGAAGATGAAAAAACAGGCACAATAACAGATCCCTTTTATGCTGTTTTGAATGAAAATAGCAGTTTAGAGGATTATTGGGATCTCT
>JAFMMH010000126.1 GCA_017851655.1 Flavobacteriaceae bacterium
ACTGTATTGGGTAGTTGCATCGACCTCAGCATGAAAATCTATCATTGCATTACCATAGGTTACCGTTAATTCAGGGATGGTCAATAGTGGTTTTGGTTCTGTAACAGTAATCGCATTGTCAGAATTCAGAACAATCATCCCATTAGCTTCCGCACGTTGAAGAATAAAATCCCAATCGTTACAATTGTATTTAGGTAGAAAATCATTCATCACAGAAGTAAAGGAAACAGTCTTTGAAACCCCTGGGGCATTTGATATAAGTGCTGTAATGATATCACTATCTAACTTATCTTCGTAGATTTCAGTGGTATAGGTATTTGATAATTTTACTGCTTTATCTACACACTCTATAACCAATAAATTATTTGTTGAAACAGACTGGAAGTCTTTTTTAATCTTTAAGGCATGTTTTGAAATAATACCCTTAAAAACAATCTCATTACTTTGATCATATCCTAATGAAATCTCAACCTCACTTCCTGTAGCAAAAATGGATTCTTCACTCTCATCAAAATTGTTTTCTTTTGGATTACCGCCGATAATGGATATAGTTGCCCTACTCAGCTTATTTACCTCTTTAAATGTTTGAATACGAAATAACTTATACTTTGTTTCAATTTGAGTTCCGTCCACTTTTACAGCGAAAGAAGCCAGTTGATTTAAAGAATCTGCAGGTGATGGAAAAAGTAAACCCATTATTTCTTAATTGGAGGAAATTCAAGGTTTGTTCCTGTTTTCAACTTTCTAAATGTGGAGAGATTATTATGTGCTGCAACTTTTAGATAAAAATTTTTATCGTTATAATACTGTTCACAAAAATCAACCAGACTATCACTCTCCTTAACCTTGGGAATCCTGGTGATATCAGGACTCATAAAGTAAGATGATGAAGAAGGCAAAGGCACCTCTTGAATAGCCAATTTACACAATGCTCTTAAGGGGATTCCTGAACTGGTAAAGAAATCATAATCATAAGTAAAACTAGTAACTCGTCCAAAAATTGTCAAATCTCCTAATCCCCAAATACCCTTAATATAATTTCTTGAATGTGTTTCATTATTAGGCAAAACAAATAGCTCTTTGAAATAGCTAATAGATGGATATATTGAAAGACCCGGACTTAATATTGGTATAGGAAAGGCCATTGGAGGAAAAGGCACTGCACCTGTATTATCAATTGTAAAAGATAAATTCCAAGTCGCTAAACTATAAAGGGGTTCGGAACTTTCTACCATTTGACCATCAGCTGCAGTCTCACAATTAGTCTTTTTTTTATTTTCCTTAAAGCCAACTTCAAACTTACTTGGATTTAGCTGCAGATTATACATCCCTGATGGCATCCAAGCATCAACTTCTGAAAAAGCTATGAAATTTACATTCATCTTTTAATAATCTAACTGTTTTCTAATTTCAATTAACACCTCTTGAACACATTCCTCAATTAAACTACTTTTATTCAGACTGCATTGTGGCTGTGACATACTGGCTAATTTTTCATCAATCAGTTTTACAACATCTATATTTTCTTCCTGCAGATCAGAATCTACAGTACCTTTTACAACAAGTTCTTTAATCTCTATTGGCATTTTATGATTTTTTAAAATGTGAATAGGTTAATTTCATAGTCTCCACAGCATAGTTCCCTCCCATTGCATCAAACGGATCTATATTAATTTCAATTGGATAACAATTAAAAAAAGTCCAAGTCATCAAAATATCATTACTGTTGTTGTCAAGTAAAAAAACATTGATCGTTTTTCTGCTAACAAAATACCACCATTGGTCATCAGTAAGAAATCCGTTGCACCAATTTCCTATATTGGAATCTTTTTTGACAATCCCACGTTTGAGTTCCAAATCAGAATAGGTAACGGTACCGGGTAAAACAATTTGCCGGTTATTTGATCCTAAAGCTTTGTATGGATTCGTTTCTAATTTGGCACTGATTCCTGTAACCGATTGAAATGAAGCGTCTGTCTGATTTAACTCAAAACCTGTAAGAGCAGTAAGTGTTCCCAAACCAAAATTAGCATCACTAGATGTAACTCTAAAATTAAATCCTACGGCTGGGTAGGTGTTTTTATCAACCTCCATATATATAGTGTACTTTATAAAAACTAAAATAGCTAAATAAGATATTCGGAAGAAGATCTAATTTAGCTAAAATAGTTATAGCATTTTGCTATAAGTCAGCAATCAAATAATACTCACAGATTAAGCAACTTCAGCTACTAAACCTTCATGGGCTAAAACTAATGTTTCAATAGCCGCTTCAGAAGACTGAGAATTTAGATCCGTAGGTGTTACTTTAAGTGGGAAAGCATTTGTAAGCGTCCAAGTCATTCTTGGCGTTGCTGTCTCATCTAAAAGTCTTATTACTACAGTTAGTCTTTCATATGTATTCAAAGATATTTTTGACATCCACTCATAGAATTGGTTATCATTCGCAAATACACCTTTCTTCAGTGTAATATCAGAGTACTTAAGTAGCCCTGGCATCTTGATTTTAGAATGATTTGGACTATTCCCATGTCGGTATTCAATCATTTCTGTTTCAACTTCTAGACCACTAACTTCCTGAAAAGGTAAGTCTGTCATGTCGCCAATGTCTACGGAGAAATAAAATTTAGGTAAAGGCCAAAACTGATCTTGTTCTGCTCCGGTGCCTGCTGTTGGAAGTGCCATATTCGTTTATATAATTAGTTGATTATGATTTTTGTTGTTGTTGCTCAAAAGTAATTACAATGAAGATCGGAAG
>JAFMMH010000045.1 GCA_017851655.1 Flavobacteriaceae bacterium
AAACAATATAGACCATATTTTGGGGTACGTTCATGCTTTTGAAATGATGAAAAACCCTAAAGGGATTCACAATATATTGCTCCCAGTTGCTTACGTTCCAGAAACGATGCTTGTGAATGATGTTTTAAAGCAACTGACACGTCAACAAAAGAGTATTGCAGTAGTGATTGATGAATACGGCGGGACCTCAGGAATTGTTACAGTAGAAGATATTGTTGAGGAATTATTTGGAGAAATTCACGATGAGTACGACACAGTAGAACACATTGAAAAATTTTTAGGAAAAGATACTTATGAATTCTCCGCAAGACTGGAGGTGGATTATTTAAATCAGAAATACAATCTTAAATTACCTGAAAGCGAATATTACGAAACCTTAGGAGGAATGATTGCTTATACTATTGGGGAAATCCCTCAAAAAGGAGAAGAGATTAATCTAGACCCTTATATTTTAAAAATTAAAAAAGTTTCAGCAACTAAAATTGAGGAAATTATATTGTCTCTATCCGAAAATGGGTAATTGAGAGGGAGTATTCAAACAACACATTGATATTTCAGGTTTCATACTTTCTTTATTCATTGGAATAGTTTAATTTCGCAAACTATCAAAAATAGCAACTATGGCCGTTTTAGGAAAAATTAGACAGCGATCCATTTTCTTGATTCTTGTAATCGGGATGGCGCTTTTTGCATTTGTAATCTCTGGAGTTTTTGACGGCAATTCTGCCAATACAGGCCCCACTGATCCAATTGCAGTAATCAACGATGAGGAAATAGATGTTAATTTCTTTCGTCAAATGGTAGAACAAACCGAGAGAACCTACAATTACTCAACTCTTCAGTCTGTAAACCTTGTATGGAATCAAGCACTTCGAAACACTATTTTCGATCAACAATTTGAAAAATTAGGGATTGATGCAGGAAAAGATCAATTAGAACAGATTATTTCTTCTGATGAAGCTGTCATCAATAATCCTTCTTTTCAAAATGAAGCTGGTTTTTTTGATTTCGGGATTTTCACAGATTACATTGCTCAGATGCGTGTTCAAGAACCTGCGGCATATGAAAACTGGAAAGCTCAAGAACAAAGCATTATTGGTGTAGCTAAGCAAAGAATCTATTTTGATCTTATCAAATCTAGTGCAGGGATCACAGAAGCAGAAGCTAAATCGATGTATCATTTTGAAAATGACAATATCAATATTCAGTACGTTCAGATCCCTTATGATGTAATACCTGACAGTTTAGTAACTGTCACTGATGCTGAAATCAAAAAATACATCAAAGATCATTCAAAAGAATTTGAAAGAGAAGCGAGTAGAAATTTGCAGTATGTTTCTTTCTCAGAGGAACCTACTGAGGACGATTTGTCTAGCATAAGTCTTCGATTAGACGGTTTAAAAGAGCAACGCATTGCCTATAACGATGTTTCTAAGTTGACTGATACTATTGAAGGATTTAGAACCACAAAGAATATTTTAGATTTTGTAGATCAGTATTCTGAAATTCCTTTTGATTCTATATATAGAGCACGAGGGGAATTTAATAATCAATATGCAGACATTTTATTTGGTCTTTCTGTTGGACAGGTTTTTGGTCCCTACAGAGACGGCAATTTTTTCAAAATATCTCGCCTAATTGATCTTAAAAAAGATGCTTCTCTCAGAGCAAGTCACATTCTAATTGCCTACGAAGGAGCAACAAGAGCCTCTGAACAAATTACACGATCCAAAGAAGAAGCAAAACGTGAAGCAAATAGAGTTTTCCGTCTTGCAAGAAGAGCTAACGCTGATTTTGAAGATTTAGTTCGCGAAAATTCTGATGGACCAACAAAGACTAGAGGTGGAGATCTCGGATTTTTCAAGGAAGGTGAAATGGCTCAGGAATTTTTCAACTTTGTAAATAAAAATAAAGTTGGAAGTGTCGGTTTGGTAGAAACAGAATTTGGGTTTCATATCATCAAAGTTACAGATAAGGATGACTTAGCAATTATTGCAGATATAGCAAATGAAGCCATCGCATCTGATCAAACTGCAAATGAAGTATTTAGAAACGCAACCCAATTTGAAATGGATAGTAACGATTCTAAAGATTTTATAGCATTAGCTGAAAAAAATAACTACGAAGTCAGACCAGTAAAACAAATTACCGCATTAGAAGAAAACCTTCCCGGGTTAACTAATCAACGTCAGATAGTCAAATGGGCTTTTCAAGACGATACCAAAGTAGGAGACATCAAAAGATTCTCTTTAAATGGTGGAGGCGGTTATGTAGTTGTTCAGCTTACAGCAATAACCGAAGATGAATTAGCTACCTTAGACGAAGTAGGCACTCGAGTTCGAAAATTGATCACTGAGGATAAAAAAGCAGCTTTAATCAAAAAGCAATTTCAAGATAAAGAAACCCTAGAAGCTTTGGCTGAGGATGAGAATCTTACTATTGAGACTGCATCTGCTATAAATCAAAAAAATCCAACTTTAGTTGGGGCTGGAAATGAACCCTATGTGGTTGGTGCTGCTTTTGCGTTGAGTGAAGGATCTGAGTCAGAACTTATTCAAGGTGTTAAAGGAATTTATAAAATTAAACTTCTTAGTAAGAATGAAGCAGAACCATTAGAGGATTATACTGAATACACAAATGATTTGCTTCAAAAAGCGAGTTATACCCTTTTGGAGAGTGTTTTTAGTGCATTAGAATCAACCTCTGAAATTGACGATAATAGAGCTCTTTACTACTAGTTTTATCGTTTTAAAATTTAAAAAAAGCCTCTGAAAATTCAGAGGCTTTTTTATTGGGGGTTGAATTTCTCAAAAACGAATTATTTTTTTATTTAAAGTCAAAGATGATTGAGTCAAGTGGGTGTCCGATTAATCAGAATAAAAGTTTTTCAGTTGCTTACGAAAATAAATGGGATCCATTGTCCATCAAAACAACCTGAAAGAAGGAACTCTTGAACTTTTAGTAAAAAAAAATTACAAAATCATTTTTTCAAAAGAGAAAATAGTTTGAAAACCTTTGTTTTTAAAATAGGCAATACTCTGCTGTGTTCCTGATGCTAAAATAAAATCTCCTCCCCAAGCTCCCAGACTTTTTATTGCTCCATCAAAATCCGGAAATAATATTTCTTGAATTGGCTTTTGATTTAGTAATCCTCCAATAATAGATTCGTGTGCTTTTAGCAGCAAATTGAATTCATTTTGATTAGTACATAGAATTATCTCATTAGTAATCTCATTAATTTTATCCGTTATGGATTGACTAACGCTATTGAAATCAAAGCTTGCGATTGCTTCTTGACTATTTTTTTTTTGGTTTAGGTAAACAAAAAATAGATTTTTTTTGAAAGGGGGTGAGAATTCTACTTGATTAATTTTAGGATGGTAGTTGTCCTTAATAAATAAGATTGGCGTTTTTGCTCTTGCACAAGCAACATCATATCCACTTCCTCCAAAACTTTGGTCCAGGAGTTCGTAAGGATTTATCTGAGCCCAGAGGGCAATATTTGAAATCAAGGTTGAGGAGCTCCCTAGCCCCCATTTACGGTCAAATTCTAATTGTGTAACCACAGAACCTCCTTCATCCAGAAAGCTTGGATTTAAGGACTTAGCTACACGAATTATTTTTTCGAGCTTTTCCCAAATGATAAGATCGGTACTTTTTTTTAATTCTAAAGTGTGGTAATCAAATTCTACTTGAAACCATAAGCTTCCATCCACCGCTAGACTGCGCCAAATCAGTGTGGTACTTTTAGATGGATTATAACGAAGGGTTTGACCTAAACTGCAGGGAATTGCAAGTGCCGAGGCTCCTTTCAGCACGACATATTCTGCAGTGAGAAGTAATTTTCCGTGACTTCTATACGTAGGCATTTTAGGAAACGGATTTTTGTAAAAACTGACTTACAGCTTGAACACTAACTGCATGTTTTTTAAAATGTAGAATTGCTGCTTCTTTTTCTTTTTCACTTGCCTCCATCTGATTGAGGATATTCAGTAGATGCATTTTCATGTGTCCTTTCTGAATCCCAGAAGTGACTAATGAACGAAGGGCTGCAAAATTTTGGGCTAAGCCAGCAACAGCAATGATTTCCATGAGGGTTTCTGCACTAGGGTTTCCTAATAATTCCATACTCCAATTTACCATTGGGTGAAGTTTAGTTAGCCCCCCTACAGTTCCAATTGCCAAAGGAATTTGGAGTTCCATATGGAACACATTTTCTTTGATGTAAGCATCACTTAATGAGGTATACTGACCGTCCTTAGAGGCATAAGCATGAACGCCAGCTTCAATTGCTCTGAAATCATTTCCAGTGGCCAATACAATGGCATCAACACCATTCATAATCCCCTTATTGTGCGTAACTGCTCGATAGGGCTCGTGTTTAGCGATGTGGACAGCCTGAACCATTTTTTGCGCAAAGTCTTTTCCTTTCCACCCTTTTTCTGGAATCAAATTGGAAACAGGACATTGAACTTTTGCCCGAACTAAACATTCTGGAACATAATTAGAGAGAATACTCATAACCACTTCTAGCGCTTTGCTCTGTGAAGAAAAACTACTTTCCAACAGCGCCAATTCCTCAAGTTTAGCAGCCATATTTTCTAAGCAGGAATTGATAAAATTTGCTCCCATCGCATCGGCTGTTTTAAACCGGAGGTGTAGTTGAAAATAATTTGGAATAGTTTCAGTTTTATCAACTAATTCAAGACTTAATATCCCCCCACCACGAGCTTGCATATTTTTAGAAACTTCGTCTGTTGAAGCTAAAAGGAGTGCTTTATTTTTTTTAAAAAAAGAGCGAAGTGCATTAGAATTACCCTCAAAAAGAAAGTGAATTTGTCCCACTTTAATGGTATCAAGAACTTCTGCTTGGAAACCACCACGAGTACTCCAGAATTTAGCAGCATTTCCTGCTGCAGCTACCACTGAACTTTCTTCGATCACCATTGGCAAGGTGTAAGATTTTCCATTGATTAAAAAATTAGGAGCTACCCCCAATGGTAAATAGAAATTAGTGACGGAATTTTCTATGAATTCATCGTGTTTTTTTTGTAGTTCAAGATCAGAATTCCAATAGCGAGACAAGTTAAACTCAGAAGCTTCTGGATTTTTAAAATAAGCCTGAGTAACCCAAGCAATTTTTTCCTTTTTCGTTAATTTGGAAAAACCTTCAATCCGTTTGTCCATTCTTTTTTTTTATAAAGATACTGATTTTGAAACCCCTCTAAAAGTATGGTTATCTTCATTTTTCATAAATTGCTGCAACTTCAAATTTTAAAAGATTGAAAAAACATAAAAACAACAGTCCAAATCAAATAGTGCCCTCCTCAAATTATTTTCTTTTATGGGTGTCGTATTTTATTCTAATTGTACTGGCAGGGAATGACACCATTTATGGACAACAACAATTTTCTTTAGACAGCCTTTGGGAAGGAACGTATGATGCAAAAAGGATGGAAATGATTCATCCAATGAAAGACGGTTCTTCCTACACTGTTTTAGCTGATTCTGAGCGATCCAACGCAACTCAAATTCTGCGCTATCAGTATATAAATCCAGGAATAAGCGAAACCATATTTGATTCAAATATGTATACTGAAATAAATAAATTTTCTGCTTATAGTTTTTCGAAAGATGAATCCAAAATTTTAATTGAAACAGATGCTATTCCAATATACAGAAGGTCCAAAATTGCTTTCTATTGGATATTTGATCGCACTAAAGGTTCTCTTGAAAAGGTAAGTGAAAATCAAATTCAAGTTCCTTTGCTTTCTCCAGACGGAAGGAAAGTGGCCTATGTTTTTCAGCGGAATTTATTCGTTAAAGATTTAACGAATCAAAAGACAACCCAATTGACTTTTGATGGAAACTATCAAACATTAAACGGAATAACGGACTGGGTTTATGAGGAGGAGTTTGGATTTGTTCGGGGGTTTGATTGGAATTCTGATTCAAATCAACTCGTCTATATGCGGTTTGATGAATCTAAAGTTCCCATCTTTTCAATGGATATTTATGGTTCAGATTTGTATCAATTTCCTTACATGTTTAGATATCCTAAAGCTGGAGAAGAAAATTCGAAAATTGAGATTTACGTGATTGATTTGAATAAAGGCAATAAAAACAAAATTATTTTTCCAGAAAACCATCCGTATTACATTCCAAGAATTAAGTTTGGCCTAGATGCAAATCAAATCCTAATTCAAACCATAAATCGGCACCAGAATCATTTGAAATTATGGCAATGGGATACCGGCTCCAAATCGATGCAACTGCTTCTCGAAGAAACAGATAAGGCCTATGTTAGTATTCATGATAATTTAAAAATCTTAGAGGATCGAAGTTTCTTATGGACCAGTGAACGAGATGGTTTCAATCACATTTATCATTATGATTCAAATGGGAAATTAATAAGACAACTTACAAAAGGCAACTGGGAAGTCACTTCTGTATATGTTTTGAATCCAAAAACAAAGGAACTTTATTATCAATCTGTAGAAAGAGGCAGTACAGAGCGTCAACTTTATGCAGTAAAGTTATCAGGTAAAGGAAAAAGGATTCTTCAAGATTCAAAAGGCACTCATGGAGCTTTTTTTAGTATTGATGGGTCGTATTATGTACACTCCTTTTCCGATGAACAAACTCCCCCTAAATATTCTTTATATCGGACAAAAAACAACAAATTACTCCAGTCCCTTACAGACAATAACCTATTGAAAAATAAAATTAGTTCTTTTGGCTTCAACGATCGTGAATTTTCTACAATTCAAATCAATGGCGAAGAACTCAATATGTGGCTTATAAAGCCCAAAGATTTTAATCCAAATAAAAAATATCCTCTTCTGATGTTTCAATATTCAGGACCAGGTTCACAGCAGGTTTCAAACAGATGGGGGGACGCACGATTATTATGGCATAAAAGTCTTGCCAATGAAGGATATATAATCGCTTGTATAGATGGAAGAGGAACTGGGTTTAAAGGGGCTGACTTTAAAAAAATGACTTATATGAATTTGGTGAAATACGAGGCATTGGATCAAATTGCTGCTGCGAAGTCTTTGGGTAGTTTACCTTATATTGATCAGGATCGAATAGGAATATGGGGGTGGAGTTTTGGAGGACATATGGCCACGCACTGTTTACTGACAGGGAATGATACTTTTTCTATGGCCATAGCAGTAGCTCCTGTAACCAATTGGCGGTTTTATGACACTATCTACACCGAGCGTTTTATGAGAACTCCACAAGAGAATCCTACAGGATATGATTTGAATTCTCCTTTAAATTATGCAGATCAGCTTAAAGGAAAGTTTTTGATAATTCATGGGTCGGGAGATGATAATGTTCACGTTCAGAATACGATGCGTATGGTAGAAGCTTTGATTCAAGAAGACAAACAATTTGAATGGTTGATATATCCTGATAAAAACCATGGAATTTCAGGTGGAAATACACGGAAACATCTCTACACAAAAATGACTAATTTTATATTCGATAATCTTTAATCAATTCAATGCAAAAAAATTCATCTCTTTCATTTGACACTGGCTTTTTTGGGCATCCCAAAGGACTACTTTACTTATTCTTTGCGGAATTATGGGAACGCTTTAGTTTTTATGGAATGCGCGCATTGCTCACGCTCTATATGGTCAATGTTGTTTTTGAAGCATTGTCAACAAGAGATTTTGCAGCAGCAGCAGTTTATGCTTCATACGGTTCTTTGGTTTATGCTTCTACTGTTGTAGGAGGTAAAATATCAGATACTTATTTAGGATTTCGTAAATCTATTTTTCTAGGAGGTGTTTTGATGGCATTAGGCCATTTTGTTCTTGCCATTCAAAATGATATTGCCTTTTTCTTAGCATTAGGTTTTATCGTTGTAGGGAACGGTTTTTTTAAACCCAATATTTCCACTTTTGTCGGTTCACTATACAAAGACAAAGACCCAAGAAAAGATTCTGGGTTTACAATTTTCTACATGGGGATCAATATTGGTGGATGGGTAGCTCCTCTCCTTTGTGGATATCTAGGAAGTACTTATGGGTGGCATTACGGATTTGGTCTTGCAGGTTTTGGAATGTTAACGGGGCTAATTTTTTTCTGGAGTGGTATGCGAGCTGGAGT
Source organism: Flavobacteriaceae bacterium (assembly GCA_017851655.1). GTDB lineage: Bacteria > Bacteroidota > Bacteroidia > Flavobacteriales > Flavobacteriaceae > MS024-2A. Next base: position 8,125 of record JAFMMH010000045.1, read on the forward strand.
ATTTGGGGATCGTGGCTTACCCCCACTAAAAAATAGGTTAGAGGAAAAAATCATCGGTGTTTCTAGAAATACTTGGATACATATTTTGGCCTTTTTAACAGCTCCTTTGATCGCTATAATGCTATCCTCATATGAGGCAATAGGTAACGGTAACTCCTTTTTCGGAGATCAAAACATTGTCAATATCATCTTTAAAGTAGTTGGAATATTTATAATAGGGTATTTGTTTTATGTTTTGTATTCAGTTACAGCAGCTGAACGTAAAAAATTAATTGTTGCGATTTGTATTACAATATTTATGACCCTGTTCTGGGGATTTCATGAATTATCGGGGAGTGTGATAACCCTCTTTGCCTCTAGAAATGTCAATTTGACGATAATGGATGCGGCTCAAACAAACTCTTTAAATTCGATGTTCATCATTATATTGGCGTTACCAATTTCGTATATGTGGACCTATCTCAATAAATATAAAATTAATCCGCGTACACCTTATAAATTTGGTTTTGGATTGCTGATTGCGGGCATTAGTTTTTTTGTGCTATCTATGAGTGGAGGCGCGGCAGATGAAAACGGTATGGTTCCATTCTCGTATTTATTAATGTTGTATTTTTTAATTTCTATTGGAGAATTGTTTATGTCACCTGTTGGATTATCCAAAATTACGGATCTTTCTCCTAAAAGAATTGTAGCATTTATGATGGGGGTATGGTTCTTATCTTCAGCATATGCATTCCAGTTAGTAGGATTTATTGGGAAACAACTCGCAATAGAAAGTGACAGTAGTAATATTGGAGGGCTAGAATCCCTGGGGACATATATAGGGGGATTTGATTTAATCTCTAAATATGCGATTGGTGCAGGATTATTAGTAATTTTGACTGCACCTTTACTTAAAAAATTAATGGGTGATGTACATTAAACAGAAATGATGAAAAGATTTTTTTTAGCTATTGGACTTATATCATGTATTGCTTTACAAGGACAACAAATACAATGGATGACTCTTGCACAAGCTATGGAAGCACAAAAAAAAGAGCCCAAAAAAATATTTATGGATGTGTACACTGATTGGTGTGGCCCTTGTAAATTATTGGATAAAAATACTTTTCAAAATCCAGATGTTTCCCGCTACATCAGCGAAAATTATTACGCAGTAAAGTTTAATGCTGAAGGTCAGGAGGAAATTCAATTTTTTGATCAGACTTACACAAATCCCAATTTTGATCCTAATCGAAATGGAAGAAATGCCACCCACCAGTTTACTCAATTCCTAGGCGTAAAAGGATACCCTACGATGGTCTTTTTTAGTGAAAACGGAGATCCAATTATGCCTGTTGTCGGTTATCAAAAGCCACAACAGTTGGAACTTTTTCTTAAAATGATAAAACAAGGCGATTATCAAGTTTTTTCTAAACCAGAGGATTTTGAAAACTATAGAAAAAATTTCCGGCCAAAGTTTAAAGGTTAATTTTTAGCGCTCCTTCCACTCTTGTTTCGTGGAAATTTATTTTTTTTTCTTTACATGTTTTTCTCCATTGTAAAGTATTCCAGGGAGCATTTGTTCCATCTGCGATTAATATTTTAGGGCTATAATATTTTAAAAGGCGCTCCACATTTATTTTAGGATTATTTCGCAACAGTATATAATCAGGCTCAAATTTAGCAGCATACAAGCTATCACCTTTGTCTAGTATAAGAATATTTAAGTGTTTTTGAAGATATGCTTTATCCAAAAATAATTCAACTGTTGATTTGTGAATTCTTGAGTTCGAAAAGTCTGTGAATATATTGGTTGTACTTTCAGTATTTGAGCTAAAATATTGAAGATGTGTCCCCTGCTGGTTTACAATAGCAGAGGCCATATATTTATGCAATATCCAAAAGCTGTGTTCTGCTCTTGCATTCTGGTATTCTTTCACTAAATTAAAACAAAGACAAGTTGTTATAATCACTGAGCTAAATGCTTTTAAAACACTGTGTTTGTATGCCCAAATTACTATAGCAAAAAGGGAGCAGTAGATTAAAATGGTGGTTTTTAATGACAAAAACAATTCATCAAAGAGGAAGGACTCTTGTTCAGCTATCCAAGCGACAAGGTGATTTAGAAGATTTACCAAGGAATCGAAAAATAAAGCCAATGTAGGATGTAAACTAAAAAAAGCAAGTATCACAAAGACGCAAATACAAAGCATGAGAAATACTCCAAAGAAGGGGATGATCAGTAAATTACTGATGAGAAAGAGACTAGGGAACTGATGAAAATAATAAATACTAATTGGGCTTACTGCCAACTGAGCAGCAACACAAACTGTGGTCCATTCCCAATATTTTTTCAGAATCAAGGAACGTGGAGAACAGAGTTGTTGGAATAAAGGATGTAGAAGTAGAATTCCAAAAACAGCGAGATAACTTAATTGAAAACCTAAAGTTCTTAAGAAAGGCGGATAACAAATGATAAGAATAAAAAAGGATAGGAGGGTATAGTGAAAAGTGTTTTTCCCAAAATGGATAGAACGTCCAATTACAATAAAGCTAAACATCGTAACAGAACGTGTAACAGAAGGAGGAAACCCAACAAAAAAAGCAAATAGCCACAAGAAACACAGAATCAATAAAGTTCTTAAAGTTGTTCCAAAATGGAATTGATTCAAAGGCTTTAGTACGAATAATAAAATTCCTACAAAAAGTCCTACATGTAAACCAGAAAGCGCCAAAAGATGAATAATCCCGGCTTTGGTGTAGTTTTCGATCAATTCATTTTCTAATGCATTACGATCGGCAAAAAGCAATGCTTTGATCATACCCTGACTGGATTTCGAAAGAGGAGATTTTTTGATTTTTGAGTACGCTCTTTCCGCCAAACTTGTAAATGAGAATCCATGTAGCTCTTTTTCTATGCCTAGAGCAATACTATTGGTTGTGTCCAAATCTATTTGGTATCGTATTTTAAGATTAGCCAAATAGTCTTTATATGAAAATTGTCCCGGATTGTGAGGTCCCTTAATGGGTTCGATTGCCTCTCTAGTAAGAATTTTCTGACTTTTTTGAAAAGGAATTGTTCTCTTGTCTTTAGACTGGCGAATTAGAATTTTACCATCCACATTTGTTTTTCCCCAGGAAATAATTTTTCCACTATAACTGTTCGAAAATGAATTACTCCCTAGCTGATCTTCAATTAAAATAAGCTTTTCAACAAGAGCTTCATTTATTTTATGCTCATAATGATTAGGCGATACCAAATAATAGTTTAAGAAATACAGATACCCAATCATTAAAAACCCCCCATAAATTAAAATGGTTTTGAAAGGTTTGAGAAAGGAGGATTTTATGAACTGAAACAGAACAATCAAAAACAGGATACCAAATCCAAAAAAACTCCATTTGATTGAATAAAACGAAAAATAAAAGGAAATTATAGCGCCTAAACTAAAAAGTCCGACGGGCAGAATTAGGGGTGAATGGGGCAATTTCATGGGCATCACAAAGATCCCCTAAGATAATAAATCTAACTTCTTTGAATTTGGTTGAATATTAACGAAGCTGTTTTACGACTTGCTCCACCACTCCCCAAAAGGGAATAAAGTTGTTGATATTCTTTTTGGAGCCTATTATTTTTTTGACTTCCTTCAACTAAATCTTGCAATTCACGGATAAGTCTTTTGGGATTACATTCCTTCTGAATCAATTCTAAAACAGCCGCTCGATCTAAAATTAAATTGACTAAGGAAATGTATTTAATTTTGAGAATTCTTTTGGCTATCCAATAACTGATGGAGCTACTTCTGTAACAGACGAGCTGTGGGACTTTAAATAGTGCGGTTTCCAAGGTTGCTGTTCCACTTGTCACTAATGCTGCCGAACTGTTTTGTAGCAGATTGTAGGTTGCATTATACACAACTTTCACATCACTGTTTTGGGTATAGATAGAATACTGTTTTTGGGAAATACCTGGGGCTCCTGCTATAACAAATTGATAAGATGGAAAATGATCAGCAACTTGTTTAAAAAGGGGTAGCATTTTTCGTATTTCTTGGGATCTACTTCCCGGAAGCAAAGCAACGATAGGTTTTTCGAGAGTCAAATTGAGATCATTCAAAAAAGAAGGATCTCTTGGGAAATCAGGAATATAATCCATCAAAGGATGCCCAACGAAATGAACTTTAAAGTCATGTTTATCTTCAAAAAAGGTTTTCTCAAAGGGTAGAATTACATAGAGAGCATCAATACAACTTTTCATTTTTTTTACCCTGTTCTCCTTCCATGCCCAGACTTGAGGACTGATATAGTAATGATTGCAAAAACCTTTAGATTTTGCCCATTGAGCAATTCTCAAATTAAAACCGGGGTAATCAACATAAATAATTACATCTGGGTTAAATTGAAGAATATCGTTTTTACAAAAAGCAATATTTTTTAAGATTTTAGGCAAGTGTTTTAGCACTTCCCAAAAACCCATGAAAGCCAATTCTTTGAAGTGCCGTACAAGGGTAGCTCCCTCTTTTTGAATTAGGTCTCCCCC
>JAFMMH010000046.1 GCA_017851655.1 Flavobacteriaceae bacterium
CGCACACGCATGGGGTGCGTGGGGTCGCAGGTTCAAATCCTGTCATCCCGACTTAATTATTCAGCTCTCTTTCAAAAACCTCTTTTTACTCAATTAATCTGTGATTCATCAAAATAAATATGTTTAATTCCTAGTGGAAATTACATCTTTATCTCTTACCAATATGGTGTATCCTAATGCCTCAAGGTATTCACGGCATTCCCTTTTTGTGACAGTATCAAAATTCACTTCCTCATAAATTAGTACTTCGGGAAGTAAGTTTTTTATATCTAATAATTTAATGATCTCAAAATCATAACCCTCAGTATCAATAGCGACTAAATCAATTTGTTTTCCCTCAAATTTTGCCAATAAAGTTTTGGGACTAATTGTTTTGATTTTAATGGGTTCTATCCATGCATCGAAATCATTTTCATCGGGGAGTCTGACTCCTTCTTTCAATGCCTTTTTTTGAATAGTACCATCTTTAATTCTATCAATCAAAACTTGTTTATTAAAGGAAGACAATCCATTTGCCCATCGCTCCTTACTTACCGATAAAGTAAACAAATTAGCCGATCCATCTTTCTCGGCTAAAGCTGCATTCACTGTTTTAATTTCTGGTCGTTTAGCATGAATCTTAGTTAATAAATTATCATGAACGTAGGGCTGCGGCTCAACTAAAACCCCCTCCCAATCATCTCTTTTTATAAATTTTTGTAAGGGATCATAAATAAAACCATCGTTTGCCCCTATTTGTAAAAACACAAGTCGTTCTTTCTCTTTTGAATAATGATGAAGAAATTCAGACAAGGTGTTTTTTGGAGGAGTGTAGAAATATTTATAAAAAAATAAATAAAAAATATTTTCTTGAGCGCAAAGATTAAATCGGAGTCGGTTATAGCTCTTTTTGATGAAAAAAGTAAGTTTCAATGTGTCTTAATTTAAAAAATGAAGGTACTGGTTTTTCACTAATCCAAGTAATAAAAGTAGTAGAAGCGGGAATTTGAATCAAGCTTTCTATTTATTAAATTAAAAATCGATTTAAAAATCCTATTTTAACGGCTGTAAGCAAACCAATAAAATTTTAATAGTAAATAGAATAGGGTGAAAAAGGAGCTTATTGATGTCGTAATTACTTGGGTGGATGGGAATGACCCTCAACATACTAAAAAGTTAAATTCTTTTCTCCCCGATAGTAAAATTAGGCCAACAGGCGCTCAAGAAACAAGATATGGCAATGTGAATGAAATTTATTTTTCGCTTTTTTCAATCTTCACTTTTGCTCCTTTTGTGAATAATATTTACATCGTAACCGATGAGCAAAAACCAGACATTGAATCCCTTTTTGAATTATGGTTTCCAGAAAGAACAAATCAAGTAAAAATAGTTGATCACAAAGAAATTTTTGAAGGATACCAAGAATATCTTCCTACCTTCAACAGTAGAACAATAGAGAGCATGCTTTGGCGTATTAAAGGGCTTTCACAAAGATTTGTATACTTTAATGATGATATGTTTTTGATCAGACCTCTTAAAGAAGAAGATTGGTTTGTCAACAATGTGCCAGTTCTCAGAGGAAAAAAAACACTTGCACCAATTTTCCATGTTATCTGGCAAAAAATTCAGCTTATCTTAAATTCTGACAAAAAGCTTCGTCCCTCTTTTCATTTAGGTCAATACAATGCAGCCAAAGTAAGTGGATTTAACTTTACTTACTTTGTATTTAGTCATACCCCCCACCCCATACTAAAACAAAATTCAAAAACTTTTTTGGAACTTTCAAAAGAGCGTATTGAGCAACAATTAAAATTTAAATTTCGTCATTTTAGCCAGTTTAACTTTCTATCGTATTGTTATCATTTGACATTAAAAAAAGAAATGTATTCAATTCAACCGTTCGCACTTTCATACGTTCAACCAGCAAAACGAAAAAAAAACTACATCAACAAAAAGATTGCCTTGTGCGAAAAAAAAGAAGCTATTAAGTTCATGTGCGTCCAAAGTCTTGATCTTTGCTCAAAAGAGGATCAAAACAAAATTCTAGACTGGATTCATAACAGATGTATCAAGCATCTTAAGACCTTAAATCTTTCGAACAATAAAAAGTAAATTGCATTTAATCAAAAAACGCTATTTTAAGCTTTGATAAATTTCAGTCTATTTTATGAACACTTTAATTATACACTTTTGTACATTTGATTTTCACTTAACTTTATAAAAAATGAAACGTTTTATATCCCTTGTTTTCTGTAGTATCTTTTTCACAATTGGTTGTGCACAAGACAATCCTCCCCAAATTGAAACACCAACCGAAATTAATTACTCTTACGAAACTGTAGTTGAAGGAATTGATATCCCATGGGGATTGGCATTTATTCAAAAAAATGATTTTTTAGTTACTGAAAAATCAGGAATTCTTTATCGGGTCCGTAATGGTGAAAAATCAACTATTACTGGAATTCCAGCCATCTACTCTCGTGGACAAGGTGGACTTTTAGATGTCGCTCTTCATCCTGATTTTGACACAAACAGTATTATTTACATGACCTTAAGCGCCAATACTGAAGGTGACGATCTAGGAGGAAATACAGCATTGTATAGTGCCAAACTTAATGACCTCAACCTTGAAGACGTCAGCTTATTATACAAGGCTACACCTAACACAAAGAAAGGACAACATTGGGGGTCTCGAATTGTATTCGATAAACAAGGGCACGTTTACTTCTCCATAGGTGATCGAGGAAATAGAGACGAAAATCCTCAAGATTTAACTAGAGATGGCGGAAAGGTATATCGTTTAAATCTAGACGGAAGTATCCCTTCAGATAATCCTTTTGTGGGAAAAGATGGTGCTAAAGAAGCTGTATTTTCTTATGGACATAGAAACCCTCAGGGAATGACAATTCACCCTAAAACAGGTCAAGTTTGGGAAAATGAACACGGCCCTCAAGGTGGAGACGAAATTAATATCATCCAATCCGGAGTTAATTATGGATGGCCAGTGATTACTTACGGTATTAACTATAGTGGAACTCCTATTACAGATAAAACAGATATGCCTAATATGGCTCAACCTTATTATTATTGGGTTCCTTCAATCGGACCAAGCGGAATGGCATTTTCAACTTCTGATGTATATCAAGATTGGAAAGATGATTTATTTGTTGGATCTCTGAAGTTTGAATACTTGGAACGTTTAGTCATCAAAAATGACAAAGTTGTTAAAAGAGAAAAAGTTTTAGATAAAATAGGTAGGGTTAGAAATGTAATCGAAGGTCCTGATGGGCATCTATACATTGCTGTAGAAGGAAAAGGAATCCTAAAAATTGTGCCAAATAAATGAAAACATTCCTAGTTTGCTATTTCATAGTTTTATGGTTAAGTATTACTGGACTCTTTGCGGATAAAACAAAAGAAGAAAGTATTAATGACGGCCAGGAAATCTACCAAGACTTCTGTGTTCAATGTCATTTAGCAAATGGTACTGGAGTTTCAGGTGTTTTTCCTCCTCTAAAGGCTTCTGATTATCTTTTTGAAAATATTGAGAAAAGTATTGCTGGAGTTAAATATGGCCTTCGAGGTGAAATTGTTGTAAATGACGAAACCTATGATGGAGTTATGACTGCTCAGGGACTGGATAATGAAGAAATTGCTGATGTGATGAATTACATCCTTAATAATTGGGGGAATCGTTACGAAAATCAAATAACTCCAATGCAGGTGAATGAAATTCCAAAATCAGTACTGGAATAATGGACAAACATTCAGTATGGGAAAGTATAAAGAAAGTTAAAAAAGCATATATCCTCTATAGTGGTATTTTAATTGGATTTACTATTTGGATGCTTTTTTTGGACACCCATTCCTGGACCTTGCATTCCGAGCTCAATCAAGAAATAGATCGATTAGAAAAAGAAAAAGAAGTAATTAAAAAAATTATTGAGCAAGATCAAAAAAACATTAAAGTGCTCCAAAATCAAGATAGCTTAGAACGCTTTGCACGAGAAAATTACGGACATAAAAAATCAAATGAAACTATTTTTATTATTGAACCAAATGACTCCTTGATTCAAAAAGAATCGCAGGAATGGTAAGTTTCAACATTTTTTAAATGTCAGTCCCTAATCTTTTTTAACGGTTCAAATAATCGTATTTTTAAAGCCTCAATTAAAGAAACAATGGGTAAAATTATTGCCATAGCAAATCAAAAAGGTGGTGTTGGTAAAACAACAACCGCCATCAACCTTGGTGCTGCCTTAGGGGTTTTAGAAAAAAAAGTTCTGCTTGTCGATGCAGACCCCCAAGCCAATGCTACATCAGGTTTAGGGATTGATGTTCGGAGCACCCAATACGGAACCTACCAGCTATTAGAGCACAGTATTGAGGTTAAAGATGCAATATTAATTACTCAAAGTCCAAATCTACATTTGATTCCCTCACATATTGATTTGGTAGCTTCTGAGATAGAATTAGTAGATAAAGAATCCAGAGAGTACATGCTCAAAAAAGCCTTAAAGAATATTGTAGATGAATACGACTATATTTTGATAGACTGTGCTCCATCTTTAGGTTTGATAACATTAAATTCACTTGTTGCAGCTGATGCAGTAATTATCCCGATACAATGTGAATATTTTGCTTTGGAAGGATTAGGAAAATTACTTAACACCATTAAAAGTGTTCAAAAACTTCACAATAAAGAATTAGATATCGAAGGACTATTATTGACAATGTATGATACCCGTTTACGCTTATCCAATCAGGTGGTAGAAGAAGTAAAAAAACACTTTGGTAAAATGGTTTTTAAAACGATTATCCAAAGAAACATTCGGCTCAGTGAAGCACCTAGTTATGGGGAAGACATCATCAGTTATGATGCCTCAAGCCGTGGTGCAAAAAGTTATTTATCTTTGGGGAGCGAAATCATCAAACGAATTAAATAAGAACGTATGTCAAAATCAAATCGAAAACAAGCTCTGGGTCGAGGACTATCTGCGCTTTTGAATGATTCTGAAAACGCCATTGAATCAATTCATGATAAGAATGCAGATCAAGTAATTGGTAACATCATCGATCTAGAATTGAATAAAATAAATATCAATCCGTTTCAACCACGAACTCATTTTAATGAGGACGCTTTGGAGGAATTAAGTAATTCGATTAAAGAATTAGGAGTGATTCAGCCTATTACTGTTAGGAAAAAAGGCGATCGATTTGAACTAATTGCTGGAGAACGCCGTTTTAGAGCTTCTCAACTTGCTGGACTCGAAACCATCCCTGCATATGTTCGTCTTGCAGATGATCAAGAATCTCTCGAAATTGCATTAGTTGAAAATATTCAACGGGAAGATCTGGATCCAATCGAAATTGGACTTTCCTACCAGCGTCTTATAGAAGAAATAAATCTTACTCAAGATCAACTGAGCACTCGCGTGGGTAAAAAAAGATCTACGATAACCAATTATATGCGATTGCTTAAATTAGATCCTATTATCCAAACAGGTATAAGGGATAGTTTTATCAGTATGGGACATGGCCGTGCCTTGATCAATATCGATTCCTCAAAGGAACAAATCAAACTTTATAAAATTGTAGTTAAAAAAGGACTCTCCGTTCGTGAAACCGAGGCCCTAGTTAGGAAATCAAAAAATCCTAAAGCTTCCTCAAAACCTCAATATCAGCCTCCTTATATCGAACAGGCAGCACAAGAACTGCAGGGCTTTTTTGATACAACTGTCACTGTAACTTCGAATGTTCAAGGGCAAGGGCAACTCAAAATTAGTTTTGAGTCTCAAAAACAACTTCAAAACATTCTAAACAAAATTAAAGGTGAGAATTAGACTCCTTTTTTATTGTAGTTTTTTTCTATGCACTTCTGTACTTATGGCACAGGAAGTTTCAGAAACAGCTCAAGATGAAAAAGTATTGAATGCGATAGTTATTCCTGATTCTATGGCTTTTGCTAAAAATTATTCTCTAAGAATTCAACGTTTGATCAATGATCCACTGACCCCTTCTAGAGCCGCTTTTTATTCCGCTATTATTCCAGGACTAGGTCAAGCCTATTTAGGGAAGGCATGGAAAGTGCCACTAATTTACGCTGCACTGGGTACTTCCTACTATTACTTCAATTTGCAAAACAAACAAATGGAAGAATACCGAACAGCATACAAACAGAGACAAAATGGAGTTTTTAATGATCGTTTTCTGGAAAAAGAAATTCCTATCACGACAGAACAACTTCTTTTAGGAATGGATTTTCATAAAAATTACCGTGATATAGCAATCCTAACAATGGCCATTTCATATATGCTTAATATCTTGGAAGCCAATGTAAGTGCCCATTTATTACAGTTTAATGTAAATGATGACCTTAGTGTGACTCCTAATATTATTTTTGATCAACAGCAGAGTGGAATTCGCTTTGCTTTAAAATTTTAATCCATTTTATAATGAACATTGCGCTTTTAGGTTACGGACGTATGGGAAAAGCAATTGAAAAATTTGCTCTTGAACGAGGTCATAAAATTGTATATACCCTAGACGAAAGTGAAGAGAAAGGAGTTTTAACTAATGCAGATGTAGCGATCAATTTTAGTATTCCTCAAGCTGCTGCTGATAATATCAAGTCTGCATTAAAAAAACAAATCCCAGTAGTTTGTGGTACAACTGGTTGGCTTGAGCAATACCAAGAAGTCGTAGATTTTTGCAAAACGCAAAACTCGGCTTTTCTTTATGCATCGAATTTCAGTATTGGTGTTCATCTGTTTTTTAAGATGAGTGCACTTGCATCAAAACTCATGAAACCCCATGAAACGAGCTATACCCCATCCATTGAGGAAATTCATCACATTCATAAACTAGATGCCCCCAGCGGAACAGCAATTACATTGGCAGAAGCTGTTTTGCAAAACTCAAAACTAAACGAATGGGAACTCAATGGAAATTCAGAATCTAAATTAATAATCAAAGCTTTCAGAGAAGGAGAGGTTCCGGGTACACACACTTTAAATTACCGTTCATCCATTGATCAAATAAGCTTAAAACACGAAGCTTTTGGAAGAGATGGATTCGCTCTAGGTGCAGTCATTGCAGCGGAATGGATCGTTGATAAGCAGGGTGTTTTTGGTATGGAAGATGTTTTAAATATTTCTTAATTCTAGGGCTCATTTATCTGAACAACTTATCTTTGGTAAAAATCCTATAAAACATGACACTCTCTCAGTGGATTCTTTTCGCCTTAGCTCTTCAAATAATACATTTTTTGGGTACTTGGAAACTTTATGTTGCTGCAGGTTTTAAAGCTTGGCAAGCTGCTGTACCAGTTTACAATGCAGTCATTTTAATGAAAATAATTAACCGCCCTAGCTGGTGGGTACTATTCCTCTTTATTCCTACAATTAATCTTATCATTATTGGGGTCATTTGGGTAGAAACCCTTCGAAGTTTTGGTAAAAATAAAGCCATTGACACATTTGGTGTTTTGGCCACTTTTGGATTAACAATTTTCAGTTTAAATTACAGTAAAAATCCTATACATATCAAAGACCGAAGCCTGAGACCTAGAACTGGTCTAGGAGAAACGGTTAGCTCTATTCTTTTTGCTGTAGTTGCTGCAACAATTGTACACAATTATTTTATCCAACCCTATATTATTCCTACGGGATCATTAGAAAAATCTTTACTTATAGGTGACTTTTTATTCGTAAGTAAATTTCATTACGGAGCACGCACACCCATGACTGCAGTTTCTGTTCCTATGGTGCACGATACTATTCCAGGACTCAAAATTCGGTCTTACCTAAAAAAACCACAACTCCCCTATTTCAGACTACCAGCACTTCAAAAAATTAAAAGAAACGATATTGTTGTTTTCAGCTGGCCTGCAGATACGGTGCGTCAGTTTTTTGTAAGAGAAAAAAGAGTGGACAAACCTATTGACAAAAAATCAAATTACGTCAAGCGTTGTGTTGCAATTCCTGGAGATACATTAGAAATCATTGATGGATTTGTGCATACAAATGGAGAAAAAAACAACTATCCTAGTCGTGCAGAAATTCAATTCACCTTCAACGCCTATGCTGCTAAAGGGGTTTCTTCAAGAAATTTAATCGCACAAGGGTTCGAATCATTTAACAGAAGATATAAGATTGAAAATATTACAGAAAACAGTTATCAGCAACTAATCCCCTATATCATTGGAAGATCAGGAAATACCGTTGAAAATTTTTCTGTAATAACTGAGGCAAAGGGACTCCCTATTGATTTGGTTCGCAAATTAAACCTTAGGGCTAGTGAACTATTAGAAGTCAAAAAAGAAATGACATTAACAATTGAAGAAGCATTAGCTTTAAGAAAAGTAGCAGGTATCGATAGTGTTGTTCAAAAAATAAATAAGAACAAAATTCCAAATGAAACATTTTTTCCAAACAAGATACCCTTTGATTGGAATGAAGATAATTTCGGACCATTGGTCATCCCAAAAAAGGGAATGACAGTAGAACTAACACGTTCAAATTTATCTTTATATAAAAAAATCATCACTGATTACGAATCAAATAATCTTGAAATTACACCTACAGAGATACTTATTAATGGTAAGGTAAAAGACCGTTATACTTTCAAAAAAGATTATTATTGGATGATGGGAGACAACAGACACCGTTCAGAAGACAGTCGTTTTTGGGGGTTTGTTCCCGATGATCATATTGTTGGTAAACCTGTTTTTATTTGGTTTAGTATCAAGGGAATTAATGACGGTATTAAAAACTGGAGTGTTCGATGGGATCGTGTTTTTACAACTGTAGATGGACCCGGAGAACGTATCTCTTACTTCCCCTATTTTGCGGGAATTGTTTTGATTTGGCAAGGGTTTGTCTTCTTCAGAAGACGCAAATCAAAGTCTGTGGAATGATACCGACTGTATGTCCGGCCTACCTCCCAAATGTGCGCTATTTTGCTTGGATGTTTGCTCAGGATAGCATCAATTTTGTTTGTGATACTCATTTTCAAAAACAAACTTATAGAAATCGTACTGAGATCTATGGAAGTAATGGAAAGCTAAAACTTACCATCCCCATAATTCACACCAAATCTGTACACCAAAAAGAAAATGAGGTTCTTATTTCAAATGCTACTTTGTGGCAAAAACAGCATTGGAAATCAATCAGTACTGCCTATCGCTCCTCCCCATATTTTGAATACTACGAAAAAGATTTGGAACACTTTTTCATCACCACCGAAACACATTTATTCGAGTTCAACCTAAAAATCATTCTTCAGTTACTCGAACTAATTGAGTATCCATTAAATTATAAAATCGTTTCCTACGACAACGATAAACACAAACGTTTGGATATTCTTCTAAACGCAAAAACAAAATCAATCCCAAATCAGGAAAAATACACCCAAGTATTTGAACAAAAAAATGGTTTTTTACCCAATCTAAGCATACTAGATCTTTTGTTTAATTTAGGTCCGAATACTAGTAGTTATCTAAAAAAAACGGGGTTTTAGTGTTTTCTATATTTTTTCTAAAATTACAGAAATCGGTTTGTGGTCTGAAAGTTTGATGTCGTGTGTTTCAAAATCTATAACTCGTAGATTTGGGGTATTAAAAATGAAGTCAATCCGCATAGGAAGAAATGAAAATTGATAGGTAGACCCAAAGCCTTCACCCTGCTCTAAAAAAGCATCTATTCTAGACTGTTTTTTTATTTTTTGGTATGGCTTTGAAAACGCCGTATTATTTAAATCTGTACAAATAATTTCAGGATAAGATGAGTTTTTATTTGTCAAAGTGTTGAAATATTCTACTTGAGTTTCTTGAATTTCAAAAATAGATTGAAGCCTTAATCTAATTTGATTTGAATTATCTGAAGTAATTAAAGTATCCTTCTTATTTAATCGAAACGACTCAAAATGCAAATTATATAATCGTAAGGTATCTTGTTTCCATAACAAATCTGCCTGCATTCCACCATTAAAAGAGCCTTCAAAAGAAATAGATTCAGGACGAATCAATGGATACTTAGAAACAATACAGGAACCAATCTTACCTCCTTTTACATAAGGTTTAAAAACTTTGTAGGGATATGATGATAAAGGGGGAGCTTGAGCTGGAGCATATTCCTGAAAACAAATTATATCGGGATCAGTTTCTATAATAAAGTCTTCTATCGCACTGGGCACATCAGAATCCTTTAACCATTTGAACCGGTTAAAAGAACGTACATTATAACTCAAAACAGAAAGGCCATCGGAAGTTGGAATTCCATTATTCTCAAGCTGGTAAAGTAATTGCCATTCTTGAAAGCTGATCATAAATGATATTAAAAAAAGAAAGACAGGCCACTGAAAACGAAGCATCCAAAAAATAAAAAAGAAAATATTAACTATACATAGTAATGGAACTGCTAGAGAAAGTAAAGGGATCTCTATATAACCTCCAAGAGCTCCCATACTAATGAGTTGTAATAACAGAAAAAAACTATTCAGAACAATCAAAAAAGCATTTAGAAGTGATCTATCCATATTAAAAAACTACTTATTTTTCCCTGCTTGAAAAAGAAACTCTTTTTCTTTCTTTGTTAAACTCTCATATCCAGATTTACTGATTTTATCTAAGATGGCATCAATCATCTTTTGATCAACATCATTAGTTGAAGCTTTTTGAGTAGAAGAATTTGAAGTTTTCTTTTTATAAACTGTCTTCAAATTATTGCCTTGTTTAAACATACCCATTACTCTACTCGCAAAGGACTCAAAGGGTAATCCGATATCTACTCCCTTACTAAGTCGCTGTACATAGAAAAAACCTAATGCGGCCCCTCCCAGGTGAGCCAAGTGTCCACCTGCATTACCATAAGGAATCTGAATAACATCCAATAAAACAAATGCTAACCCTAAATAACGGAGTTTTACATTGAATAAAATCAATCTTACCTCAAGATCAGGTGAATAGGTTGAAATAAAGATAAAAACCGCCATTACGCCTGCAGAAGCTCCAATCATGACTGGTGAAGAATTTTGAAAAGCAGGAAAAAGTGAATAACTTAAAAGAAAGGTTAGTCCCCCAAAAATGACTCCCAAGAAATATACATTAAAAAAAGTACGGACTGGAAATAAGTTAAGAAATATACGGGATGCAAAGAATAATAAATACATATTCCAAAAAAGGTGAAAAAAACCAGAATGCAAAAAACTATAGGTAACAAGTGACCAAGGTTTAAAGAGAAATTCACTCCAGTCAGAAGAAAGCTCAAACCAACTAATAAATACCCCAAATGGAATATTAAAAAGATAAAAAATTGTCTTCAGAAATAAAGGCAGTACAAAACAAGCAACATTAATGAGAATAAGTTTTTCCGCACTATTTAATTGCTGCAGTCGGTATCTAATTTGATCTTGAAAATTCATTAATTCCAACGGTTTTGGTCAAATTGTGTTTTTTTCCAATACCACATCATGATCAAACCTGTAACTGCTCCACCCACATGAGCAAAGTGTGCAATAGGTCCAATAGAATAGGAGGTGAATCCAAAAAACAAATCTCCTAAAATAAGTAAAGGAACCAAAACTTTCGCCTTAACAGGAATAGGAGGAAAAAGCAACATTAGTCGCGCATTGGGAAACAAAAAAGCAAAGGCCACCAAAACACCGTAAAGAGCCCCAGAAGCACCTACCATTACTGATTCATAAGCAGATAAACCTGAACGTAGCGTTTCTCTACCAATTTGTTCTATAATAGAATACGAGATATCTCTTGTCTCAAAAAACATTCCGATTTGACTTCCAGTTAAGCCCTGTTCGGAGAGGAGGTCAGAAACTCCGGAAACCTGAAAATAATACAACCCTAACTGAAGAGCCGCGGCTCCAAAGCCTGTAGAGAGGTAAAAGAATATAAACTTTTTTCTACCCCACATTTGCTCGATAGGTGTTCCAAACATATAGAGCCCAAACATATTAAAGAAAATATGAGTAAAATTACCATGCATAAACATATGCGTGAGAGGTTGCCAGTATTGAAATTTAGGATTTGATGGATAATGAAGAGCAAACAAATCATAAACAATATCACCTAACGCAAGAGTTGCAATAAAAAAAATGACATTGATAATCAATAAGTGTTTTACTGTTTCGGTAATATTTCGCATCAATTTAATTTTTGTTCAATCTCTGTTTTTTCTAATGTAATAAAAATCTGTCTATTAAATGGGGATACTGTAGTCTCCTTACAACCAAAAAAATCATCCAATAAAGCTTGTTGCTCCCTGGGTTCTAAAATTTCCCCGTACTTTATGGCAAGGGTTTTAGCCATTGTTTTTGCAACTTGGTCTGCATGACTAAAATGCGCTAAACTGGACTCTTCATCATGATCAGAAAGGAGTGATTCCACAACAGCCTCAATCTTAGAAGAAGGGCAAAATTCCGGTGCACCCTTGATGTTCAATTTGTTTTGACCAGCTAAAACAATTTGAAATCCGAGCATTTCCAATGCACCCTCAACATGACCGTACTGTTCTAACTGTTGGGGATTTAGTTCAATTTCTAATGGAAAAAGCAACTGCTGACTTAAGCCCCT
>JAFMMH010000047.1 GCA_017851655.1 Flavobacteriaceae bacterium
TGAAAGTACGAAAAAACTCTAATTGTTGTTTCACTTTCAGTTATGGACTATTTTTTCCCTTGCATTCTAATCACTGAGGTCTTACCAAGGTGAAAGCTGCCCTCTGAAAGTTCAATGATTTCCTCTTTAATTGTTTGTAGAGAAATATCACAAAAATCATCTTTTATCCCTTCAATATCATAAAGTTGTGAAGGTTGCTTGGGTCCACCAACTTTTGGATTTTGCTTTTGGTAATAGGGATGATTTTTGCTAAATGCCTCTAAAATTACGTTTCCTTTTGGTGCTAAAAATTTAATTAATTGCCGATGATTTGATTTTCTTATGGAATCTGGAAAGTGGACGTAAATTAAACCTATGGCATCAAAAAACTTATCTGGGAATTCAATTTCAGAGAGAGATGCAATTTGATAATTTATTTTCACTTTTTTTTCTGACGCAAGTGCCATAGCTTTTTCAAAAGCCATTTCACTAAAATCATAGGCGTGTACCTCCCAACCTATAGAGGCAGCAAAAACAGCATTTCTTCCCTCACCTTCTGCTGGCAATAAGATTCTACCAGGTTTTAATTTAAGTAATGTTTGCTTAAAAAAGACATTAGGCTCTTTACCATAAGCATATTCTTTACTTGCATAACGGGCATTCCAGAAATCTTTCATCTACAGAAGTGTTATTGACGGTATGGGTTGGGATTTTTTAAGAAATTAAACTATCATTTCTTTAAGGACTTTTTCTCTGAATCCTTTATAATTTTCTGATATCTGTGAAATGACTTCATTAGAGTCTTTTCCTTTCACAGCTTCATACCAGTCTTCGGACAAAGGATGAAATTTCATATCCAAATGTTTTTTACTCCATATTGATAATTCATAAAGTAATGGATATAAATCGATTCCTGCATCCTTTAAAAAATAGACTTTAATCTTTTTGTTTTTAGGATTAAGGGCATAACTAATCAAATCTAAATCTTGTAGTTTGCGCAAACGATTGGAGAGTATGTTGGTAGATATTTTTTCAGGCGAATTACGAAAGTCAGAAAATGTAGTGCGTTCTAAAAATAAGTCACGAACAATTATAAGACTCCATTGATCTCCAATAATTTCAAGTGCAGTACTAACAGGACAAGTAGATCTTTTATTTTTAATTTTAATCACAGCTATATTATAAGTTTAATTTTTAGACAAAGAAAAAGAGAATTGGTTTAGATTGGTAATATTTTAAAATTTAATTATTTTCAAAGGGTTGTTCTTGTTGATAAGAGAAATACCCCTCAAAATAGGTACGCGCCTCACCTCCGATGAGAACTCTTTCTCCCATTGTTTCGCAGAATAAAATTCCTCCTCTTTCAGAAAGCTGTTCGGCTTTCATTTTTTTCTTTCCAAGTCGTTCTGCCCAAAAAGGGATGAGGGAACAATGAGCGGATCCAGTAACTGGATCTTCTAATATTGTGGCTTGAGGGGTGAAAAAACGGGATACAAAATCAACGTCAGTTCCTTTGCAAGTGATGATTACCCCACCAGTACCAAGGTCAATCGTATCAAATGATGCCCTATTAATTTTTATATTCTGAATTTGTTGCTCTGTTTCATAGAGTAATAAATAATCTCTTGCTTTGTACACTTCAGTAGGAAGAATACTTAGACCATTTTTAATTGCTTCCGGCAGTTTGGTTTCCCTGGGAGGTCTTGAAGGTAAATTTAAAAAATACAATCCTCCTTTAGAAGTTACTTTAAGTTTTCCACTGAGTGTATCAAATTCAATTTCCTCTTTTGAAAATCCCAAGTGTTTTTTTAAGCAATGAGCTGCAGCAAGAGTAGCATGACCACAAAGGTCCATTTCAATATCGGGTGTAAACCATCTAAGGTGGAAAGTATTTTCTTTTTCAACTAAAAAAGCAGTCTCGGGGACAGCATTTTCTTTTGCAATTTTGAGCAAAATCTCATCTTTGAGCCATTCTTTTAGCGGAACTACACAAGCTGGGTTGCCTCCAAATAATAGATTGGTGAAAGCATCAATTTGAAAAATTCTATTTCTATTAGTCATCATCTATTTATATTTCAAAGAAACTAGAGGTTACTAGAATTTCTTTTGGAATTGGGATTCAGAGAAACAATTTGTAATAAACACCAACAGTGTGAAACGAATTGATTTATGGTTTTGTTTTCAAATTACAGTTTTTTGAAGACTTCGTTGAGTTTTTTCAAAGATTTCTTCTCTAAAAATAATCGTAAAAACTAACCTCTTTTTTTAGAATACTTGTTAGAAGGAACATTAGGAGGAAGCTCTACTTTAGAATTTTTTGTTTTAGGAGTTTGCTTTTTTAATGTAGCACAAGAATTGAAAGAACTTAGGACAATAATGAATAGAAGGACGAGGCAGAAGGTGTTTGTTTTCATATTTAGGGGATAATATTTGAATGATTAATTTTTTTGCTTTACAGAAGTCAGTTGCCAGCAAATCTGGAGTCAATTATTCCAACGGCTAATTCTGCCCAAATAAACAGGAAAAGTACAATTGCAAATGAAATGAAGAGAATTCTTAGATTAAGTACAAGTGTTTTTTTTAAAATAAAATGAATTCCTAAGCTTAGGACAAACAATAACACACCCATCAAAAGGAAATCGAAAATAGACCAATTTATTTCTTCAGAAAATTGCATTCCAAGAAATGGAATGAATAATAAAGTCAGCGCGTAAAAAGATGATATTGGGATTTTTTTAAGCAAAATGAATCTATTTTAAATTTAAAATTACAAAAAATAATAGATTAAAAATTTCGTTATTTACGGATTTGTCCAAATACATAAAACATTTCGGAGGCAATTTGCAGCGATCTTTCATCGTATTTAGCATTTTCCTCTGGAGTATCGTCAAAGGCTTTTGGGTCTTCATATCGCACAGCAATCCTTTTTTCAGCAGAAGGTATCAAAGGACAGTTTTCATCTGCATGAGCACATGTCATTACAGCTGCAAAAGGTTCTTTTGCAGCTGTTTCATTATCAAAAAGCTTTGAGAAAGTAATGATGGGATTTGAATCTAATGAAAATCGTACTATGTATTTTGGATTTATTCCTCCTTCAGTTTGGACTTCAAACCCACTACGCTTTATGGAAGCTACTGCACGCTCATTAAATGCAGTTACTTCTACACCTCCTGAAAAGCAAGTTGCATCAATATCGTAATAGGAAGCAGCAGTTTGCGCCCATATTTGAGAAAACTGACTTCTACGGGAATTATGGGTGCAAATAAAATTGAGTAATACCTTTTGTTTTGAATCAACTTTCCCTTGAATATAAGCGATTAACTCATTAAGAATTTCTTTCCGTTCTTCTTCAATGGATTTCTTTAGTGCTTCTGCTAATGTAGTGTTTAGTTTGGCAAACATTTACTTTTGATTTATATGAATAGGATTAACAACAGCCCGAACCAGGAGTACAAGAATTTTGTGTTGAATTTGAACTTGATAAAGATGGAATTCCACATTTGTCAGTTGCAAGGCAGGCTGTTTGAGTAGTGACTAATTTTAACCGAGAATGTTCGAAATCAAGATGGTATTTTCCAATTGTATCAGATTGGAACTCTACTTCAATTTCCAAATCATCCAGTAAGAGTGTTTGTTCAGATTGTTTTAGAATCGATTTTAGTTTTTGAACGCTCAAACGATGGTCATAATCATCTGCTGAAAAGAGTTGAAAATTAATGACAGATTCTTTTCTGAGTTTACCTCCACAATCCATAAAGCGTTTGTCAACTTGACCAATTTCGGTTACATGAAAATGTTGAGGAATTAAGTTGCCATCAGGAAGTTCAAATTCAACTGTTTCGATTTCGTCTAAAATTGATTTTAATTCAGAAAGTTTCATGATTTTAAGGGTTTAATTTGTCCGTAAGTTTGAGTTTCATTCAATAATTGGGAGGTTGAACTGATTGATATGTTTTTTCAGTTCCGCCCATCTTTTTTCATTTATACAATAGCACATATTTTTACCTTCTATTGTGCCCTGAATAAGTCCAGCGTTCTTTAGTTCTGTAAGATGTCTTGAAATTGTGGGTTGTGCCAAAGGAATCTGATCTACAATGTCATTACAGATGCAAGAAGGACTCATTGCAAGATATTCCATTATAGCAAGTCGAGCGGGATGCCCAAGCGCTTTAAAAATCAGTGCAGTGTCTGTAACTTTAGAGGTGAAGCCCTCTGTTTTTGTAATTCCCATATTGCAATATTACAATATGTTTTTTTATAAAAAAAGGGTTGAATGTTTTTATTTTCTTTAGAAGATATTTATTCGGATTTTGCCATGTCTCTAAGGACAAAAACAAGTACGATGATCATGGTGATAATGACGACAATTGCAACACCTTTAATGGTCATATGAAAGATTTTAAGCGAAGATACTGATTCAGTTTTTTATTCTGAATTAAAAGTTATTTTTTCTGATAAACTCTAACATAATCTACAACCATGGTATCTTCATTAAAGTTTGGATCAATTGTTCCTCCTAGGTTACCACCCATGGCAACATTTAGTAGGATATATTGATCGTTGTAATAAGGCCAGTTCTGTGAAGTTTTGTTTTTGGGACTGTACGTGAAATAAACTTTTCCATCTACGGAAAAATCAATTTTATCTGATGTCCATTCCATTCCGTACTCATGAAAATTTTCAGTAACATCTGAGACATTAACCTGTTTAACTATGGTATTTTCTCCGTGAGTATCTGGAGTATGAACTGCACATTGTATCATGTCAAAATCTTCAAAGAGTTGTTCCATGATATCAATTTCGCCACAAGCAGGCCATCCTACAACTTCATAGTTACTCCCTAATGTCCAAATAGCGGGCCAAGTACCCTGAGCTTTAGGGAGCTTTGCTCTGACAGTAACTTTACCATAAGTAAAAGAAAATTTGGAATTTAGTCTTGCGGAAGTGTAGGGAAGAGTTATTTCAGAATGAGTATACACTTCTTTCTTTGCTGTAATAGTAAGGAATCCATCATTTACTACAGCATTTTCTGTGCGGCTCGTATAGTGCTGTAATTCATCATTGTACCATGAACCATTGTTTGGCCCTATAGTTTCAAGAAACCATTTTGATGAATCGAGCTCTGGTTCATTTTGTTCAAATTCATCGTTCCATACCATTATGTATTCAGACTGAGGTGTTTTTTGTTGAGAACAAGAAATAAAAGTGCTAATTAAAATGACGAATAAGAGATGACGCATATACGTTTTTTTGATGATCATGGATGTATGCCTAAATTAAGAAAAACCAGTTCACTTTCACTCTAGAGATATTTTTATATCAATAATAATAAAGAAAAAAAGAATGAAATAAAAGTGGAAGGTTTAGTTTCGCAAAATGATTTACAAGATTTTAAGAATTTTTTCTGGCATCTCTCATTTTATTTATGGAGTATTGGCATTAATAGATCCTTTTTATAAAGATGAGTTTGTCCGCTTTGGGTTTTCTGATTATCGAGTTTTGATAGCGGTTGTTCAACTACTGGCAGGTGCAGGAATTCTTTTAGGTCTATATAAAATTAAATTGCTTTCAATGAGTTCAGCGGTTTTGGCAACAATGATGGCTGGCGCTTTAGTAACCCGAATTTTAATTCAAGATGATTTAATTCAGTCTTTACCAGCTTTCGTGTACATGTCTATAAATTCCTTTATCTTTATAAAAAGCATAAAATCAACAAAATGAAAATTTTAAAAAACATACTTTCTTTAGTCGTCTCTCTTGTAGTTCTGAATGTTTGGTTTTTCCGTTTTAACCAAGCTACAATTTATAGAGGAGGAAGTGCCTCAAATATGATTGAAGAATTTGCTGTTTATGGACTTAGCGAAACTATGGTTTATTTAATTGGGGGTTTAAAAGTTCTAGCTGCCTTGGGTCTTCTTATAGGTTTTTTTAAAGAAAAAACAATCATCCCCTCTGCATCACTTATGGGTATTTTAATGCTTGGAGCAATGTATATGCACTTTAGTGTAGCTGATGATGCAATAAAATATTTACCTGCAGGATTGATGTTTTTGTCTAGTCTCGGAATATTTTATCTTCAGAGGAAAGCTAAGTAGTGCATTAGTTGTCAGTGAGATCTCTTATAAACTCACATTCTTCATCAGTCCATTCAATGTAATCTTTGCCTGTAAAAAAGTCTTCTACTTCAGTTTGAAATAATTTGTATTCTAATGATCTTACATTAGGCGACATTAATCCTCCCCCATCGTGTGACGCATTAAATACATCATGACCTAGTTCATGATACATCAAGAAAATTTGTTCTCCAGTGGTTAAATTTCTGAAGACCGTTTCATCTACTAAAATCAGTACATAATCCTCACAAGATCCGTTTGCTATACCTGCCGTACTTCCTCCAAGATCTTGAGAAACAAAAGTTACGTCCTCAATGTATGAGAGATCTACATCATATAAAGATGCAGATTTAACAAAAGCGGTCCAATAGGATTGTAGTAAATTTGGTTTTACTTTATTATAGATCGTGTCATTATCGAAGTCTTGTATCACTACTTCTGGAGTTACCTCAATGGGAGAGACTACTTCACTGTCGATAGCCTCATCTTGTTGTTTGGAGCAGCTGATGACAACTAAAAATAGGAATAGAAATTTTTTCATAACATTTGATTTTTAACTCTTCAATAATCAAAAGTACAAATACTTGTTTGGAGTACTAGAAAATAGATTCATAAAAAAACCCTCCTAAAGGAGGGCTTTTGATGTTCAGTTTTAAAGCATTATTTATTTGGTCCAGCTAAATCAAATACTCCTTTTTCCGTATCTACATGTCCGATGTGTAAATAGATTTGATCTTCATGACTTCCACTTACCAAACTCCAGAATGTTTTACTAGATTCTTTTGCTGCATCAGATTGAGGAGTTGTGGAAGTTACAGAAGTTGCAAAATCTACTAAAGAGTTATAGCATTGCCAAACTTCCACTTCAGGACCTGAACCCATATAGTGGTATGAAACTCCCCCTGCAATAGAACTTCCTATTTCAACTTCAGGCTTTATTCTCCAGTCGAAAAAAGCATTACCCATTTTAGACCAGTTTCCAGATGAATTATAGCTTCCAACAACCATAACAAAAGGGACATCAAAATTAACGTCTTCTACAGTTAGAAAGCCAGTTTTAGAATTAGAAACTCTAATTTCATCGGTATGTCCATCAGAAAAAGCTCTGTATTCTACCCAATCTTTTTTTATAGCTTCTACTTCACTTTCATCTTTCATGGCATCAATTTTTGCTTTGATATTCTCCAGGTACAGTTCAGAATCTGCCATATAATCTTCCATACTATTGTATTGGTCATAAATAACGAAGGTGTGTCCAGATCCATACCAGTGTCTAAATAACCATTCTCCTGTTGCTAGTCTGTTTTCTCCTACAGCTAGGTCTGCAAACTTTTTATGGAGTTCAATAAATCGGGGAACATCTGCTGCAGCTATACCATTGATATAGGTTGCTGATTCATATGTTGAAGTTTCTTGTCCATTTGCAATTGCAAAACAAAATACTAAGGGAAGTGAAAATAAAAGATTTTTCATAGAATGAATAGTTTATGATTAGGTTACAAATTACTAATTAAAAGTGAAACGTAATTATCTATTTTAGAACTATTTAATTCTTAAATCTCTCTTTTTCGTATATTAAGCTTTTAAAATCAACTATGAAGCAATCATCTTTTTACTCAAAAATATTTATTGTTTTTACAAGCATGTTTTTTTTTAATTGCCAAATGGAAAAAAAGCAACTTCGGGTAGCTCCAGTTTTTTCAGATCACATGGTACTACAGCAGCAAAAAAACGTTCCAATTTGGGGGACGGGTGAGCCAGGAGCAGAGATTATTATTACAGCAAGTTGGGGAGATGAAGTCAAAACAAAAGTTGCCGAAAGTGGCAATTGGCAAGCTGCTATTTCTACACCCAAATTTGGCGGACCTTATGACATGAAAATTTCTAGTATGGATCAAAATATCCTCTTTCAAGATGTCATGTTGGGAGAGGTATGGTTGACTTCAGGACAATCTAATATGGAGTGGCCAATGTATGCTCGTATAAATAATCAAACAGAGGAAATTGAAAATGCAAATTATCCTAATATTCGGATGTTTACAGTACCAAGAAACTTAAATGGAACCAATATAAATGATGCCAAGTGGAACGTAACCACACCCGAAAATGTAAGGGAATTTAGTGCAGTTGGATACTTTTTTGCGAGAGAATTGAATCAAAAACTTCAAATTCCTATTGGTATTTTGAACACCTCTTGGGGCGGAACACGAGTAGAGGCATGGACCAGTATTGAAAAGCTTGCAAGTATGGAGCCAAGTGCAAGTGAAGCAAACGAGATTTTAGATCAAGGGGGTGTTTCGGCAATACGAGCTAATAATTTTAAAAATAATCAAGAACTTGTAAAAGCCAATGAAAAGTATCTAGGCGCACCGAGTTTTTCTATTCCTGAAAATATTGAAGAGTGGAAGTCTTTTAAATTAAATGACCTTGATTTTGCCACTCCAGAGTTTGACGATTCTTCTTGGAAATCTTTTGAAGCTAGTGGTTCGTCTGGGGAGTTTATCACTTATGAAAAATTCTTCCGAAAAGGGACTTATGCCGAGAATGGAGTACTTTGGTTACGCAAAACTTTTGATGTTGAAGACCCCGACTTGGCCTACAATTTTATTGTTAATGGAGGAATAGATGATTTCGACTATACCTATATCAATGGCACCTTAATTGGGAATACTCTTGCTTGCTGTTTAGATAGGTCCTACAAAATTCCAGAAGGTTTACTTAAAAAGGAAGGAAATGTATTAGCGATTCGCATAATAGATACTTCAGGTGATGGAGCTTTTAGGGGTGCTGCTTTTCTAGAAACTCAAGATAAAAAGCAGCAGTTGGATAAAGGAAGCTGGCGTTTAAAGCATCACGCCTTTTTCTTGAATACTTCCATTCAAGAGCACCATTTGGATTTTGAATCGTTGTTAAAAAATGAAGCAGAAATTCAAGCGAATTTAAAAACAGGACAATCGTTAAATGACCCTAATGTGTACAGTATTTTATTTCAAACCATGGTACAACCAGTGATTCCTTATGCAATTAAGGGTGCTTTATGGTATCAAGGGGAAAGTAATGTGGGAAATCATCAAGAATATCAAACCTTGTTTTCGGGGATGATTAACGATTGGAGAGCACGATGGAATGCTGAATTCCCCTTTTATTTTGTACAAATTGCTCCTTACGAATACACACCAGAAGCCTCTTCACAATCTCTACGAGATGCGCAGCGAAAAACGTTGACCTTAGATAATACAGGGATGGCGATTACCATGGATATTGGAGAAGAAAAAGATATCCATCCAGCAAATAAACAAGATGTCGGTCTGCGTTTAGCACGACTGGCACTGCATAACGATTATGGGCAAAAAGATTTGGTAAAAACAGGACCCCTTTATCGAAATCAAAGTCTGCATACTACTTATATCGACTTGAGTTTTGATTATATAGGATCTGGATTGATAGCAAAAAATGACTTATTAGGTTTTGAAATAGCGACAGAAAATGGCTCTTTTTTCCCTGCAAAAGCCAAAATTGTTGGTGATAAAATACGCGTTTCTTCAAATAAGGTTAAAAACCCTAAAAGGGTTCGATACGGTTGGAAAAATTATTTTGAGGCTACTCTTTTTAATAAAGAGGGTCTTCCTGCTTCATCATTTGAAACCCCTTAATTCGTTTAAATGAAAAACCCTCCACAGGGGAGGGTTTCGTTTTTAAAAAGAGCTTGCTAGTTTGTAGTTTCAGTAATTTTTTCAGCTACTAACTTTAAATCGAATCCTGACGGCATTCCTAATTCCACATAATTTTTTTTAGATTCTTTATAATTGAGATGATTTATTGCATCTTCTAGAGTTAAAAAACCATCCCATGTCATGACGTTATGCTCACCAAAATTTTTTGGCGAGAGGCGATGTCCAGAAACCCATCCAGCTCTTCCTTTTTCATTCTTTTTCATCTGATTTTCAAAGTTCTTCATGTAAGGCTTTTGATTATCCAAAAAGGTTTGTGCTTCTTCTGCAAACCCAAAATTATAAACACTAAACTTTGCTGGTTGACTCCCAAAGACAGAATCTTCAATCGTCCATACATACATTCCTCCTTGTTCGGCGTTATAGGATAACATCTCTTGTGGAACTCCTAGTTTTTCTCCTGCATTTGCCCACCAAGGGCCAGAATTGAGATAAGACTTCATGTTTGGGTAAACAATAACAAACTGATACCAGTTTCCAACTAAGCCAAAATTTAATTTCCCTCCAATAGGAACCATTGGATGAATTAATTTCTCTAAAGCCCAATATGAAAATTGCCCATCATTTACAGCGGCTTGAGCCATCTTTGACATGTAATTTTTTTCAATAGACTCAAATTTTGGCTGATCTTCTGCTTTAACATAGACCATGTGATATGCTGCGATCTGGGAATATGAGATGAATGCGAAACTCAAAAAAGTTACTAAAATAATTTTCTTCATTTTTTTATGATTTAAAGTTTTAATGATTATTTAAATTTAAATCTTTTTAAGTATTTTATATACTATATTAATTAAATGTTGGGGTTAAGTTTAAATAATTAGACATAAAAGGTATAAAATAGCTTTGATGATTTAATTTTAAGTTATTGATATTAAATTTTTTAGATATAAATTTTGATTAAATCTAAAAACAGTATAATTTAGTTAATCGATGAAAAAAAGAATACTTCATATGGATTTCCCTGACGGTATAAAAACTGTTTTCGTTGATGGGAAACGTTATACTTATAAAGACTTTGAACTTGCTCTTAAAAGAGAGAAGCGAAGATCAAAAAATGGGCGTTTTTCTCACTCAGAAAATTCTTAGGCCTTTTTTATCTTAATCTTAAAATTATCAAGTCTTATTTTTCGTAAAAAAAGAATTTTTCTATCGTAGTTTGGAATACCCTTGACATTTTAAATGCAGTATTTAGACTTGGATCAAACTTTTCTTTCTCTATGGCGTTTATAGTTTGTCGTGAGACCCCTATCATTTCTCCAAGTTCTTCCTGAGTCATTCCTTTAGACCTTCTCAAGTTTCTTACATCATTTTTCACAAATAGCGCTTTCTATTGATTAACAGGGAAATCATGTAGGTAATTCCTATGAAAAACACCAATATTCCAATTTTAGCATCCGAATGAATAAGGTCCAACTGATCTACCAGAGCATAAGATATACCAAACACTACTGAAGCTCCTAGAGTAAAACCCATTGATTCTAGATGTATCTTCCGCTCCAATTCATCATAATGATTAAAGAGATTTCTATTAGCATGAATCATTAAACCACCATTTAATAAATTTAAAAGAACCGCACAAATCGTCAATATTGTCCTATCCTCCCATAAATAGTTTGGCCCAAAAGTAGCTATTGCTAATGTTGCCACCCAAGTCCAAGTCCAAATAGCTAATTGAATAATAACCTTTCTCCTTTTTGCTTTCATTTTGTAAAGTTTTATTTACAAATTTAATGGAAATATCTTAAATGTAAAGTTTTATTTACAAAATATGCTGTTTTTTAAATTCAACTCCTGTTTTAACTATTAAAATTTGTAAACGAATTGGTTGCTAAAATGCCCAAGTGACTTTAATTGTGTAGCACAATAACTCTAAATTAGAGAAGAATGGATTTGGGTTGTATTTATAGGTTTAAAAAAAAACCCTCCTTAAAGGAGGGTTGTAAATTATCAATTATTTGCCATTTTGCATTGGATCCGTATCACTCATCAATTTATTCAAAGTAAAATATACAGGACAAAATTTAGTAAAAGGACTTATAACCTGTAATACTCCAACTGCTATCGCAATGTAAAGAAAGTCTATATTTCCAGTCTGAATTGTTAATCCTACGCTTACTAAATATAATATTCCACAGATTGCATCATGGACACGTACTTTTTTAATGTTTTTAGCTACATTCATAAAAATTGATTTAATGGTTAATTAGATTACTAATATATTGAGAATTATAGGAATACAAAAAATATTCACAAATTACTTGAATAAATTTTCTCCTATGGTATAAAAAGAAAAACCCTCCTTTTGGGAGGGCTTTGACTCAAATTAATTTATTCTTACCAAGATTTCATTTTATAGAGTGTCATTGATCCAAGAAAATTGGAAAACTTATTAGTTATCTTTTGAAATTTGATAAAAGCTTCCTGTTGTGATGCAGTCTTAGGTCCCCAATTTAGAGCTGCCGCATAGTCTTTGTGGGTAATATAAACATAATGTGACTCACCATCAGAGCTAATTCCATGAGTGAACTGCCCCAGTGATAAATAGCCTTGCTGTGGGAATGCTTTGATCAAATCAGTAAAGGCAGAGGCAAAACTAGGAGCATCCTCAACTCTCCATTTCCAAACTTGAAATGTATTCTCAGATGATTTTTCTAGATTGTTTCTCAACAAGGTAGATCCGCCAGAGACAGAAACAATTTCAGCAAATTTTAAAAT
>JAFMMH010000127.1 GCA_017851655.1 Flavobacteriaceae bacterium
TAAGATACGTTATTCTATGTTAAAAAACAAAGAAAATCCAGTGTTTATAGGGTCTCAGAGCATGTTTAATTGTAAAGCTGGAATAGAAAAATGAAATCCATCCTTCTAGCCGGCGGCACTGGTTCACGATTATTCCCCGTAACTCTAGGAGTTTCAAAACAACTGCTCCCGGTTTATGACAAGCCTATGGTCTATTATCCATTGTCTGTTTTGATGTTGGCAGGAATACGAGAGATCCTTTTGATCAGTACACCAGAGGATATTAAGCAATACGAACGCTTATTGGGAGATGGAAGTCAGTGGGGGATTACGATTCTATATAAAATACAACCAGAACCAAAAGGATTGGCTGAAGCTTTTTTACTGGGAGAAGAGTTTATTGGACAAGATTCGGTATGTTTAATTTTAGGAGATAATATATTTTATGGCTTGGACTTTTCTTCACAGCTGGAAGCTGTTGTAGAGCGAACCCATATGGGAGCCCAAGCTACCATTTTTGGATATTCAGTTAAAGATCCACAACGTTATGGGGTCATTGAGTTTGATGAAACTGGAAAAGCAATCTCTATCTCAGAAAAACCAGAAACTCCCAAAAGTGATCAAGCTGTAGTTGGGCTTTATTTTTATCCAAACGAAGTAGTTGCCATAGCCAAAACGATTCAGCCTTCTGCTAGGGGAGAGTTGGAAATATCATCTGTTAACCAACATTTTCTTAAAGAAGGAAAGCTCCAAGTGGAGACCCTGGATCGCGGTTTTGCTTGGTTAGATACGGGAACACATGAATCACTATTGGAAGCAGGTCAATTCATAGAGACTATCGAAAAACGCCAAGGATTAAAGATAGGCTGTCTGGAAGAAGTTGCTTATGAGAAAGGCTATATCACTAAAGTCCAATTGCTAGAAAATGCTCAAAGCCTTCAAGGTTCCTCATATGGGGATTACCTTATTGCCCGATA
Organism: Flavobacteriaceae bacterium; assembly: GCA_017851655.1. GTDB lineage: Bacteria > Bacteroidota > Bacteroidia > Flavobacteriales > Flavobacteriaceae > MS024-2A. The sequence continues at coordinate 957 of JAFMMH010000127.1, forward strand.
CGGATAATGCAGTCCAAAACCCTCTAAACTTTAGGGGGATTCTTTTCCACAAAAAATTTAGCTATTTTTACCGTATTCATTCTCTAGTTAATTAGAGTAAATTGAACTTAGTCAATGACCGCAATTCCTACTCTTTTTAAAGAAGTATGGCTTTTAAAGCCTATTCAACATACAGACCTTAGAGGGAGTTTTATGGAAAGTTTTAATCAAAACAATTTTGAGGATGCTACTGGCAAGCAAATTCAGTTTTGTCAAGATAACCAAACCTTTTCTAAAAAAGGAGTTTTAAGAGGATTACACTATCAATTACCACCATTCAGTCAGTCAAAACTAGTTGGGGTTCTTCAAGGCAAGGTCTTGGATGTTGTGGTAGATATTCGGAAAGGATCACCCACCTTTGGTCAACATTTTACCCAGGAGCTTAGTGCAGAAAATCAACTGCAATTATTTATTCCTAAAGGCTTTGCGCATGGTTATATTACACTGACTGAAACTTCTCTTTTTACCTATAAAGTTGACCAGTATTACCATCCTGAAAGTGAAGGAAGCATTGCGCCAAATGATCCTACTTTAGCCATAGATTGGCAACTTCCGCAAGAAGAATGGATTCAGTCTGAAAAAGACACCAAGCATCCGTTTTTAGTTGAAGCACCACTATTTGATTATAAAGATAACTTATATGCCTAGTTATTTGGTTACAGGTGCAGGAGGCCAATTAGGACAATGTTTTAAGTCAGTTGCTAACGAATTTTCTGAATGCACCCTTTTTTTTGCTTCTCGTTTTGAAGTAGACATTACCCAACCCCAAACCTTAAAGAGTTATTTTGAAAACCAACCCTTTGACGGCATCATCAATTGCGCGGGGTATACTCAAGTAGATCAAGCTGAAAAAGAAACTTCAGAAGCCAATAAAATTAATGTAGAAGGAGTTCAAAATTTGATTGATTTTGCAGAAAAAAAAAGCTTAACTCTTATTCATTTTTCAACAGATTTTGTTTTTGATGGAAATAAAATGGGCTCCTATTTTGAGAAAGACGCTACAAATCCATTAAGCGTTTATGGTAAAAGTAAATTAGCGGGTGAGGCAGTTCTTGCCAAATCCAAATGCCAAAACGTATGTTTTCGAGTTTCTTGGTTGTTTAGTCCCTTCGGAAAGAATTTTGTAAAAACGATCCTTAAATTATCTAAAACAAAAAAAGAAATAAATGTAGTGGACGATCAATATGGAAAACCCACCTATGGGATTGACTTAGCCAAAGCAATATTAGCCAGCCTTAATCATCCTGGCTTATTTAAACAAAATACATATCATTTTGCCCAAGGTCCAGAAACAAATTGGTTTGGTTTTGCCCAAAAGATTGTCGAAATAAGCGGTAATGATTGTGAGGTTAAGCCCATTCTAAGTTCAGCATATCCTGCATTAGCCAAACGGCCGATGAATTCGGTGCTGGATACTCAAAGAATGGAAAAGAACTTATCTTTGAACAGCAGAAATTGGGAAGACGCCCTTCTAGATTGTATAAAAAGCATAAAAAATAATGAAGAATTTTAAATCCATTTTGATCACTGGAGGTGCCGGTTTTATTGGATCACACCTTGTAAGGAGAATGGTAAATAAGTATCCTAATTCCCAAATCGTAAATTTGGATGCGTTGACTTATGCTGCAAATTTAGCCCTTGTAAGCGATTGTGAACGTGCTTCCAATTACCAATTCGTTAAAGAGGACATCAACCATT
>JAFMMH010000128.1 GCA_017851655.1 Flavobacteriaceae bacterium
CACCTTCCCCGAGTATTGGTAAACCTAAATTTTTATTCAGACCCATATTGTACAGACGGTCTACAAATTGTTTGGGATTGTCTTTGTAGTTATCGTAAACAATTTTAACTAAGCCTACGTTTGAAGAAACCTCAAAAGCATGCGCTGCGCTAATCGTTCCATAGCCCCCTCTTTTTGAATCTCTAACTTTGTATTTTCCGAAAAAAGTCATCTCACCGTTTCCTGTTTCGATTAAACTATTTTCATCTATAACCTTATCCTCCAAGGCTGCAATCATGCCCATCAGCTTGAATGTAGATCCAGGTTCGTGAGCCTCTCCTACAGCATAATTTAATTTTTCAAAATACTTTCCATCTGTTGTTCTTCCCAAATTTGCTATTGCTTTTATTGCACCTGTTTTCACCTCCATTACGACTACAGTTCCATGATCTGCTTCATAATACTCCAACTGTTCTAAAAGCGCATTGTGAGCGATATCTTGAATATTTACGTCTAAAGTTGTATGAAGATCATAACCTTCGGTAGGTTCCTTTTCATTGGAGTCACTTATTGGCTTCCACTGACCATTTGCGATTTTTTGTTTTAAACGTAAGCCCGAATCGCCCCTCAAATACTGAGAAAATGCTCCCTCCAAACCTACTCTAAAATATGTGCCGTCTTTATCTTTCTTTTCGTATCCAATTGTCCGTTCGGCTATTTTACCTAAAGGATGCTCTCTTTTTAATTCTTGTTCTACTATCAATCCTCCTCTGTAGGTGTTTTTATTGAAGATTGGAAAGGATTTGTAGCGTTTATAAGTCGCATAAGAAATGTCTTTGGCTATCGGGTAATACCTACTTTTTATATTTCGTGCTCTTTCTATACCTTTCAAAACGTCTGATGGAGTCTGATTAGTAAGTGCAGCAATAGAATCGGAAAGTGCTTTTTTATTAGTGTTAAAAACAGAATTCGAAGGAGTAACTGCATCCCAATACAAAGCATAGCGTGCTACAGTAGTTGCTAAAATATTACCATCTGCAGCATAGATATCACCTCTACTGGGCTCTAGAATTACATTTTTCACTAATGTCTCTGGAGCAATTCCCAGACCCTCATTGTTTGAATAAAATTGGAGGTAAATTAGTTTTCCAATAAGTACGAAACCAAATAGCACTAAAAAACCAATCAATAGATAAAATCTTGATTTTTTAAATCCATCATTTTGGTTCAACTCATTCATTGATAACTAAAATTTTAATCGGTGGGGACTTTGCTGGGCCTATGCCTTTATCAGCTAAAATTCGTATCACATTGGTTTCTTTTCTCAAAACCAACAACTGTTTTTTAGCCTCTATAAAATCACTTTTTAACGTTTTCAATTCTGAATTAAGTGCTGCAATTTTAAAAATCTTTCTATCCGCACTATGTCCACTAGAGATCATCACAAGTGTAAGCACAGATAAAAACAAAATCATACGCCAATTTTTTAAAGCATCGTTATGAATCAAAAAATCAATATTCAGTATGGATAGCAACTTCTTCATATTTTTTCAGCTACTCTTAATTTTGCACTTCTAGCGCGACCATTACTTCTGATTTCCTCTTCAGTGGGCACCGTTAACTTTCCAATTTTTTTGACAGAGACAATTGGGTTTCCATAAAAATCTTTTTTTACTTCACCTTCAAAATTTCCAGTTTGAAAAAACCGCTTGACCAATCGATCCTCAAGGGAATGATATGATATACAAACTAATCGGCCTCCAGGCTTTAAAACCTCTATTGCTTGAAGCAAAAAAGACTGAAGAACTTCTAACTCAGCATTCACCTCAATTCGTATAGCCTGAAAAAGCTGCGCTAGGATTTTATTTTCGATGCGCTGTGGTACTAAAGATTTTACAATAGCAATTAAATCTAGCGTTGTTACAATTTTCTTATCGGTTCTTGCAACTACAATAGCTCTCGCAAGTGCTTTGGCATTTCGTAACTCTCCATATGCTGAAAAAATAGTCGCCAATTGTTCTTCTTCATATAAATTAATGACAGCATATGCGTCCAAATCTTGAGACTGGTTCATTCGCATATCCAAACGGCCTTCACTACGAATAGAGAACCCTCTCTCCGAGGTATCGAATTGATGAGAAGAAACTCCAAAATCAGCCAAGATCCCATCCACAGAATTCACTCTATGGAATTTTAAATATTGTATAAGATGTCCAAAATTAGCTGCAATCAACTCGAAACGATCATCCTCAATCTTATTTGATATAGCGTCTTGGTCTTGATCAAAACCAAACAATCGTCCTTCAGTATCAAGCTGATTAATAATGGCCCGAGAATGGCCACCTCCACCAAAAGTTACATCGACATAAGTCCCTTTAGGCTTTATGTTCAGTCCCTCAAGAGCAGACTGAAGGAGTACCGGATTATGATATTGAGTCGTCATTTTTATCTCCCATAACTTCTTCGGCCAAAACGCCAAAATCTAGTGCTGCTTCGTCTATCGCATTTTCATAAAGCGACTTATCCCAAATCTCTAGAATATTAACTGTGGATGAAACCACAACTTCTTTGCTAATTTGAGCATAGTGAACTAAGTCTTTTGGTATCAAAAGCCGTCCAGACACATCCATCTCAACTGTCTTTAC